>CAZFSE010000220.1:0-5117 GCA_964521805.1 uncultured Verrucomicrobiota bacterium
GGTGTGGATGCGGAGCGTCCGGAGCAGACATCCTTGTGGTACAGCCGATACACGCTGGAGAATCCGTTCAATCCCAAGAACGTCTGGAAGCGTGGTGTGCCGGACAATTCAGGCATTGGAACCAACGCGGCGCCTCGATACGCCTACAGCGGCCGCTGGTGCTATGGGACGGCGCTGAATGGAACGTATCCCAACGATGCGGTGATGTCGCTCTTCAGTCCGTTGATGAGCCTGACCATTCCGCCGGTCAATGCGACGGCAACCAATAATGTGAACAGCTACTTCCTCGTATTCCACGAGTTCTTGGATCTGTATGACTCGAACGATGTGGTGCGGGTCGAGGCGGTCCGCCCTGTTACGCCCGCGGATATCAACACGCGTGTTTCCGGCCTGTCGCGACCGGATCTCCCGCTGTTGCCCAACCGCAACAATGCGTTCAACAGCCACGGCCGCTGGCGCAAGGTGGTCATCCCCCTGGATAATCTGGCCAATGAGCCCAATGTGTACTTCCGCTTTACCCTGCAGTCCGATGCGGCGGGCGTTGGGGGTGGATGGTACATTGATGATGTGGCGGTCCTCCAGGCCGCGGAGATTTCCGGCGTGATGACCAATCTGCTGGGACCGCTGGCCGGTGTGAAGGTGAACCTGATGGGTGTCAATTCGGATGGCTTGGGGATCACCAACATGGTGACGGACGGCAGTGGGTTCTTCCACTTCGGCTTGTTGCCTTTGGGTGACTACGCCTTTGGAACGCTGGATGAGAACAATACCGTGCTGAACATCCCGGCAAGTGATGTCCCCGTGCCGGATATTCAGTCCATCATGAATGGATCGCCCGCCATCATTGAATGGCCGGCGTATCCTGGCACGCAGTACCTGGTTGAATTTGCGGATACCACCGTCAATGGGCAATGGCAGTGGCAGCCGCTGGGAGCTGTCGTGGCCACGAGTGCCACAGGCCAAATCCAGGATGCCTTTGCCACGCCGATGCGGGTGTATCGTGTCTGGATGGTGTCCACCCAATAAGGGGTGGTTTGGGTTTGACCACAGCAAGGAATGAGATTAAAAGTATGCGGAACCATTGGAAAAAAGACAAAGGAGAGCCGATGAAGTCAATCGTTTTAGCCGGTGTGGTGGCGGCCATGGGTGTGGCGCTGTTGACGGGGTGTGAATGGGGTGGCAGTGGAGACAACAGTTTTAATACGTCCCAAGGCGCTGGGATGGAGCTGAATTTTTCCGGGGTGTACAAGGGCACCATGAGCGGTGGACGCTTGGTGGCCTCCAAAGCGGGTGCTCCGGTGACCACGCTGATTGTTCATCACTCGGGCAATGCGCTGGAAGTGACGGATAATAACGGCAGTACCTATCGCGGCACCGTGGGTTCGCCGGGCGCCGTCGCCAGCGGCAACAACGGCACCTTCCCGCAGGGCGCCAATCTGGCTCAGGCTCAGATCAACTTCACGGGCAATGACAATACGGCGGGCGGACGCGAGATCAACTTTGTCGGCGTGGTTCATGCCGTGGCGGTCACGGATATCCGCGGGACCACAACGGCCTCGTCGGACAGCTCCTCGACCACTTCCAGCGATGGCGGAACCCGGGTGACCACCACGACAACCTTTGATTCCACCAACCGGATTGATACAACCGTCGAAGTGACCCCTCTGCCCAATGGCGGCTCGCAGGTCGTTACGACGGAAGTGCGGTTTGATCGTGAATCGGGCGTTGAATTGTCCCGAACACAGTCCATCACAACAGAAAACTCGAGCACGAGGGATAACGCCTCGTATACCACCTATGAAATCACGGAAGCCAATACCCAGTACCGTTTGCAGGGCTCGTGGATTGAGGTGGGAGCAGGCAGTGGCAGTGTGGATGGCCTTTCGGCGGGCACGGCGGGGTTGATTCAGACGACAACCACGGCGGCGACTCCGTAGAGCGTTTGCTCAAGTGGTTTAAGACAGGGCATCCCCACCGGGATGCCCTGTTGTTTTTTTACTTTTTTGGATGAGATTGGTATTAGAAGGGGTGAGAGGGGATTATGAAGGCATCCGGCGAACCCATTGCGATCAACTATCAGTGTTCCTTTCCGGCTATCAAGCGGAGGTTTGACCTCAGCCTGCGCTTTGATGCCTTGTCCTTTGACCTGCTGAACCGCCCGGATTCCCCTTTGCCGGAGTGGTGCCGCATGGAGTTCCACAGGTGCCCCAACTGCCGCCTGAAGGTTGCCGAAGGCGAACCCTGCCCGGTGGCCGCGCAATTATGCCCAATCGTGGAGAATTGCCATGATATCGAATCCTATCAGGTCGTGGACATGGAGGTGACGACGCCTGAACGCAAGTTTGTGCAAACCACAACGGCTCAACGGGCGCTTTCTTCCCTGATGGGGTTGATCATGTCCACCGCTGGCTGTCCCTTGCTGTCTTCCTTTCGGCCCATGGCCCGCTTTCACCTGCCGGGCTCGACGGACGATGAAACCTTGTACCGCGTGGTGACGATGTATTTGCTCAGCCGCTATGTGGCTCACCGCAAGGGTTGGAGCAGTGGCTTGGAGCTCAATGGGCTCCTGAGAATTTACCGGGAAGTGGAGGCGCTGAACAAGGCGATGGTTAACCGCTTGGAGGGCATCTGTAAAAACGACGCCATCATCAACGGGCTCATCCGGCTCAACCAGTATGCGCAGATCATCCCGCTGGCGATGGAGGAGTATCTCGACCGGTTGCACCCGCTCTTTGACGCATTTTTCAGGGAGGATTCCATCCATACGCACGGCATCGGCAAGGATGCTAGCGCCGCAACCAATCACGGAATTCTTCCTCTGTCAGCACTCTGACCCCCAGCGCCCTGGCTTTGTCCAGCTTGGAGCCTGCCGATTCTCCGGCCACCAGGTAGTCCGTCTTTTTGCTGACGCTATCGGTGACCTGAGCGCCCTTTTGGCGCAGGGCTTCTTTGGCTTCTTCGCGGGAGCAGGCGGCCAGGGTTCCTGTCAGGACAACCGTTTTCCCCGCAAAGGGGCCTCTGGAGGTGGGGGCGGGGGAAGGGTTTGCGGCATCACACTGAACTCCGGCCGCCCGCAATTTCTCGATCACCGCGAGATTGCGGGGATTCCGGAAGAAATCAAAGATGGAGCCGGCCATCACCGTGCCAATGTCTTTTTGGGCCTGAAGCGTTTCTACGGTGGCCGCCATCAGGGCTTCCAAGGTTCGGAACGCTTCCGCCAGTTTGCGGGCCGCGCCTTCGCCCACGTGTGTGATGCCCAGGCCGTGAATCAGCCGCCACAATTCGCGTTTCTTGCTCTCTTCAATGGCGGTTAACACGTTGCCGGCGGATTTTTCGGCCATGCGCTCCAGTCCGGCCAAGGCTTCCTGTGAAAGCGTGTAGAGATCGGCCACATCGTGTACCAAGCCTTGATCCACCAATTGCCCCACCAGCACTTCCCCAAGGTTCTCGATATCCATGGCGCGTCGCGCGGCATAATGCTGAAGGGTCCGTTTGAGCTGGGCCGGGCAGGCGATGTTCTCGCACCGCCAGGCGACAAATTCAGGGTCGCGCCGGATGGGCCCTTCGCAGGCGGGGCATTTCCCGCCGGTATGCTCAAAAAGATCAAATGGGCGGGCCTCTGGGGGCCGGTCCTGCAGTACCACCGAGACCACGGCCGGGATGACTTCGCCGGCCTTCTCAATGACGACCGTATCACCGACCCGGATGTCCTTGCGCCGGATTTCCTCCTCGTTGTGGAGGGTGGCGCGGGAAATGGTCGAGCCATTGAGCAGGACGGGTTCAAGCTTCGCCACCGGGGTCAGTGTGCCGGTGCGCCCGACCTGCACCGTGATGCCGTTCAGCCGGGTTTGGGCCTGCTCGTGCGAGTATTTGTAGGCGATGGCAAAACGGGGCGCCTTGGCGGTGGAGCCCAGGCGTTTCCATTGCTCCAGCCGGTTGACCTTGATTACGGCGCCATCTATTTCATAGGGCAAATCCGCTTCCTTCTGCTGTAACTCCAGGGCGCGCTGGATGACTTCTTCGATATCCGCGCATTTCCACCAGAGCTGTGGAACGGGGAGGCCCATGCTTTTCAGGGTGGCAAGCTCTTCTTCATGGGTTTGAAACGTGATCCCCTGGGTGGCGCCCACGGCATAGAAAACGGCAGAGAGCGGGCGCTGGGCCACAATGCGTGGGTCCAACTGTTTCAGCGAGCCGGCGGTGGCATTGCGAGGGTTGGCAAAGGGTTCTTCGCCCGCCTGCAGGCGGGCCTGATTGAGCCGGTGAAACCCCTTCACCGGCATGAAGGCTTCGCCCCGGACCTCCAGCAGGGCCGGCGGGAAAAAATCGGTATTCAGGCTCAAGGGGATTGCGCGCAGGGTCTTTACGTTGGCGGTGATGTCATCGCCCGTGGTCCCGTCCCCCCGCGTGGCGCCCAGAGTGAACCGGCCCTGCTCATAGCGCAAGCTGACGGATACGCCGTCAATCTTCGGCTCCAGGATGTACTCGACTTTCTCACCGGGCAGGAGTTTGTGGACCCGCCGGTCGAACTCCCGCAAATCCTGGGCGTCGTAGGTGTTGTCTAGCGACATCATGGGCTGGAGGTGGCGGATGCTCTGAAACTCCTTCAGGGGCGCGCCGCCCACGCGCTGAGTGGGGGAGTCGGGCGTGACCAGCTCCGGATGCCCGGCTTCGAGTTGCTTCAGCTCGTCATACAGGCGGTCGTAATCGCGGTCAGAGATTTCCGGGCGGGCTTCCACATAGTAGAGCCGGTTGTGCCGGTCCAGTTCGCGGCGCAATTCCTCGATGCGTTTTGAGGCGGAGGTTTTGATCATAGGATGTGATTCTGCCATAAACCGCTTGTGATGGGCAGAAAAAAATACGCCGGTTTCCACTGGCGTGGGCTTGCACGCTCTATCGGGAAATAATCGGCCTATTCAAACAGGGGATATGGGTGGGGAAATACACATTGGATCAGGAGGCCTCCTGGGGATTGGCCATTTGGCGCAGAGCGTAGCTCTCCCATAAATCGCGGGAGCAGATTGCTCCCAGTCAAGCCCGTCTGTCATGCTGAGCCGCCAGCGCGCATGCGCGCCCGGCGTGTCGAAGCATCTCCTGCCGCCCCGGGGAGCTCTCGA
>CAZFSE010000221.1:0-5020 GCA_964521805.1 uncultured Verrucomicrobiota bacterium
TTGAATTATGAACAAACGAATCAAGGTCGTCAGTGTGGGCGGAGGATGGGTGGTCAACAACCGCCACCTGCCGGCTCTCTTGAAAAATCCGAACTTTGAACTCATCGGCGCGGTTTCCAACGACCCGGCGCGCGCCCAAAAAACCGCCGCCAAGTTCGGCCTGCAAAATATGGCCACGGAGGCGAAGTTTGACGCCGGATGGCAAGCCCAGGCGGATGCGGTGTTCATCGGGACCGTCCCTCATGTGCATTACGAGATCGCACGCGCCGCCCTGGAAAACGGCAAGCATGTACTGACGGAAAAGCCGATGGTGGTGGACCCCGCCCAAGGCCGCGCCCTGCGCGACCTAGCCGCGCAGAAGAAGCTCACGCTGGCGGTCGTTCACAATTTTCAATTCGCCCGCGCCTCACACCGCTTCGCAAAAGATCTTGCGGATGGCCGCATCGGCAAGATCCAAGCCATCTATGGCGTTCAACTCTGCAATCATGCGCGCAACATCCCCTCCTGGTGCGACGAGCTTCCCCTGGGGCTTTTCTTCGATGAAGCGCCCCATTTCTATTATCTCTTCCGCTGGCTGGCCGGCGGGGAGTTGGAATTTCTTAACGCCAGCGTCTGGAAGGCGCCCGGCGCCCGCAACACCCCCCGCATGGTCTCCGGCGAATACCGCGCCCCTGGCGATATCCCCGTTCACCTGCACATCAACTTCGCCTCCAGCCTGACGGAGTGGCACGTCACCATCGTCGGCGACAAGGGGGTCGCGGATATTGATGTCTGGCGGGATATCTACGTGTACCTGCCCAATGACGGTGTGCATGCCGCCAAGGACATCCTGCGCACCAGCGTTTTTTCCACCGTTCAGCACCTCTGGGGTGTTTTGACCGGAGGTTTGCGATACGCCACTGGAAACCACCTCTACGGCAATCTCGATGTTCAGGACCGCTTCTACCGCGCCATCCAGGGCGAGAATTCCCTGAAAGGCATGGACGCCAGCGAGGGCATCCGCGTGGTGGAAATGATGCACGAGCTGATTCAGCGCGCCACCATCCATGAACCGCGGCCTTGATCATCATGCCTTCCCGACTCATCAACGCCGCCCAACAACTCTCCAAGGACGTGTCCGCCCTTCGCTTTGGCGAGCCAGTCCATACCGTCTATAATCCACTGGATTACGCGTGGGCCGGGCATGAGGCTTACCTCAAGCGCTTCGGCACAGGCCGCAAGCGGGTCCTCTTTGTGGGCATGAACCCCGGCCCCTGGGGCATGGCCCAAACCGGTGTTCCGTTTGGCGAGGTCGAGGCCGCCACCTCGTGGATGAAACTCTATGCGCTGGTCAGCAAGCCCTGTCCCGAGCATCCCAAGCGCCCGGTGGATGGCTTTGATTGTGGCCGCTCGGAGGTCAGTGGACGCCGCCTCTGGGGCCTCTTTGCCGAACGCTTTGGCGCCGCGGAGAACTTCTTCAAAGACCATTTTGTCATGAACTACTGCCCGCTGATTTTCATGTCCGCGAGCGGAAGCAACATCATCCCGGAAAAACTGCGGGTGGAAGAATCGCGCCCGCTGTTTGAAGCATCCAACCGGCATCTTCAAGCCGTGGCCGAGATCCTCCAGCCGGAATGGGCCATCGGGGTGGGTGCCTTTGCGGAGGCACGCCTGCGCGAGGTGCTGGGGGACACGGTGCGCTATGGCAAGATACTGCATCCCTCCCCCGCCAGCCCCGCCGCCAATCGCGGCTGGGCCCCAGCCGCCACACGCCAGCTCATCGAGCAGGGTGTCTGGCCGCCGTCCTGACCGCCTATCCGCCCGCCAGGCCCAGCTTGAAGCGGCCCATGACTTCCTTCATGTCCATGAAATGAAAGCCTGTCTTCTGAATGAAAAATGCGGCGTCCAGGGAAGAGTCCAGCGGACGAGGATCGGCGAAATGAAAATCGCTCAGAGGTTTTGTGGTGACTCGTTCAGGGACGCCCAGGATGGAGCAAAACAGCCGCGCCAGTCTTTCGCGGGTGAAGGCCTCCGGATTCGCCAGGTGGCACACCCCCTTCAAGCCAGCCGAGCAGGCCACAACCAGGCCTCGCGCAATATCCTCCACATCCGTGGGGGACATCACCTGCCCCTCAATGCAGGACAAGGTCTTCCCTTCGGATAGCCACCGGTGCCATTCCGTAAACAGGTGCTCTTCCTGCGGCGAACTCCCGACAATCTTGTCCATGCGCAGGACCAAAGCGCCGGGATGCTCCGCCAGCAGGGCCCGCTCCACCTCCACTTTGTGTCGGCCATATTCACAAATGGCATGGGGGGAGTCCTGCTCGGTGTACCGGCCCTTCTGGCCATCGAACACATAGCTGGTGGAAAGAAACACCGGCGTCAGCCCATGCTCCGCCATCGCCTGCGCGGCGGCCAGGGTTCGCTCCACATTGATCGTGCGAGCCCGCTCGGGCTCCTCGCGGCACCGGTCAATCTGCCGGACCGCTCCACACAACACACCCCACCCCGGCTCAGAAAGAGTCAGCCCGCACCGCCCCAGCACCTCGCCAAGGGAATCCTTCTCCAGATCAAACCGGATCAAACCATCGCCCGGCTGGCTCAAATACGTCCCCGCCACGGCATGCCCCTGTTCGCGGGCCGCTTGCAGGGCATGGCGGCCAATAAACCCGGATGCGCCTAAAAAGAAAAAGTTCATCGCAGAGGCTCCCCTGTTTTGACTTGTCATCCCAGAACCGGACACCTAACATCCTGACAGCCTTGGGACCAACTACTTATACGTGAACTCATGGAAAAAGACCAGATTGACCTGACCATCTATGTGCCGTGCTATAATGAAGAGCGACTGATTGCCCGCACCCTGGACACCTTGCGGCAGGCCACGGGCGAATTCAATTTCCGGTACGAGGTGCTCATCTATAACGATGCCTCCAAGGACAAAACCCGTGACGTGGTGCAGAACTACATCACCACCCATCACCTCGAATCCAATTTTTTCCTGGTCAACAACGAAAAGAATGCCGGCATTGGCGTCAACTACTACCGGGCCGCCGAGCGAGGGCGCGGCGAATATTTCATCGTCATCTTTGGAGACAACTCTGAGCCGGTGGAATCGCTCCGCCGGGTGTTTAATCTGGTGGGCAAGGCCGATGTCATCATCCCCTACTTCGACACCCGGTTGCTGGATATGCGCTTCAACGGGGACAACCGGAATTTCATCCGCCGGTTCATCTCCGTGGTCTTTGCCTGGCTGGTGCGCTTGATCAGCGGCCACAACATCAAGTACTTCAACGGCTTCGTCATCCACCGACGGGCCAACGTGCTGAAATACCGGAGCGAGACGTATGGGCTGGGCTACCAGGCCGAACTGCTCTGCAAGGTGTTGAGCGACCCCGGCATTCAATTTCTGGAGGTCAAGGTCTTCAACTACGACCGGGTCGAAGGCATGCCCACCGCCTTCAAGCCAAAAAACATCCTCTCCGTGATCGGCTCCCTCGGGCGCATCTTAAAGAGCCGCCGGTTTGACCGTCCGCCCCGCCCCGTCCGAGCTTGATGCCGCCTGGCACAACAGCTTCTCCGCCTTGGCCACATCTTCGGGCAGGTCCACCCCCAGGCCAAAAGATTCCGTCTGAAGCACCTTGATGCGCGCGCCCAGATGCAGGGCGCGCAGTTGCTCCAGCTTTTCCGCCTCCTCCAGCACACAGGGAGGATGCCGGACCAGCTGTTCCAGAAAAGCCCGCCGATACCCATAAATCCCGATATGCCGCCAGTGCAGAGGAGCTTTCCGAGGCAATGCCGGCACATCCCGCTCGAATGGGATCAAAGACCGCGAGAAATACAGCGCCCGCCCCTCGTGGTCCCAGACCACCTTGACCACCGCCGGACTATCCCGCTCCTCCGTGGAACGGATGGGCGAAGCCGCCGTGGCCATGTCCCAAGAGGCTCCGGACTTCAACACGCCGGCCAGCTCATCAATCAGCGCCGGCTCAATCAAAGGCTCATCCCCCTGAATATTGACCACCACATCCGCCTGGATGCCCTGCACCGCCTCCGCAATGCGATCCGTCCCCGAAGGGTGGTCTGATCGCGTCATGACCACCCTGCATCCGGCGGCCTCCACTACGCGCTGAATCCGCTCGTCGTCCGTCGCCACCAGCAAATCATCCAGCGCACGCGCCTGCCGCGCCCGCTCCAGCACCCAAAGAATCAGTGGCTTGCCGGCAATCAGCGCCAGGCTCTTCCCTGGAAACCGCGTGGAACCCCACCGCGCCGGAATCACGCCCACGGCCCTGCACGTCTGCTCTTGCTTGTTCATGTGCTTTTGCTTGTTCATGCCACACACGATGAAACTCAACTGCCCGGATGCACCGCTTTGCCGCCCGCCTGGCATAAGGGACAGGCGGAGGGCTCCCACGTCACCGGCTCCCACTCCAGCAGACTGAACAGCGGGGGCACAAACTTGGCCTTCCCACCACTGCGATTGACCAGCACCGCCACTGCGTCCACAATGCCACCCCGGCTGGTAACAATGTCAATCGTCTCCTGCACACGGCCACCGCGCGTCACCACATCCTCCGCCACCAGAAAATGCTCGCCCGGCTGGATCGTAAAGGCCCGGCGCAACACCAGCTTGTTCTCCTGCTTCTCCGCAAAAATCGCGCGCACATCCAGAATGCGGCCCAGCTCATGCCCGACGGGAATCCCGCCCATCGCGGGAGCAATCACCCCCTGCACCTCCAGGTCCCGCCCGCGCGCGCGGCGAATCTTCTCCACTAGCGCCCGGCACAGCTTCTCCGCCACGCGCGGATACTGCAACACCTGCGCGCATTGAAAATACTGGTCGCTGTGCAAGCCCGACCGCAGTTCAAAATGCCCCGAAAGCAGGGCGTGCGTATTCCTGAAAACCTCAATCACTTCATCGCGTTCCATAGAGCCTTTCCAGCAGTTCCAATGGTTGGAACTTTTTTCAGCGTTTTTTCCAAGGATTGGAAAAAATCGGGGTTATTTTTCCAAGGATTGGAACTTTTTGCGAGTCCTTTTT
>CAZFSE010000222.1:0-4985 GCA_964521805.1 uncultured Verrucomicrobiota bacterium
ACCCACACCGGATCGCCCTCGGCGTACACCGGTGTCCCGGTGGCGAAAGAGGTGGCGCTGAACCCTCCCAGCATGGCGGCATGGATGGCATAGGGAACCTTCGCCAGTGGCTGGCGTGGCGAAAGCGCCGTGCCCTGCACCTCAATTTCCAGCCAGCAATCATTGTCCAGCAGGACCCCGGCCAGCACTTGCTCGTTGGTTCCAAACAGGAAGGAAAACATTCCATTCTCGACACTCACCCAGCCGAGAATTTCGTCATAAACGGGTGATTCAGAAGCAGGCCCATCGTAGAGGCGCACCGTCATCAGCACATTACTGCTGACCGGAACGCCTGTGCTGTCCAACAGGCGCCCTTGATAATTGATCAAGCCGGCGGAGGACCCTTGTGCCGCCATCAACAAGGCCATCCCCACCGCCAGAGAACAAAAACCCTTCATCCAACACCTCCGATCCATCAGGGAGAAACACGAATCCCATAAACAAGCCGCGCGGAGCCGGGCTGATGCACAAACGAAGCCTCGGACTCGTTCCACACCCCTTGTCCCGCGGGTCCAACCATTTGCCCCAGGAGCTGGGGTTCCTGCCGAAGCTCGCCGGGCTCCAAAGCGGCAAGCACATCATAAACAACCCCTCCACGCGCGCGCCAGGCCAGCGTTAAGGTGCCCCCCTGGCGAACCCCGGCCAGCAGTTCCAACATGCTGGCGGCATCCAGCGGATTGGTCCCCGCCACGGATTCCTCAGCATCCGGCACGCCATCGCCATCGGAGTCCGCCGCGCGGGGATTGGTCGCGGTGGACGGATCAAATGCAGAGCCGGCCAATTCAAGGCGGTCAGAGAGGCCGTCCGCATCGTCATCGGGATCATTTTCATCGGGAATTCCATTGCCGCTCAGATCCAAATCGGGTCGCAGAACAAACGTGTTCAACTGGCCGGAAAACGCCCGGTGCTTCGCGGAGGAGAGCCCGGCGCCCAACGTGCCGCCCCCCACCGCAGACACGCAATGCACCACTTCATTGCTGGTCCAGCCCCCTCCGGACAAGAGGCCCCCCGCCTCAAGGATCCAAGATTCAGCCCAAGCTGACGGGAGGCAGGCCATCAGCGCGAACCCGCTGGCACGCAACACAAAAGAATATCCCAGGGTATGCATGTATTGATCTCAAGCCACAACAGGAAAATACCCCCCCGTGGGGTTTTAATCAAACGCTCCCCCCCTCCAAAATACTTCATCATGCCTTGAAAGGAATGATAAAGTTCCCGGCATGGCCAAGGGCCTGATTTTCAGCGGCCAGAGCCAGAAATCAACTGCTGGCGGCGGCGCATTTGTTGCAGGGCTTCTCCATACACCTCTTTTGCAGGATCGGCTCGCTGAGCCTGCTCAAAGCATTGGGCCGCTTCCTCCCAACGGTCGAGTTTAGCCCGGTACACGCCCAGCTGGTACCAGGCCTCGCCGTTGCCGGGCTCCCGCGCCACAACCGCGCGAAGCATTTCCTCCCCTTTGGACGCGTCCCCCCTCACAATCCAGGAAACCGCCTGCTTCACCTGCCCTGCGGTTCGCTGTGGCGCCGCGGCCCGAGCCTGCGCAAAAGCCGCATCCGCCTCTTCCCATCGTTGTTGCAGGGTCATCAGGACGCCCAGCTCCTCGTAGAGCGGGGCCTTCTGGCGGCTGTGGGGAATGGCCTCGCGCAATACGCGCTCCGCCTGCTCCGGCTGGCGGGTGCGCAAGAGGCTGTGCGCCAGCTCCATAACGGCGTCCGCAGAAGAGGGATCCTGCTGTAGAAGACTGCGGAGAAAAACCTGCGCCTCCGGATAGCGCGCGTGGAGGGATAAACGCCGGGCCGTCTGCAACAAGACCTGCCGGGCCAAGGGATTCTCCCGTTTTTCATCTCCAACAATCATGCGAACCCCCTCCGCAGGCCTCCCCAGAAAAGCCTCCGCAAGCGCCTGCGGGCCGCGCAGGTCAACGTTCTGCGGGGCCCGCGCGCAGGCCTCGCGCAGGACGCGTGCCGCCTCCGGATATCGCTCCAACTCCAACAGCACCTGGCCCCATTCCGCGGGGAAATAGGGGTCGGAGGGTTGCCTGGCCATGGCGGCTTCAGCCGTTTTTCGAAGGACATCCAGCGGGTATTGAGCCTGGGCGGCCAGCAAGCCCTCCCTCTGCTCCCGCCATTCGGCTCGTGCTTTTTCATTCTCCGCCTGCTGTAAGAACGGCGGCCGGGCATGGCGGTCCAACAGGGTCGTGAGGATGTCCGCCTCGCTCCAGGGCGTGTAGAGCAACGCTTCGGCCATTTCCTTGGGAGAAAGCAGGCGCCCGGCAGGCTCCGGGGCCAGCCCCAGGGTTTGCTCAACAGCCATTGTAAGAAAAAGGGCCGCCTGATAATTCCCGGCAAACGTGAAATGAACATGATCCAAAAAGAATTCTTTTCCAGGCAGACCCAGATGGCTCTGATCGGCCAGCGCCGCCTCCAAATCCAGCAAGCGGACTCCCAGGTCCCCAGAGGCCGCCCGAATCAAGTCATTGAGCTTGGAATCCGCGCGAAAACGCAAGGTGTCCAAATCCCGCGCGCGCGAATAGGCGGAACGGGCCGGCTCTGCTTTGCCGGCCTGCTCAAAGGCCTGTCCCAGCCGCCACAGCGTTTCCGCATGGCCAGGCGTGTGCAGGGCGGCCTGCTGGTAGAACGCCACGGCCTGCGTCCATTGGCCGGCTTTCGCAGAGGCCAGTCCCTGCTGATACGCCCTCCACCATCCGTTCGTATCCGGATCCACCACCGAGGGCGGCTCGGAGGCAAAGGGCGCGCAATCCCGCAAGTTCACCGCCACCGTGCAGAGAAGAACGCGAACATCCTGCGCCCGCGCAGTGCGGAGGATCGCGGCCAGATTTTGCTGAAACAGAGCATAGACCCCCGCCAGGCGCGGATCGCCCGCCGGAATTCTTTGCTGAAACATCTCCAGGCCGGCCCAGGATTCCTGCGCCCCGCCCGCGGTCATCGGAAAAGCCTTTTTCAGGGCCTGAAAAAGGCGCGTCCGGGTAAACAGGACCCGCGCCCGGGTGAGCCACGACGAGGCACCCGGCACGTTCAACACCGTGCCCGGTCCATACGGCCCGATCACCTCATTGTTGCCCATGTACAGGATGAAGAGATCCGGCGACAGGCTCAACGCATCGTCTGCAATCTCGCGAATGACCGATGAGTTGATGGCCGTCATGGCGGCATTGACCACCTCGAAGGAACGCGAAGGATGGCGCGCGGCAAGAAAGGCCTGCAAGAAACGGCTCATGCCGTAGGCCGGCGCCGGCTCGCCCATCGCCGCCGACTCGCCCAGCACAACCATGCGCACGGCGCCAGGAGGCTTCTGCGCGGAAATCACGGATGGCGCCGGTGTACGCACCAGGGCCGGCGGGAAAAAGCGCAGGCCAAAGAAGGGGTTTTCCACCCAGGCCCCATTCCCCGCGCGCAGAAAAAAAGCCGTGGGCCAGCCCTTGCCCAACAGCCGCAGAGCCCCCTCCACCCCCAACAGCAACACCACCGGCGCCAGAACGGCCAGTGCCAAGCGAAACATCCAGCGCCATTTTTTCATGCACCACCCTCCTCCTGCTCTCCGGAACGGGTCCCCCCATCCGCAATCGTCATCGCAATCCTGCTCGTAATCATTCTATCGCTGTTCTTTTTTAAGTCGCTAATTGCCGGGGTACTCATGCTCCAGCCATTCCTCCAGGGCCTGTAAACGCCGCCGGGAATAGGCATCAGAAGCGTTAACCTCCAGCGCCTTCCGATACTTGATGACGGCCTCTCTCACTTCGCCTTGCAACTCCAAACAACGCCCCCAATAGGCCCAAGCCGTATCGGATGAAGGGTCCAACTTCGCCGCCTTCCGGCACTTGGCGATGGCCTCGTCATATCGCTCCAATTGCATTAAGCACCAGGCCCACTGGGTCCAATAGACTTCCTCATCCGGATCCTGCTGTACGGCTTGCTCAAAAGCCGCCTCTGCTTCCGCATACCGCTCCAGAGCTCTCAAGGTATTGCCCAACCCCTGATAACTCCACCCCTTGGGATCCATCCGCACCGTCAAATAACGCTCCGCGAGTGCCTCCTCATACCGCTTTAGCTCATGCAACAGATTCCCATACGTCTGATGTACCAGCGCGGGCCCGGGATTCCATTCCTTCAGGAGTTCTTGATACTGGAGGACGCCCTCCTCATTGCGATCATACGCGCGGCATTGCACCGCCAGCATCCAGCGCACCAGGAGGTCCCCAGGATTTTCTTCCACCAGTTTTTGCATGGCCGTGAAGTGCTTTTCCTCCTCTTTCCGGGCATCCAAGCATAGAATGTGCACACTGCACCGCCCCTCAATGGAATCCTCATCCAGCTCCGCGACCTCCTCAAAAATAGGGGCGGCTTCCTCCGTCATGAAACGGCTCCGCAGACAGCAGGCATGAAGAAACAGCACCCTCTGGCTTGTTCTGTGCAAGGGCACCTGCACGTTCAGCAGTTCCTCCGCCTCGCGCTGATGGCCGGTATTCAGCAACTCCATGGCTTGTGTTTCAACCTGTGCCGCGGATAAGGAGGTTAAAGAGGGGACAGTAAAGAGGGGACAGACAACACGGGCGAGAAATCCCCCATGGCGCGCACCGTCAGAAGAAAGATGGATACAAAGATGCTGAATTTCATGAAAAATACCCCCTTCTCATTGTGGGAGGATACTCAGGAGCACCCGGCCATGAACAGAAGATTGTCGGGGTCATTTTTGCGTCCCGTCATGCCAAGCCTCTGCGAACACTTTCGACCCGATGGCGATGCGGTCCTGAATCAGCCCATTTGCCCTTCACCATCCCGGATGGCGAGGCCGCCGTCCCTCCTGATCAACGCGAACGGCCGCGCTCATCTTCTTCCCTATTCGTTGCTTGCCCCGCCGTAGTGGTGTTTTTTACAAGGGACAGTCACTTGAGTAGAGTAGTCACCTGGTGCGGCGAATGGATTCAT
>CAZFSE010000223.1:0-4961 GCA_964521805.1 uncultured Verrucomicrobiota bacterium
GTGGAATCCGCGGGGGCGGGGTGGGGGGATTTGTCTGCCATCGCGGTGACGCGGGGCCCCGGCTTGGTCAGCTCTTTGTTAATCGGGTTGACGGCCGCCCGTGCCCTGGCCTTGCGGTTGAAGGTGCCGGTGGTCGGGGTGAATCATCTGGAGGCGCATCTCTATTCCCTTTTTCTGGGGCCTGGAGCCCCCACGCCTGCCGAGGTGTGCCCCATGCTCATTCTCATGGTTTCCGGCGGCCACACCTGCCTGGTGCGCATGGAAGAGCCCTGCTCCTTTACCCTGTTGGGGCAAACCTTGGACGATGCCGCTGGCGAGGCGCTGGACAAGGGCTCCAAATTGCTGGGATTGGGCTATCCGGGCGGTCCCCTCATCGAGAAGGCCGCCCAGGGTGGAAATCCCAAGGCCATTGATTTTCCGCGCGGGCTCAAGCTCAACCAGCCCCCGGCCATGACGGAGGGCTATGACCGGCGGCTGTGTTTCAGCTTCAGCGGCCTCAAGACGTCCCTGTTGTATTACTTGAAGGCCCACCCCGCGGCCGCGCAGGGGGAAGAGCTGAAGGATGTCGCCGCGAGTTACCAGGAGGCGGTCTTTGACTCCCTGTTGCGCCCAGCCGCGCTGGCCCTGCGCACGATGAAGCCCAAGACTCTAGGGTGCGCCGGCGGTGTGGCACGAAACCGGCGCTTGCGGGAGATGTTGCAACGCCTGGCCGATGAGCAGGGGGTTCCGCTGGTCCTGGCGGCCCCGGAATACTGCACCGACAATGCCGCCATGGTGGCGGCCATTGGCGCGCGCCGTCATGCGGAGGGCGGCCAGGAGGGTTCGTTGGACGCCCATCCGAATCTGTCCCTTGATTTTGCGGGCAAGGCTATTGAACAAGAGACTCCAAAGGGGTATGCATCATGAGCAAACAAAAGCGGGATATCATGCCGGTTTCACCAGACGCCTATTATCGCACGCTGGCCGAGAACATGGAGTTTGTCGGGCGCTTTGCCGGCAACCTGGCGCATGACTTCAACAACATCCTCAGTGGCGTTTTAGGCTATGCCTCGTACGTCAAGATGAAGATGGCGCCCACGGAAAAGCTCTACGCGGATCTGGTGATGATTGAACAATCCGCGGAACGGGCGGTGGAGCTGACCCGAAAATTGATGGCGTTTGCTCCGGGGCGGTATGCGGCTGGCGAGCGGCTGGATATCCGGCGGGCGGCCTCTGACGCGGCGGGGAAAATACGCGATGTGACGCCTCCCGGCCTGAGCTTTGAATACCACTTTGAAGAGGGTTTGCCCCCCGTGGCCGGTGACATGGCCCATATGACGGTGGCCCTTCAGTCCCTGTGCATGAATGCCGTGGAAGCCATGGCGGGGCGGGAAGGCGTCATCCTGATCTCCGCCAAGCGGCATGTCATTCAGCCCTCGGAACGCGCCCGGTTCGTCCGTCTGCAGGATCCCGAGTGCCTGGCCTTGAGCATTCAGGATAGCGGGCGGGGCATGTCCCAGGAGACCAAGGAGCGATTGTTCGAGCCCTTTTATTCCACCCGGAATCCGCGCAAGGGGGCGGGATTGGGCCTGGCCATTGTGTATGGCATTGTGGCGGCGCACCGGGGTGACATCTTCTTTGAGAGCGAAGAAGGCAAGGGGGCCACCTTCACCATCTATTTGCCTTTTGCAAAGCCCGCTTGACCTGCCTGCCATTTTCGGTTATTGCATCAACATCGTTCGACAAGGCGGGTGTAGCTCAACGGTAGAGTTCTAGCCTTCCAAGCTAGCCACGTGGGTTCGACTCCCATCACCCGCTCCACTCCAAGTCTTTGAGGATGGCTCCCGTGGCCGCATCAAGTGCCCCCGATGACGCGCAACGCGCGGGGGTTATGTGTTGGGCTCTGTGGGAGCGAATGAGGGTTCCGCGGTTTCCACGCCAAAGACGCCCATGGCGCGGAACTTCTGATAGCGTTTGTTCAGCAGGTCCTGGACAGGCGTTTGGAGGAGGGGCTGTAGATTCTTGAGAATGGCGGTTTTCAGCATGGCCGCCATGGCCTTGGGATCCGTATGCGCCCCGCCATGCGGTTCCGGCACGATTTCGTCGGCCATGCCTGATTCCATCAGGTCCGTGGAGGTCAGTTTGAGCGCTTCGGCCGCCTTGTCGGCAAAGGAGCGGTTTTTCCACAAAATGGCGGCGCATCCTTCCGGCGAAATGACGGAGTAATAGGCATTTTGCAGGACCAAAACGCGGTCGCCCACGCCAATGCCCAGCGCGCCACCGCTTCCGCCTTCGCCGATGACCACGACCACAATGGGGACTTCGAGGGTGAACATTTCGCGCAGGTTGACGGCGATGGCCTCGGCGATATGCCGTTCTTCCGACTCGACACCCGGGAAGGCGCCCGGGGTGTCAATGAGTGTGACAATGGGGGTTTTGAATTTGGCGGCCAGGCGCATCAGCCGCAGGGCCTTTCGATAGCCTTCGGGATAGGCGCAACCAAAGTTGCATTCCAGATTGCTCTTGGTGTCGCGGCCCTTTTGGGTGCCAATGACCATGACCTTTTGATCGCCCAGGGTGGCGAAGCCTCCCACGATGGCCCGGTCATCGGCATGAATCCGGTCGCCATGCAATTCAACATAATGGGTGAACATCTCGCGCAGGTAGTCGCCGGTATAGGGGCGCAACGGGTGCCGGGCGACCTGAACCTTTTGCCAGGGCGTCAGGTTTTCATAAATCTTGCGCCGCGTCTCGGCAATCTTGTCTTCCATGCGCCCGATCTCCAGCGAGACATCAATATTTTGGGTTTGGCTGAAGGTGCGCAGTTCCTGGAGCTTGTTTTCCAGCTCAATCACGGGTTTTTCAAAAGGCAATGCGTATGAGGCCACAGGGTTTCTCCTTCACTCGCTAATGGTAACGGGGGTTCCGGTTGGAACCAGCATAAAGAGTTCTTCCACGTCGCTGTTCACCATCCGGATGCATCCCGCACTGCTGGCTTGTCCGACGCTGTCGGGTTCCCATGTGCCATGAATGCCGTAGCCGGGGACATTGATTTTCAGCCAGTGTGTTCCGAGCAGGTTTTCGGGATCGCCGTAGGGGATTTCTTTTCCATCCGGCCGCCACCAGGTGGGCTGGGTGATTTTGTCCTCCACCACAAAGTCACCGGTGGGGGTGGTGCCATATTTCCCGGTGCCCACGCGGTATCGCTTGAAGAATTTTCCATTGAGGCTGAGCACCAGCGTGTTGGCGGACTTGCTGACGGCAATCGAGAAGGGGGCGCTGAAGATGCGGAGCCGCTGGCCGGCGCGGATCATCTGCCCGGAAATATTGTTGCCCCTTTGGAGAACATCCACCGTGGTTTTGTATCTTCGGGCCAGGACGGCCAGGGAATCGCCGGACTGGACGGTATACTCCGTTTTTTCCGGCATGGCGCGCGGGCTGAAGACCAGCAGGATGTGAATTTCGCCCAGCAGGCTCTCGGCTTCGGCCAGGGCCACGGCGTTGGAGGAGATGCTGAGGATCTCCTGCGCCTTTTCACGGGCCTCGATGAGTTTGTCCTCGGACTTCAACTGCCGGACTTCATCCACCAGCAACAGGCCGCGATCGTTGGAAAGCACGGCGGGCAATGAAGGCGCGGGTTCGGGCATGGAAGGAGCGGTATCTTGTGCTTCCGTGCGGGGATGGAACTTCAGCCAATAGACGCCCCCGGCCAGCACCAGAAACAGCAAAACCAGGATCCCCATGCATCCTTTTCGCGACTTTTCTCTCCGCAGGTAAAGATCGGTCATATCAGGGCTTCCAGGTCTCGGATCACCAGCGCCATATCGGGGTAGCGGTCATCAGGGTTCTTGGCCAGGCACTTCAGGACCAGGGCCTCCAGCGCCACCGGCACATTGGGCGTGTGTTGCTTGAGCCGCGTGGGGGGGACCTTGGGATCCACCTGGTTGGTGCGCACCTGCTCAATTTTGTCGCCTTCAAAGGGTTTGTGGTAGGACAACATTTCGTAACAGCAGACGCCGAAGCTGTAGATGTCAGACCGCTCGTCCACGATCCGGCGGGTCAGGGTTTCAGGAGCGATATAGGACGGGGTGCCCGGCATTTGGGATATTTTCTTGGTCCAGCGCTTGCTCCGGATGGCCAGGTCAAAGTCAATAATCACCACGCTTCCGTCGGGGCGCACCAGGATGTTTTCCGGCTTGAAATCAAGGTGGAGGAATTTTTGTGAATGGATATAGGCCAACCCATGGGCCATCTGGCGCATGAGTGAAAGGACATTATTGGCCAGCAGGGGATCTTTGTTGAGAATCAGATCCCGCAAGGTCCTGGACTCAACATATTCCAGGACCATGAAGGGAACCTTGCCCTGGCGGCCAATGCGGATGAAGCGCACGATATTCGGGTGGTTCAGCTTTTGCATGATTTCCGCACTGCGCAGAAAACTCTTGCGAATCCGCCAACTGCGGGCTGAATCAGGGGTTAAGTGGCGGATGACCACCCGGGTCTGCTGGGCATCCAACGCCACATAAAGGCGGGTGAGGCCCCCGCCCGGAAGGTTTCTGGTTATGGCATATCCTGCAAACTCTTGTGTACTCATAGCTCGCAACCCTACCACGAGGTCCCTGGCAAAAAAAAGCAAAAACTGGGGTTCATTTTATGGCCGCCGAACTGATTCTGCCCTTGCTCCGGGGCGTGCCGGGATGATAAGGAACCGGCATGACAGAAAATGAACCAGGGCAGGCCCGGCTATTTTGGGCGGTGTTTGGGTTGTTTGCCGGCGCCTTGCTGGGAGGCGCCTTGCTGGCGCCGCACATCTTTAACGGGATCCTGTATCTGGCCCGTCATGTTCCTTCCTTGGAATCGTTTCGTGATGTGGAATTCAATTCCGTGGGCTCCCGCACCATTACGGTGTTGTTGCTGGCCGGAGTGTATCCCGTCTTTCGACTGGCCGGCATTCAGCATCTGTCCATCTTGGGGTGGGGGGT
>CAZFSE010000224.1:0-4950 GCA_964521805.1 uncultured Verrucomicrobiota bacterium
CAGAGCTGGAGTCCGACCTGTGGAAACAGGAGGTCTTTCCCGCTCTGCCTTAGCCGCGAATAGCTTCACCTATTGACAAAAAAACGGCATAGGGTAGATTCTAGTAGAGCGTTTTACAAGGTGGAGAAAAGCATGAATGCGGATCTAAAAAGGGAATCTTCCACAACGGAATGCGCTTGGATTCATCAAAGCCGCCTTTTCCGAAAGTGGGAAGGCATCAAACAGGACATCCTGTTGCATAAATGGTACGAAAGCGAAAAAGCCGGCTACGACATCGGCTGGGAACGTGCCTGTGTGGATTGGATGATCCGCTCCGGCCATGAGGACCGCTGATTCCTCCATGCGCTTTTCATCCCTACTCGGCCACCCGCCCTCCCCCTCAACACCTGAGGAAATCGCTCTTGCTCGCGAAAAAACCTGCCATCTTTCTGTCGTTGAAGGTTCTGTCTGGTCCTTTATGGCCGGATTCGGCGACACGTATATCGCGCCCTTTGCCATTTTCCTCAAGGCCAGCAATCAGGCCATCGCGTTCCTGAGCACCATGCCCGCCCTGCTGGGGGCTCTCTCCCAAATGGCCGGCGCCTCCCTGACGGACCGCCTGGGGCATCGGCGAAAGCTGATTGTCCCCTGCTCAGCCCTGCAAGCCTTTGCCTATCTGCCCATTTTTTTGGTCCCCCTCCTGTTCCCCTCCATGGCCGTCCCCGCCGTTATCTTTTTTGCGGCCCTGGCCATCATCAGCGGAAATGCCGCCGCCCCGGCATGGATCAGCCTGATGGGAGATGTGGTCCCGGAATCCCGCCGCGGCGACTATTTTGGGCATCGCGGACGCATGGTCATCCTGTTGGTCTTTTTTGCCACCCTTTCTGCCGGAGGCACCCTGTTTCTCTTTCAACGAGGCGGGCACACCATGATGGGGTTCGGAGTCTTATTCTGTGTGGCCTTCGTGGCCCGCCTGATTTCATCACGCCTGCTCGGGCTTCACTACGACCCGCCCTACCACACCTCGCACGATGCCTATTTTTCCTTCTGGGATTTCATCCGGCGCATGCCCTATTCCAATTTCGCCCGCTTCGCCCTCTATGCATCCCTGATGGCCGGCTCCATCACGGTGGCCAGCCCCTTCTTCAGCGTGTATATGCTTCGCGACCTGCAATGGTCCTACGCACAGTTCACCGTGAACACCGCCGTTTTCCTGGCCACTCAGTTCTTCTTCATCCGCTGGTGGGGCCGCATCGGAGACCGGCATGGAAATCGCGTGGTCATCATCACCACCAGCATGGTCCTCCCCATCCTGCCCCTGATGTGGACGCTGAGCACCAACTTCTTCTATCTGATGTCGGTGCAGGTGCTCAGCGGCACCTTCTGGGCCGGCTTCTCCATTGCCTGCCAGAACTTCACCTATGATGCCGTCACCCCGCCCAAACGGGCCCGCATCAGCGCCTATGTCAGCATCCTCAACGGACTTTTTACGCTGGCGGGCGGCACCCTGCTGGGCGCTTGGCTGGCCAACAATCTGCCCTCCACCTATCACATCGGCCCGTACCAGGCGGATTTTGTGTCCTCCCTGCCCGGCGTATTCATCGCCTCTGCCATCCTGCGCTTTCTGGCCGCCCTGCTCCTGCTTCCCCGCTTCAAGGAAGTCCGCAAGACGGAGCATATTCATCCCTTTACCCTTCTGCTTCGCCTCTCCGGAGGCGAACTGCTGGCCGGATTCCTGGGACAAGTCTGGATCCGCATTGCCGTACCCAGATCTCGCCGCGGGCCATGATTCTGTTGTTACGGGCCCAGCCCGCCGCTATAATGGGCGCATGGCACAAAGACGATCAGGCAACGATCCAACCCGCTGGGCCGTCCAAAAGGAACGACTGCACATTCCCATGGATGACAACTTTCCCCTGCCCAAAGTGCGCGTCCGGCGCCCAGATCAATTAATCCCCAACCTGCTCAAGCGCATGGGCCTCGAGGCACGCTTTTGGGAGGAGGAACTGATCAAGGAATGGACCGTGCTGGTCGGTGAACAGGTCGCGAAACACACCCGGCCGGGCGGCGTGGAAAGCGGAACCCTCGTGGTTTTTGTCCTCCATCCCGCCTGGCTGAGCGAACTCAGCCGCTATGGCCAAAAGCAAATCCTGGCCAACATCCAAAATCGCTTTGGTACGGACCGCATCAAGCGCCTGCGCCTTCAACTCGACCCGGATGGACCCAATAAAAAAGGTCCCAACGGAGTTGGGACCTGCGGGAGATAACGAAAAATTGAAACGGTTCTAATCCACCAGCCGGTACTTCACAATACACCAGAGGGCGCGGAACCCATCCCTCCACGTAATCTTCTTGCCCTCCGCATAATCCCGCCCGTAATAGGAGATCGGCACCTCATAAATCCGCCAATGCTTTCGGGCCACCTTGGCCGTAATCTCCACCTCAAAGCCAAAACGATTCTCCTTGATAATGAGATCCTTGAGAACCTCCCGGCGGAACACCTTGTAGCAAACCTCCATGTCCGTCAGGTTCAGATTGGTCATCATGTTGGAGAGCAGGGTTAACAATTGATTCCCAATATAATGCCAGAAAAACACCACACGATGTGCGCCGCCCCCTAAAAAGCGTGACCCGAAGACCACATCCGCCCGGCCATCCACGATCGGCTTGAGCAACTGGGGATACTCATAAGGATCGTATTCCAAATCAGCATCTTGAATCAAAACCACATCGCCGGACGCCCGTGCAAAGCCTGTCCGCAAAGCCGCCCCCTTGCCCTGGTTCACCGCATGGGATTCCACCACCAGATCCGGATGCTGTTCCCCCAATCTCGCCAAGACCTCCGCCGTTCCATCCGTTGAACAATCGTCCACCAAGATGATTTCCTTGTCCATGCCCGCCGGCACAGACCTGACCAAGCCCACCAATTGCTCAATGGTTTTGACTTCGTTATAGACCGGAATGACCACCGATAATTTCAACAGGACCTCCCCATGGGCGCACTACTCAATGCCCCGGAAATAATCAAAATACAACACATCTCCACTCTTTGCGCCATCAAAAAAGAAGCCCGCGGAGTGCAGGCAGGTCAAATCGAGGGGGCGGCCACTGGGCGCGCGGAACCGTTCCGCCTCCAGGCAAAGGGTCTGCCGGCCGGGGACCACCTCAAAGCGCTCCTGGCAACGCTGTGCATAAGGAGGATTTCCAGGCCGGTCATCCAAGCGAAACCAAAAGAATAATGGGCGCTCGCCGGGGTTCCACACATCAAAGCAAAGACGCTTCAATCCTGTCCAGTCCCGCGGGGCATCCACCAGAAAAAAGCCAGGGTATTCATCGTCCCCCTCCACCACCAGCTTCGCCGCATACCGCCCGTGGGTGGCCCCCTCCGTGGTTCTTTCCATCTGGCATCCCTGCTCCACCCAGCGTCCCATTTCCAGGCGCGACTCAAATGAGGCCAGCAAGGGAAAATCACTTCGGGCCCTGCCCATATCCGCCACCACAAGAGCCAGCGGCGCCGCCGCCCATATCCCCATAAGCGCCACCAATCCACCAGCCCAACGCCTGTGTGCCCAGCCTCGCGCAGACCAGCCCAACACCACCATTCCGCCCCCCAGCCAGCCCGGCAGAAAATCTTCCACGCGAGCCGAACGGCCCGTCAGCCATTGAAGCCCCTCAACCAGCACAGGAAGCAACACAGCAGAAAACACGACCAGCCATCTTGGGGTCCCCTTCTCGGGCAAGAGCCACAAAAGTCCGGCCATCAACAGCGCAAACAAGGGGACATGCGTAAAGCTCTCCAATGCCGCCATTAGGCGCCCAGGCGGCGCAGACACCCCCGGCACCAGCAAGCTCAAGAGCACGGCGACCAACCCCAGTAGAGCCAGAATCCTGGACCAGGCAAGCACAGGCGCCTTATTCCCGCAGGATGCGATAAATGCGGTGTGGCGAATTGGAAGACCCTCGATCCTGATACGTGAAGCTCCCTCCGCTGGGCGCCGTGAAGGTGGCTCTTTGCTCATCCACCGGCCCGGTCGGCCCTACAGCCCACGACGCCATGTTCGTGGAAAACTCCACCGTGAACGTTGAAGGCTCGGCGCAGGTCCACACAATCGTCTCCATATTGTTCACCCGGTACATGTAGGTGAACAGCACGGTCGAATCACTCAACACACGCCGCACCCGGTACATCCGCGGAGAGGGAACGATGGAAGCGGCATCCGCATAGATGAAATCCCCGCCTTGCTTCGACACAAAATCGTTCGTCTGATTCATGCCAAATCCGGAAACCGCGGGATACCAGTTGCTCATATCCGGCGAGTATTCAACCAGGTAATGCTCATCCCACGCGCCACGCCAGATGATGTTGTTCAAATTCGCCTCGCGATAGATGCGGGAAATCTTGAACTCTCCATAAAAGATCTGGAATTGCGAATCCGAGGTATCCCAGTAATTGGTGTTGTTGATGCCCACCACGCGCCATTGCCCCTTGTAGGTGTTGAAATAGGGGCTGGTCTGCCAGAGCATATATTCCCGGTAGGCGCTGACACTGTTGGTTAAATCCACCCAGGACACACCGCCGTCGCCCGAATACTGCACCTTGACCATTTCATTCGTCGGCAACCGGAAGGCCGTCCAAGTCAGCGGCCACAGGCTGTTCGTCACACCAATGAATACCGGGCCATCCAAAGAACGAATTTCCAGAATCGAATTCGTGCTCCCCTTGCTGGCGAATGGCGTGTTGCCATAGGCACCGATGTTGATGCGCGCACCATTGGTCATCGGCTCCTGGCTGTAATCCGAGGCGGGATTGCCCCGGTCAATCGCCCAGGACGTCACCGTGTCATTGGTCCACCCCACCCCATCCACATACCGCCCATACTGCGACTTCAGATGGAAATCCCCCGCCTCCACATTCGCCAGCAACGGATTGGTAATGGCGCTCCGGAAATCCTTCCCACTGGCCAACTGCCA
>CAZFSE010000225.1:0-4924 GCA_964521805.1 uncultured Verrucomicrobiota bacterium
AGCGAAGCTTGAAGGGGTTGGAGGTCATGCGAATCAATCGGAGTTTTGCCACCGGAGCCGGACTGCTGGCAGGGTCCAGCGGATCGGTCGCCGCCAAGTATTCCTCCAGATTGGTGAAGCCATCGCTGTCCGCGTCCAAGGCGCCATCCTTGTCATCGAGAGCATTGAAACCCTTCTCCTTTTCGTACCAATCCGGCATCCCGTCGGAGTCGCTGTCCAGGCTCTTCTCGTCCACAATTTCCGGTTGCTCCGCGCCACAAAAGGTGCACTTCATGGCCGCGTACGGAATGGGCTTTCCACAACTGACGCAGGCGACCCTCACTTCGCTGACCATCAGGCGGACATCCTGCTGGGTGATTTGAAAAGGCTTTGCCAGTGCGGAGGCAATAGCCTCGTAGGCCTGCAGGTCGCTGGCCTGCGCCGCCTTTTGCGCGGATTCCGGTTGAATCCAGCGGGACTGGGTCAGCGTCTTCTGCCCCTGGGTGATCTGCACCACCAGAAAGGCCGCTGATCCCATCAACAGCACCAGCACCAGCACTAAAATCAATTTTTCATAGTGATGAGAAATCCAGCTTGATGAAGGGCGCGATGAGGAGCTCACGGGGCCACCTCCTCTTTTTGGGCCGTTGCAAAACGATAGATATCCACTTCCAGCAGGATCTGGATCGGCTCGCGGCCCGCCAGCACCCGCTGTTCCCGGGTGGCGGCGGTATCCTTGGCGCCCACCGGAGGCGGGCCTTCGGCAGGCGGCGCGCCAACCAAGGAAAATCCCGGCGCCGCTGGGGCGGAGGGCGAAGGAAGAATATCCGCCCCCTTTTTCATCGTCTTGCTGATGTTGGACAACTCCAGGCGCGAAACCACCATGAACATCTTTGAACGGGCCATGTCATTGAGCACCGTCTTGAGCACCTCATCCAGCGCCGTGAAGGACAGGATGAAATGCTCCCGCGTGAACAGTCCGGCCTGCTCCCCGGCGGACAGCGCCCTCGCCACCGGCGCCCCGGCGCCGGCATCCTGCGCTGGCTGTCCGCGGCGGGAGAAACCGGCGGAAGGTGACGCAGAACCTGTCGATTCACCGCCCCTTTCAAAAACTTCGCGGGATACGGACAAAATCTCATGGACCTTCGCTTTGTAAAGAAGGTTGCACAGCTCATCCACTTCCTTCAGCTGGATCTGCAACCGGCCAATATCGGCAGAGGCAGGCAGTTCTCCCTTGACGTACCGATCGAAGCCAAAAGCAAACCGGCTCGGGAGTTTAACGGCCGAGGCCAGCGCCTGATCGGTCAGCCGTCTCAACGTGCGGCCCATCAGCAGTTGGAATTGGGACGGCTCCATCGGCTCCGGCTCAATCTGTGTTTGGCGCAGACGGTCACACAAGTTGGTGTAATAGGCGTCCAGGGATTCCACTTCCTTCTGCATTCGCTCCACATTGACTTCTGAAGGATACGGATCCCGGCTCTGCAGGAAAGCCAGCCGATTCACGGCGCCTTGCAGTTCGTCATTCACCTTCTTGTAGGAGGAATGGAACCGAAGCAAGAGCACCAATGCCGCCAAAATCAGGACCAGAGAAACGGCCCCGCCCACCACCAAAACCATGTTTTTTTTCAGATTCATAAATCCAGAGGCTTTTTCAGTACGGCCACAATTCTGAACTCAATGGCAACATCTTCCGGCCCGGGCGCCGGTTGCCAGCGGATATCCGTCTGTTCATCAAACAGCGACTGGCTACGAAGACGGTCCCGGAACTGGCGGATGGCCTCCGACGACACCACATCCACATAGCCCGCACCCTCAATCTCCAAGAATCGGATGCCAGAGACAACCGGAACGTCCTCGGGGGGAGTCCCCTCGGCAGGAGCCACCGGCGCAGGGGCAGAGGGATCGCTGGCCACTGGGCGGATGGACCGGACCCACATTCCCTCCGGCAGGCATTGGCCAATTTCATCCAGCAACGACGCCCACTGTGTGCGCTGGCCCACCAAGCTCAACGTGGATTCAATGCGCCCCCGCATTTCATCGCGCTGTTGCTCATACCCCTTCAGACGGCTTTCCACCGCCTGCAAGCCCGCCACCACCGCCTGAACCTGCCCAAGCCGCGCCCTGGAGAGACTGGTCATCTTGAGGAAATAGGCGCACCAAACCGCCATCACCAGGACAAGCCCCGCCGCGGCAATCAAAAAGAACGGCTGTTTCTTGCGAAACTCCTTTTGCTCCACCGCCTTGGGCGGCATCAGGTTGATCTCAATGGGGCAGGAAAGTTCACGGCGCAAGGCCAGTCCCACCACCTGCCCCAACATGTGCGCATGGCGGCCAATCTGCTCTGCCGGGATGCGTTCGCTGACCGCCACATTCAGGAAGGGATTAAGATAATCCACATCCACCTTCAGCTTTTCCTTGAGGAAGGTGTCGGTATACGGAATCACCGAGGTTCCGCCGGTCAACAGGATCAACTGGGGTTGCTGGCCCGATTGCTGGCTCCGGTAGAAGTTGATGGAGCGGTTGATCTCCGCGTGCAGGCGGGTCATAATGTTGCGAACGCTCTTGGACACCTTGTCTACGGTCTCGCTCTTGGGCCCTTCGTAGGCGCCGCCAAAGGCCACAAAGGCATGCGCCATTTTCATCTGCTCCGCATCATCGAACGAGAGGCTGAACTCCGTCATGATCTGCTGGGTAATCGCATTGCCCGCCACGGGAACACTGCGGCTGAAGACCCTGCCGGCCTCAATAAAAATCAGGTCCGTGGATCGCGCGCCAATGTCAATGACCAGGGAACAGGCGGGCAGGTCGGCATAATTGTAGCGGACGGCATTGTACAAGGCCATGGGCGCCACATCCACCAAGTCCGGCTTCAACCCTGCGTTTTCCACGTCCTCGGTCAGTTTCTCGATGATGTCCGCCTTGATGGCGGCCAGCATCACATCCACCTCGCCCCCCGCGCCGCCGATCAACTGGTAATCCCACACCACTTCATTGATGGGGAACGGAACGTTCTGCTGTGCCTCGTACAGGATGATCTGATAAACCTTCTCCTGGTCCACCGGGGGCAGTTTCACAAACCGGGAGAACACGGACTGCCCGGACACCGAAATCAGGACCTGTCCCGGACGAATGCCCGAATCCTGCAACAGCTCGCGCACCGCGCTGACCAGATAGGAGGAACGGTCACCCTCACTCTGGGGATCAAACCCCAAGGCCCCGACCGCATAGTTGGTCAATTCGAGCCCGCCCGATTTCAGGGCGACAAATTCGGCCAGCTTCACCCCACTGGCGCCAATATCCAGCGCTAGAATACTGTCAGATTTCAGCATACAAAAGAACCTTGTTCAGGCGCCGACGGCCTGCTGTTATTTCCTCTTGATCGCTTCGTAATCGTCAAAATTAATCATGGCAAACGGGGTTTCCATCCGGTTGAGCACCAAGCCCTCGACCGGCGCCACAGGGGATTGCTCCCACCAGCGGGCATTGCTGGAGGGCTGGCTTTCCATGGCCAGCATGCGCCCCTGGGAACCCACCAAAACGGCCACGCGCTCAACTGTTCCGAAGCGCGACAGCGTGCTGGGGTGCAGATAAATATCGCTCAGGTGGCGGCCCTTCATGATGTTGACATACGTCACATCACCCTTGAAGAGGCTGAACTTGCCGGCCTTGCTCTTCACCAACACATAGTACGTGAAGGTCAGCTCATCCATCCAGTCCGGAGAGGTTTCATAGTGCACGACAATCTGATACCAGTCCAGCGTGCGGGCCATGGTCTGCCCTTTGAGCAATTGATATTGCGGGGTGCTGACTTTTCCACCGCTGACCTTGCGGATGGAAATGCCGGGGCTCCCCTCCTGTGCCTGGGCCGACACCGCGACGAACAGTCCAGTGAACAAGGCCGCCACCATTAGTTTGACTTTTCCAGCCGCTTGCTTCATGACACACCCCTCTCACGGATTACGCGATGAAACCTACCGCCTGCCCTGCACAAAAATATGGCACGGAGTATAGGCATCGACTCAAGGGTCCGTCAATCTGCTTTCTTTATTTCTTCGTCTTTTTTATTCAGGTTCGCCCCGCCCCATTTCCCGGCTTGATTCACCACCAAAGTTTGCTAGTGTCCCTCGAAATTCACGGGGTCTTTTCGCATGCTGGGTGTCCTCTTCATACTCTGTTGCCTTCTGCTTGGCCTGGCCTACCGCTATTACGGGAGGTACCTGGAGCGCCGTGTGGACATCCACCCCGGGCGCACCACCCCCGCGCATATCATCTGCGACGGCGTGGACTATGTCCCCACGGAGAATGCCATCCTCTTTGGCCATCACTTCAGCTCCATTGCGGGGGCCGGCCCCATCGTCGGCCCCATCATCGCGGGCCTGGCCTTTGGCTGGGGGCCCGCCCTGCTGTGGATTGTCCTGGGCTCGATTTTCATTGGCGGCGTGCATGACTTCACCTCCCTGGTGGCCAGCCTGCGGCACAACGCCCGCTCCATCGGCGAACTCTGCCGCGAACTGCTTTCTCCGATGGCGTACCGGATGTTTCTGGTTTTCATCTGGTTCACGCTGGTCTATGTGCTGATGGTGTTCATGGACCTGACCGCCTTGAGCTACTGTCCCGACGTGGACCTCTCCTCCCCGGCCTCCCGAGCGGCGCTGGATCAGGGAGGCTCTGTCGCCACCGCCTCGATGCTGTTCATCCTGCTGGCGGTGGCCTTCGGACTCGCGGTCTACCGCCTGCGCCTGCCGGCCCGCACCGCCTCGTTCATCTTTATTCCGTTGGTGTTCGGCGCCTTATGGGTGGGCCTGCGCCTGCCGCTGGCGGGCAACCACCTGCCCCTTCTGCTGGGCTCCGCCACCAACACCTGGAAAGCCGTCCTGCTGGCCTACTGCATGATCGCCTCCATCCTGCCGGTCTGGGTTCTGCTTCAGCCACGCGATTACCTCTC
>CAZFSE010000226.1:0-4902 GCA_964521805.1 uncultured Verrucomicrobiota bacterium
GCGCAGGAGCTTTACCTGAAGTGGGCGGTGTTTCCGCTGGGGCGCGTGCCGGATTTTACGGGCGGATTTTCGTATGCGGCGGGGCCCGGGTGGCAGGCTCTCCGGCTGGCGGGTTCGGTGCTGGTGATTGCGCCGATTGAGGAATTTTTTTGGCGGGGCTTTTTATACCGCTGGTTTCTGCGGCGCAACTTTCTGGAGGTGGACCCGGGAGCGGGGGTGGACTGGAAGGTGGTGCTGTTGTTGAGCCTGGCGTTTGGGCTGGAGCATGAGCGCTGGCTGGTGGGGGCGCTGGCGGGGCTGGCGTATCTCTGGCTCTACCTGCGCACCCGCGACCTCTGGGCGGCGGTGATCGCGCACGCGCTGACGAATCTCCTGCTGGGTTTGACCGTGCTGGCCTCCGGCGCGTACCGGTTTTGGTGAGGCCTGAACGGGTGCGATTGCCGGCGTGAACCCGCATCCTCGCCCAAGGCCCAGCACGGCGGTGCCGCAACCAAACGGATTGAATTCTGGTGCTTGGAGATGGGCGGGATGGGTTGCACGGGGCGGCGGGGCAGGCTCTTGCTTCGTATTCCCCCGCGAAGCCCGAGTCAGGCCGCCTGGTGTCCGCTTGCCGGTCGCTGACGCTCCGGCAAGAGTAGAGCTTTCGTCCACGTCTCCTCCTGTTCGTCTACATGGCAGTGGGAGCATCTTGCTCCCAGCCAAACCCGACTGTCATGCTGAGCCGCTAGGGCGCTACGCGCCCGGCGGGGCGAGGGATCTCCTGCCGCCGCGTTACAACACACCAACGATTTCTTCAAGGACGTCTTCGAGGGTGACGAGTCCGACGACTTCCATGCGGTCATCCGCGACGAGGACCATGGGCTGGCGGGTGACGCGCATGCGGGGCAGGACGTGGTCGACGGGGGTATGCATGGAAACCAGCTGGGGTGGGCGCATGTAGTCGCGGGCGGTCTTGTCCTGGCTGTGCTCATCGGCCAGCACGTCAAAGATATGGACGATGCCCACAAAGGCCTTGGTGGCGGGGTCCACGACGGGGAAGCGATTGTGCTCGGTCTGGCGCGCGCGCTCCAGCAGATCCGTGACGGGGGTGTCCTGCTGGACACAGCCGATCTTGTTGCGGGCCACCATGATTTCGCCGCAGGTCTTGGCCTTGAGCTCGAAGACCCCATGAATCATCCGGTGCTCTTCCGGGGTCAGGACGCCGGACTTCTCGCCCTCGCGGGTGAGGTGGCGCAATTCCTCGCGGGAGATGAAGGGCTGGGATTTGCGCTCGTCATGGGCGGGGCCCGGGATGGCGAGGCGCACGAGGCCGGTCACCAGCCGGCTGATGGGGGAGAGGAGGCGGGCGGCCACTTCGAGTGTTTTGGCAAAGGGGATGGTCCGCTTGGCGGGGAAGCTTTGGAACCAGGCCTTGGGGATGTACTCGCAAAAGACCAGGATGGTGAGGGTGAGCCCCACTCCCATGATCCAGGAACCGGCAGGGCCCATCCAGTGGTTGCCGAGGCCGGCGGTCAGAATGGCGGCGATGACATAGCCCAGGTTGGTGCCCACCAGGGTGGTGCCGAACAGGCGGTCGGGCTTGGCCAGGAAGTTCTCCAGGATGCGCGCGCCCTTGACGTTGCGCCGCACCAGGTGGCGCAGGCGCAGGCGGTTGATGGAGATGACGCCGGTTTCCATGCCCGCGAAAAAGGCGGCGGAGGCCAGGCAGAAGATTAAGAGAAGAACTTCCAGAGGCATCAGGAGGGCCCTCCGTCCACTTTTTCGATTTGGGCCAGGGTGACGCGCAGGCGGATGGTTTGAAGGACGGTGATGCGGCAACCCTGCTCTTCGAGCACATCGCCCTGCTCGGGCATGTGGCCGGACTTGGCGGCGACCCAGCCCGCGAGGCGGTCGGCGCCCTCCGCCTCGAGATGCAGGCGCAATTTGCGGTTGAGTTCCTCGAGGCTGATATTGGCATCCACGAGCCAGCGGTGCGGGCCCGCGCTTTGGAAGAGGGGCCGTGGCTTGCTCAGCTCGTTGTAAATCTCGCCGGAGATTTCCTCGAGGATGTCGCCGCGCGTCATCAGGCCGGCGGTGCCGCCATATTCATCCACCACGACGGCCACGCGCCGGTGTTCCTTTTGGAAGCGGGCGAGCAGTTGGTTGAGCGGACTGCTTTCCGGGACGAAGACCGGCGGGATGGTGGAGGCCGCAAGGCGGTGTTCGGGATCGAGCAGGAACTTGCGGACATCGAGGAATCCCTCGACATTGTCGAACTGGCCACGGTACAGCAGGAGGAAGTTGCGTTTCGACTGCCGGGCCTTTTCGATGGCCAGCCCGGGTGGATCGTTGAGGTCAACCCCGATGACGTCCACGCGCGGGGTCATGACATCGCTGGCCTTGAGATCCTCGAGCTGGATGATGGCCTTGACCATGGCCAGTTCATCGGCGTTGAGGATGCCCTCTTCGTTGCTGATTTCGAGGACGGTCTCAAACTCCTCCTCGCTCAGCGTTTTGCCGTGGGGGCGGAAGAGGGGCTCGAGGCGCCGGGTGATGAATTCCAGCGCATTGCGCAAGGGGGCCAGCGCCCAGGCGACGGTTTGCACGAGGGGGGCATACAAGCGGGCCATGGTCTCGGCATAGAAAAAGCCCAGGCGCTTGGGGCCGACCTCGCCGAACAACAGCAGGAGGATCGTCATGACCGGGATGGAGACGGCCTCGCCGCGTCCGGGGAAGAAGCGTTCCGCCAGCACGTAGCTGATGTTGGAGGCGGTGATGTTGACGATGGTGTTGCCAATCAGAATGGTGGAAAGCAGGCGGGTGGGGGTGGCCATGATTTGGCGGATGCGCTCCCCGGCGGCGGGGTGTTTTTGTGCCAGCCGCCGGACGTGGAGGGGGTTCAGCGAGAAGTAAACCGTTTCGGCGCTTGAGAAGAAGCCCGAGCAGACCAGCAGGAACAGGAGCGAGAGCAGGAGGGAAAGCGTCAGGAAGCTCATGAGCGCCCTTCTTCCCGCCCATTTGCATTTTTATCAGGTTTGGCTTTCCGCATGTTCAAGATGTCCCTATAATACACACACGATGAAGAAAATATCCATTCAAACCTGCCGGCGAACGGACTTTGTGGATTTGACGCACAGGGCCCAGTCCCTGGCGGAGGAGCTGGGCGTGAAAGAGGGCGTGCTGACGTTGTATGTGCCGCACACGACGGCGGGCATCACGATCAACGAGCATGCGGACCCGGATGTGATGGCGGATCTGGAGGCGGTGCTGGACCGGATGGTTCCCTGGACGGGAGGGTACCAGCATGCGGAGGGCAATACCGCCGCGCATGCCAAGGCCAGCCTGATGGGCTCCTCCGTGCGGGTGCCGGTGGAGGGCGGCCAGGTGCAACTGGGAACCTGGCAGGGGATTTTCTTTTGTGAATTTGACGGGCCCAGAACGCGCGAGGTGTGGGCGTTTTAACCGCCGGGAGATTGCGGAGACGGTCTCCGTGCGATCCCCTGCGGCAACAAGTGGTCAATGAGTATGCAAAAAGCTGTATGGACATCGGCGGCGGGCCTGCTGGCCCTGATGGCGTTTATTCTGGGGTGTGGCGGCGCTCCCGGCGAACGGGAGTACAACCGGGGCCTGCGCGAGATGGAGCGCGGCAATGCGGTGCGCGCCAAGGCGCTGATGGAGAAATCCCTGACGCGCCGGCCCGGCAGTTCCGAAAACGCTTCGGCCTATAATTATATTGGCATCCTGTCTTTCCGCCTGGGGCAGGTTGAGCAGGCGAAGGAGGCGTTTGAATACAGCCGCCGCCTGGACCCCGCCTTTGCGGATCCCACGTATAACCTGGGCGTTCTCTATGCGCATGGCGGCGACGCGCCCAAGGCGATGGCCCTGTTCCAAGAGGCGGCGTCGCAGAATGAGCAGGACCCGCGGGCCTTGGAATACCTGGGCGCCCTGCACCTGCGCGAGAGCCGGTGGGCAGAGGCGCGCAGGGCGCTTTTCAGCGCGCTGGCGCGCGCCCCGCAATCCAGCCGCATTCTAACCTCGCTGGCCCTGATTGATGCGCAGACCGGCAACCCGGGCAAGGCGTCCTGGTACCTGATGCAGGCGTTGGAAAAGAACCCCGGCTACGCTCCCGCCACCTATAATCTGGGCGTTTTGTACCAGCGAGTTTTCAAGGACGCGGGGCAGGCCCAGGCTTTCTACAAAAGGTATCTGGCGCTTGAAAAAAGCGGTCCGCAGGCGGAGCAGGCCCGGCAGGCCTTGGAGGACATGAGCGTGGAGGCTCAGGGCGCCCGCCCGGTGGGGCAGGCCCCGGCCGTTTTGGCGGCGCCCGTTGCCGCCACGCCGGCCCCGGCGGCTCGTCCGCCGGAGCCGTCCGCCGCCTCTGATTATCTTGCGGAGGCCAAAAAAGCCATGGATCAGGGGCAGGCGGACCGGGCGCTGGCCCTTTGCCTGGAGGAGGCGGCGCGCGCGGAGCGGCGCAAGGATTCCGCCCAGCAGGAGAAGGCCTTGCGCGCCGCCGCCAAACTTTGTTTTGACCAGGCGCGAGCCCATTATGAGCTGGGCCGCTTTCTCCTGGACAAGGACCAGCAGGAGGCCGCTGTCCGCTCTTTCAAGCAGGCGTTGACGCTGGACCCGAAGTTGACGCTGGCTCAGCTCGGGCTGGCCGATGCGGCCATCAAGACCGGGGAGTATGACACGGCGCTGGTCACCTTGAAGCAGGTCATCGCGTCCGAGCCGGCCAATCCCGATCCGCTCTGGGCGATGGCCGAGCTGTATGACCGGCATTTGGGCGTGCAGGACATTGCGGTGCAGTCCTACCGCCAGTTTGAACGCCAGTTCCCAGGCGATCCCCGTGTGTTGAAGGCCTCCGCGCGGCTCAAGGAGCTGGCGCCGGTCCTGCCGCCTGAGACGGTCCGCCCCTCCGCC
>CAZFSE010000227.1:0-4901 GCA_964521805.1 uncultured Verrucomicrobiota bacterium
GGAGGTGCAGGGTTCGCAGTCGCATGCCCTCCAGCGTGGCGGGGAACTCCGCGGGTTCCAGCGTGCGCGCCAGCAGGGTGATGTCCATGGCCTTTTGCAGTTCACGGCAGAGGTGCAGGGCTCGCAAATCATAGCCGCAACGCGCGGGGATGGGGGCGGTGTAGGCCAGATGCAGGGCGCGCATTTTTCGCTTAGCCATGATGAGCCCTCCGCAAAGATTGATAGAGGCGCTCCAGTTGGTCCACCTGCTGGTTCATGTCGAACTCCGCTTCCGCGGCCTGACGGGCGCGGCGGCCCATGGCGGCCTCCAGGGCGGGATCGTTCAGGATCGAGAGCACCTCGGCGGCAAAGCTGGCGGGGTCGAGGCCGGATACTTTTCCGATGCCCTTGGACTCGACCAGGGCGGCCACATCGCTGACGCGCGTGCAGACCGTGGGCCGTCCAGCGGCCATGTAGGCGCCGATCTTGTTGGGCCAGCGCGCGTGGTTGACGGGGTGGTCCTTCATGGCGATGAGGCAGAGATTCGCGCACCCGAGCCAGTAGGGCAGATCCGCATCCGGCACAAACCCGGTCTGCCGGACATGGCCGCCCAGTCCGAGTTGGACGGCCCGTTTTTGGACCTCGTCATCCTTGGGGCCCAGGATCAGGTACAAGGCTGACGGGTGCTGTTTGAGCACCTGCACAAAGGCTTCCATCGAAAAGGCCACATCGAATTGTCCGGCTCCCAGGAAGGCCAGGATCTTCGCGTCCTTGGGCAGGTTCATCCGCGCCCGCGCCTCGGCCTGCGGGACCGGGAAGACCGCCTGCAATTCCGCGCCCCCGGGGATCAGATGGATGCGATCCGGGCTGACGCCAAAGGAGCGCGCCCGGTCCTGGAGATAGGTGCTGATGACCGTGACCGCAGAGGCCCGCCGCCGCAGATCCCGTTCGAGGTGGTCCATCCAGGCTCGGAGCGGGAGACCGAGCCACCGGTACACCGCCGCCAGCCGGTAGGGGCTGTACGCCTCCTCGCGAAAGCCGCCCTTTCCGTAGTGGTCGCATCCATCCGCCACCAGAATGGGGATGTGCCGTCGTCCCGCCAGATAGACCGGGAAAGAGACGTGGGGATGATGCTCGAAGGTGTGCACCACGTCATACTGTCCGCGCCGGATTTCGAGGGTTCGCTGAAGGATGGAAAGGGGGCTCCAGCCATAGAGTCCGGACAGGCGGGCCATGAGGAATCGTCCATCCAGCAGGGCGGGGGTTTCCAGGATGCGCACACCGGCGTCCAGCTCTTGGTGTTGTCGCAGGAGGGAGTTTCGGGAGGTGCAGGCCAGTGTCACCTCGTGCCCTTTCTGGACAAGGCCCTTCGCCCAGGGGAAAGCGCGGTAGTACGTCCCCTCCAAGCGGCGGCCAAATAGAAGCAGTAGGATTTTCATGCCCTCTCCCTGATGAGGCTTACTGTAACTCACGAAGCGGGGGATGGCAAATGGGACAGAGCCTCCTCAGGGTTGCCGCATTTGAGGCGCTGGACGGAAGCCGGTTTTTTTGGTTATGTACTTGCCGAGGCAACAAAATATGAAAACAAAAAGAAGCCAGCGGGGCTCCGGCATCTCTCCTTCCCTCTATACCCTGCTGTTACTTTTGCTCATTGCCGGAGGATTTGCCCTGCTGGGCGGATGCCGGGATGAGCGGCCCGCCTATTGCCAGGGGTATTACGAAGGCGACTACGTCTATGTGGCCGCTCCCAGCGGGGGACGGCTTCTTCAGCTTCTGGTGGAAAAGGGAAGCAACGCCGTTGCGGGCCAGGTCCTTTTTGTTCTCGACCCCGAGCCGGAAGCCGCACTGGTCCTGCAAAGCGAGGCCTTGCTGGGCCAGGCCCGGGCCCAATGGCAGGACAGCCTGAAAGGATTGCGCACCAATGAAGTGGCCGCCCTGCGGGCTGTGCTGGCCCAGCGGGAGGCCCAGAGCGAGATGTCCGGCATCAATGCGCGGCGCATCAGCGATCTGCACAAGGATCACATGGTGTCGGATAACGACTACGACCAGGCCCGCTACGCGCATGAGAGCGACATGCAGGCCGTGGAGCAGGCCCGCGCGAATCTTGAACAGGCCCTGCTGGGCGCCCGGGACGACCAGATACAAGCGCTGGCGGAGAAGGTGTCCGCGCAGGAATCCGCCCTGAAGACCGCGCAATGGAATCTGTCGCAGAAAACGCAAACCGCCCCCGTGGCGGGGATGGTGTACGACACGTATTACCGCGTGGGCGAATGGGTGCCCGCCGGCCAGCCGGTGGCCTCTCTGTTGCCGCCGGAAAACATCAAGGTGCGTTTTTATGTGCAGGAAGAGGCCCTGAAGCACCTGCAGATCGGACAGGTTGTACAGGTGCAGGATGGAGGCCAGCAGACGCTTCACCCGGCGCGGGTAAGCTACATCTCCCCTTCGCCGGAATATACTCCGCCCGTCATCTTCAGCCGCGATACCAATGCCAAGCTGGTTTTCATGGTTGAGGCCCGCCCCGAGCAGGCCAGCCTTTCAACCATGCCGCCCGGCCAGCCGGTGAATGTGCATGTGGATGCCCCCTAGGTTCCCATGAGCAGACACGAACCCAACTCCTCCCCTGCGTCGGATGACTGGGCCATCCAGGTGCGCAACGTCACCAAATCCTTTGACGGTAAAACCGTGGTCAACCAGGTGGAGCTGGCCGTGCGGCGCGGCGAGATTTATGGCTTCCTCGGACCCAACGGAAGCGGCAAGACCACCTTCCTGCGCATGCTGTGCGGCCTGTTGACCCCCGATGCCGGCGAGGGCACCTGCCTGGGATACGACTTGATCAAGGGCCAGCGCAACATCAAGCGCAAGACCGGCTACATGACCCAAAAATTCAGTTTCTACGATGATCTTTCCATTCGGGAAAATCTCGACTTCATGGCCCGGCTCTACCAGATGGACCGGCGCCGCGAGCGTGTGGAGCAAAGCCTTGAAAAGCTCGGGCTGGCCGGACGCAGTTCCCAACTGGCCGGCGCGCTCTCCGGAGGCTGGAAACAGCGCATGGCGCTGGCCGCCTGCATGATTCATGAGCCTCAACTTCTCCTGCTCGATGAGCCCACGGCAGGCGTGGATCCCAAGGCCCGCCGGGAATTCTGGGATGAGATTCATGCGCTGGCCGGTCAAGGATTGACGGTCCTGATTACCACCCATTTCATGGACGAAGCGGAGCGCTGTCATCAACTCGCGTACATCGCCTATGGCCACCTGCTCACGCGCGGAACCTTGCAAGAAGTGATTCGCCACGCCCGCCTGAACACCTGGGTGGTGGAAGGGCCCCGGCTCGCTGAGTTGGCGGCGCGCTTGCGCCCGCTGGCCGGCATCGAGCAGGTGGCCCCTTTTGGAACGCGCCTTCATGTGAGCGGTCCGGATGCACAGGCGCTGGAGGCCGGCATCGCCCCCTACCGGACGGCGGATTATCAGTGGACCCAGATTGAATCCAGCCTGGAAGACGTATTCATTCATCTCATGGGCCAGTCCAAGGATAACTTTGCATCATGAGCTTTTTTTCCATCCATCGTTGCCGGGCGGTCATTGCCAAGGAATTCATCCAGATGAAGCGCGACCGCGCCACCCTGGCCATGATGGTGGGCATTCCGGTCATGCAGTTGATCCTCTTTGGGTTTGCCATCAACACCGACCCCAAGCAGTTGCCCACCGCCGTGGTGGCGGCGGATTACGGCCCCTTTTCGCGCTCCATCCTGGCGGGGATTCAACAAAGCGGCTATTTCCACATGGTTCCCACCCCGGCCGATGAACAGCAGGCCACGGAGCTTCTGCGCGCGGGCGATGTCAATTTCGTCCTCTCCTTTCCCCCGAACTTCAACCGGGATGTGGTGCGTGGCGAGCACCCGAGCATCTTGCTGGAAGCCGATGCCACCGATCCCTCCGCCGTCGGCAATGCGGTGGCCGCCCTGCAAAATCTTGCCCCGACCGTGCTGAACAAGGATCTCACCGGCCCGCTGGCCAAGTTGCGCGCGACGCCCGCGCCTGTCGAGTTTCGCCAGCACCTGCTCTACAATCCCGAGCGGGTTACGCAATTCAATATTGTGCCGGGCCTGATTGGTGTGATCCTCACGATGACCATGGTCTTTATCACCGCCCTGGCCATCACCCGCGAAAAAGAGCGCGGCACCATGGAAAACCTGCTCTCCACCCCGGTGCGCCCCGCTGAGGTGATGATCGGGAAGATCATGCCCTACATCCTGGCCGGCTACGTGCAGGTCATGCTGGTGCTGTTGGGGGCGCGGTTCCTGTTCCAAGTGCCCATCGAAGGCAGTCTGATGCTGTTAGTGTCGGTGGCCCTGCTCTTTATTGTGGCCAATTTGTCGGTCGGCGTGACCATTTCAAGTGTCGCAAAAAACCAGCTTCAGGCCGTTCAAATGTCCATCTTCTTCTTTCTGCCCTCCATGTTGCTGTCCGGTTTCATGTTCCCATTCCGGGGGATGCCCGGCTGGGCGCAGGTCATCGGCAATATTCTGCCCCTGACCCATTTCCTGCCGATTGTGCGAGGCATCATGCTCAAGGGCAATGGCTTCACGGACCTCGCGGAGCAGGTCTGGGCCCTGATGGCCTTCACGGTCATCGCCCTGGCCATCGGCATCAAGCGATTCCGCCAGACCCTGGATTGAGGAACTCAGAAAGTAGCTAACACGAAATTTCGAGAAACCCCTCAGCCATGTGTATGTAAGCAGTGTAAGCTTCCACATAACCGTGCAGGAATGGCGCCAGCCTGATGACGGAGGACAGCCAAAGCGGTACCTCCGGCCGCAGGCCGGGTCTTGGCACGCTTCGACCAAGCCGAGCGAAATGGCCACACCCCCAGAGGGCGGCGCGGAGCACCGCCCTACGTAGGATGGCGCTCCGCGCCGTCC
>CAZFSE010000228.1:0-4857 GCA_964521805.1 uncultured Verrucomicrobiota bacterium
GTGCAGAGAGCACCACCAGGCGGGGGGCCGGTTTTCTTTTGCTTAGCCGCTTGACCAGTTCTGATCCATGCAGGTCCGGAAGCTCCAGATCGGTGATGATGGCATCAAATTCCCGGCCTGCACAGGCCGCCAAGGCGGCCTCTCCGGTATGGCAAATCTGCGTGTGGAATCCTTTGCGTTCCAGCCATCCGGCGGTGGATTTTGCCAGCACGGCCTCATCATCCACAATCAGGACGGAGGGAGGGGCCTTCCGTCGTGCGCGCGTTTTTTTCATGCCCCAAGGATAGGCGCTTTGCGGTTTCGGCACAATGGGAAAAGCGGACCACGCGGCACAGCGGCTGGGCTTAGTCCCGGTCGCAAGCCATCCGGCCAAGGGCTGACAGAATCCGGTCCACGTAAGCTTGGATGCCGAAGGATTCCTGAGCTCGCCGGCGCAAGGCCTGGCCGGCGGTCTTGCGCGATTCAGGATTCAGCACCCATTCCTCCAGCCGCCGGGCATAAGCCTGCGCGTCCGGCCCGGGAATGGCGAACTCATCGCCAATCGAATGTGCGCCGGCGGACTCGGCATGGGCCAGGCTCCAGCAAGCGGCCACCACGGGCAAGCCACAGGCCATGGCCTCGAGCACACTTTGCGAGCCGCCCACGGGAAATTCGTTGGCGTAGATGTCCAGGACCTTCAGGGCCGACCCGCTCTGGCTCTGCCTCCCGCCCCAGCGAACCCGATGCGCAACACCCGCCTGCTTAAAAGGCGCCTGTGCCTCGGCGGAAGGCGGCGTTCCAAAACCCAGATACCAGGCTTGCGGATGCCGTTGGAGCACGCCGCAGAGCAGTTGCACGAAGGGTTCGGAAAGCCGGCGGTCAAGATGATTGCTGAGAGTGCCGATGAGGACGGCCTCCGGCGGAATGCCGAATTGTTCACGGGCAAAGGGCGTTTGTTCGTCCAAGATGGCCAGGTCCAGACCGCTGGGGATTACGAGCCGCTCGCCCCCCTCTGCCGGCCACCAAGCCGCCTCGCGCTCCGGGTTGGCGGGGTTGTCATAGAAGGTCACATTCAGGCCGCTCATGAACAGCGAGGAGCCGATGTGAATGGCGCTCTTGGCCGGCAAGCGAGCCCATCGGGCGGCCAGCCAGTCCATGGGGGCGCTCAACCCGCTCTGCACAATCAAGGCGGAGTTGCCCTCCTCCTCCAGCCTCCGGGCGAGAAGCCAGGCGGTTTCTTTCACCCGCAGATGGCGCGGACAAAGATGGACGGGGATGTTTAGCGCCCGCAGGTCCTCAAGCGTCCGTGCTCCCCGTTCAGGCGTGGCGGCCTCCACGCACCCGCAGGGAAACAGCGGCGCGGAGCGTGCCGCATGATTCTCCGTGACGTATACGCGCAACTGGTAGCGCGCCGGGTCGGCCCACCGCGCGAAATGGAGCACCCGGCGCGAGTAGGCGACAATATAGTCCACGAGATTGGGGACGATCAGGGCCACCCGCAGAGGCCCGGAGGCCGGGCGGTTGGGAGGCGGTGCTTCGTGGCGGCCCGGCGGTGATCCGGCCGCCCGCTCATAGAGCGCCGCCACGGCGGCGGACCGCTCGGGGGAGCGGGTGATTTCATAGTCCGCCTGCGCGTCCAGAATCAGGGCGGCGGAGGCGGCCTCCAGCCCCAGATCGTCATAGCCCATGCCGAAGGCGTCCTGGGCAAATTGCAGGCACAGGTGGGCGGCGTGCTGTTCGCGCCCCATTTCGCGGCACAGATGAATCAGGTTGGACATGACCGGAAGGGGCCAGCAATGAAAGACGCGGCGGGAATCCAGCAAGCAGGCCAGCGCGGCGTCCTTCTGCCCGTCCTGATTCAGGCGGGCCGCCGGCATGAGGAAGGAAAGCAACTGCCGGGATTCATCGCCGCCCTGCCGCCAGGCCTCCAGCGTGGCCCCCGACGGCCAGCCCCCCTCCCGGCTGGTTCCCTCCGCAATTTCATCCAGCGTAATCAGGCGGGCCGCCATGAGCAGACTCCATCAGGGGCTAGGACGATTTGAGCTGGCCGGAGAGGTAGCTGAGCTCGCTATTCATCTTGGCGATGGCCTCTTCCATCTTTCCAAACTGAACCCACAAGCGCCGCTCATAGACATCCAAGCTGTCCTCCAGTTTCACCATATTGGTGTCCACATCATTAAACTTGTCATTGAGGGCGCTGATGCGTCGCTCGATGTCGCCGTCTATGGCGCTGGTGACCTGATCGGAATACTTGTAGAAGTCTGACGCAATTCCATGTGTGTAGCCGGCTTGGGCATCATAGATCCCCCGGAAAAGCTGGGCCACCTTGTCAAAATTGCCGGCCAGCATGTCGTCGAGGCGTGTTTCATCCGTAACGCTGATGGAATTGTCCTTGCCGGCCGTCCAAATGCCGATGGCGGAGAGGGTGTCGCAGATCCCATCCCGCCCCTTGTAGGAGTATCCGGCATTGTTCTGATTCAGATAGGGATATTCCTGGGCCGTGGCTTGCTTGCGCATGTTGTTGAGGATGGACTTGACGAGCGAATCACCCTGTAATTCACCCACGTCATCCGGCGCAGAACTGTTCTTGGAACTGCTGGAGTTGACCGTGACCTTGCCGTACTCGGTCAGCGTGGCGGTCACATCGTTATAGGCTTCAATAAAGGCCAGAATGGCGTTTTTTGCCGTTTCGGTGTCCTTGGTAATGCTCAGCGTCAGGGTTTCCCCCAGGGCCGTGGTGTTCTTGAGGTTCAGGGTCACGTTTTCGATGACATCCGTCAGGCCGGTGTTGGAACTGCGGGAGACGGCCGCTCCGTTGACCATGAACTCCGCATTCTGCGCCGCAAGCAATTCATTCTGATAGCCGCCGCCCCCATCCAGGATCCCCAGATTCTGCAAAGGAGAGCCGGTGGAATTGGACAGGCTGATCTGCGTGGAACCGGTGCTGGCGCGTGTGAGGACCAGGCGATTGTCCAGAATGCTGGCAAAAACCCGGTTATTCGAAGGCATGGAACTGGCGGCCGTGTTGATTTTGGTCCGGAGGGACGACAACGACTCCGTGGCGCCGATTGTGATCGTCTGGCCTTCAATGATGAACTGGTTCCCTGCGGTCAAAACCCCCTCCGCCACCAAATCCGTGGCAGACGTTGCCCCAGGCACCAGGTCTTCCGCCTTGGCAGAGCCAATGGTATGAGCCTGGGCCAACTGCGAAATGGTGATGTTATAAATGGTCTCAACGGCCGAACTGCTGGCCGTGGCCGTCAGTTTGGTTACGTCCGACGAGGTGGACGTCATTTGGTTCCACGTTTCCCACTTGCGCAAGGCGTCGAGGGCCGTGGTCAAGGAACTCATGCGGGAGAGAACATCCGTCCAGGCGGTAACATCCGCCGTGATGGCATCTTTTTCCTCCTGCATTTTAATCAGCGGCTTGCCCTTCAGGGCCACCAGTTTATCAATGGTGGCCTGCGTATCCATCCCTGAAGCCAGTCCGCCAATATGAATTTGGTCTGACATGATCCACTCCTGCCTTTGGGCACTTCTCTGCGATCCCTCTGCGGGCAAGCACCCCCTGTGCCGCGGACAAACAGGCAATTTATGCCCCTTGCCTTCCTCTCCACACCCCAAGGTCCACTCCTTGACATCGGCCTGAATCCCCGGATGTTAAATGGCGCAGAGACCTTTCCTGTACGCGTCCGAGCGAAAAGGCCAAACCCCAGAGGGGAGCGCAGACCTGTCCGCCATAGCTCGAAGAGCGACGGCGGAGCACCGCCCTTTGACTATGGGCGGCAAGAGATGCTTCGACACGCCGGGAGCGCATGCGCCCCGGCGGCTCCGCATGACAGACGGGTTTGACTGGGAGTCTTTTGCTCCCGTCTGCGCCAAAAGAGCCAAATTGACGATGTATACTCTGGGGGCGTCCCCCGCTAACCTGCTTTCCTGCATTTGGTTAACATCATTTTACCCGCTGCCAAAGGCTCTTACAGTCACTTTTTATGTCCAAAAAACGATTTTAAGCCTTATACGACTCGCGCTCCTCACGCAATACCCAGCCTTCATGGCCAACGCATGGAGACTCCACCGCTTCCAGCCTCCTGCGATTCTCCACAAGCGCCGAGACCTTGTCCACATACTCCCGTGATCCGACCGCCAGACTTTCGCTCCACTCAGGCTCGCGGGCCAGCATACCCTTGCCCAGTTTTTCATCCACCATCGCCCGGTAGCTCTCCACGAAACCCTTGGCGTTGGGGTCTCGTCCGAAGACACGGGCGAACACGTCCCGATCCACCACCCGATACCGCTTTTTCGCCCCAGCCAGTTCACCGTAGCTACACCAAGACCACTGGCCAGGATGCCCAATAACCCCAGCACGCACCATGTTCAGTTCGATGTAGAGCAGACAACTCCAGAGGTGCGCAGACCGTTCAATGGCCGTCGCGTGGTAACGTCCGCTCCAATAGGCGCCACTCCGGCCCTTCCTCCCGTTAAACTTCTGCGCAAAGCCGCCCTCCAACGCATCCATGAAACGGCTGATGCACCCCGGGCCATTGTCCATGACCAGCAGATGGACGTGGTTGGAGGTCAGGCAATAACCCAGTACGGGAACCCCATACTCCCGGGAGCATTCTTTGAGCAAAATGCGGTAAGCATCTCTGTCCTTCGCAAAGCGCAACAGAAATTTCCGGTCGTGGCAACGGTGCGTCAGATGGTAACAATGGCCTTGCTCAAAATATCGCCTCGCCTTAGGCATTCTCCCCCCTCGTTCTGCTTAGATGAGCTTTTTGCCCGCAAAAAGAGCCTCTAAGCGGGTCCACGGGCCTATCAAATCATCTTATCCCTCTCTCTGTCTAGCACTTAACGGGGGACGCCCCCGCTATCGTG
>CAZFSE010000229.1:0-4808 GCA_964521805.1 uncultured Verrucomicrobiota bacterium
TGCGCCCTCCACGGCGCCGCGACCAACGTCTTTTGAAGTCGTCGTGGTGGGGGTTTCCACGGGCGGGCCCAACGCGCTCGCAGTGGTTATTCCAAAATTGCCCGGCGATCTGGGGCGGCCCATTTTGCTGGTCCAGCACATGCCTCCGCATTTCACCAAATCCCTGGCAGAACATCTGGCCAAACAGTCCAAGCTGGCCGTCCGTGAGGCCGTGGATAACGAGCCGGTCCTGCCCAACACCGTCTATATTGCCCCCGGCGGGCGGCACATGACCGTGCGCCCGGCGCTGGCGGGCCCCGCTAAGCTCCAGATCGGCCTGAACGACACGCCGCCCGTCAATTCCTGCCGTCCGGCGGTGGATGTGCTTTTTCGCTCGGTGGCTTCCGCTGTGCAGGGCGGAATTCTATCCGTCATCCTCACCGGCATGGGCGAAGATGGCGCGGCCGGGCTGGCCACCCTCAAGCGCAAGGGCTGTTACAGCCTCGCGCAGGATGAAAAAACCTGCGTGGTCTACGGCATGCCCCGCGCCGTGGTGGAGCGGGGGCTGGCCGACGAGGTGCTTCCCCTGGAAAGCATCGCGGACCGCATTACCGCCCTGATCAAGCACCGGATGACCCCCTTGCAGGGAGCTCGGCCGACCCCATGAGCCTGGCCATCACCAAACAGGAATTTGATTTGTTGCGGGATTTCATCCACCAGCAGTGCGGCATCCATCTGGGCGACGACAAGAGCTACCTGATGGAGAGCCGCCTGGCGCACTTGGTGGCGGAAACCGGCGCCAAAAACTTCAACGAGTTTTATCTCAAAGCCAAGGTGGATGCCAAGGGAATCCTGCGGGATCGCATCGTGGATGCGATTACCACCAACGAGACCCTCTGGTTCCGGGATGGCAAGCCCTGGGTCGCGCTCAAGGAAGCCATCCTGCCGGAGTTCATCAAGGATCTGCGGGAGGGGCGAAGAAATAAAATCCGCATCTGGTCCGCCGCCTCCTCCACCGGCCAGGAGGCCTATTCGCTGGCCATGATGATTGACACCCTGCTCGGGCCCGCCCCCGTCCCCGGAAGCCCCACGCCCGCCTCATTTGAAATTGTGGGCACCGACATCTCCCCCAGCGTCCTCTTCCTGGCCATCGCGGGCCGCTACAACCAGATTGAGATCTCCCGGGGCCTGGATGAGGGGCACCGAAACAAGTACTTCACCAAGCAGGGGCCGGTCTGGGTGCTGAACGAGGCCCTCCGCAAGCGCGTCACCTTCAAGAAATTCAACCTTCAGGATCCTTTCGCGCCGCTGGGAACCTTTGACATGATCCTTTGCCGAAATGTGGCCATCTACTTTTCCGATGAGTTTAAGAGGGAGCTTTTCAAGAAAATTGCGCAGGTGCTTCATCCCGGAGGCGTCTTCTTTGTGGGATCTTCCGAATCGCTTTCGGGCTATTCCTCCGCCTTTAAAATGATGGAGTACAAGGACGCCATATACTATAAGAAGGCGGGGCAGACATGAAAATACTAACCGTTGACGATTCGGCCACCATGCGCAAGATCATTGCCGGCGCGGCCGGTGTGATGGGGGTGGAAACCCTGGGCGCCCCCAATGGCGAGGAGGCGCTGAAAATCCTCGAGCAGTCGGGCGCCGACATCGGGCTCATTCTGCTGGACGTCAACATGCCCGTCATGAACGGGTTGGAGGCGCTGAAGAGAATCAAGGCGGATCCGCGCTGGAGCGGGATTCCAGTCATGATGGTCACCAGCGAATCCGAACGGGAAAAAGTCATCGAGGCCATTGAGGCCGGCGCCAGCAGTTACTTGGCCAAGCCCTTTGCGCCGGAAGACCTGATCAAGAAAATCATGCAAAATCTCGGCCAGGGATAGCCCGCTGGCCGAGGGGGGGGAGAGGCGGTATGAGCTTTCGCCAGGACGTGCTGAATAAAATATCCCAGAAGCAGGATCTGCCCTCCCTGCCGGATCTGGTCGTCAAGCTGTCCCGCATGGTGGCGGATGGAGAGACCTCCGCCTCGGACATCTCCAAGGTGGTGCAATACGATCCCGCCCTGGCGGGCCGCATCCTGAAGGTGGCCAATTCCGCGGCCTTTGGAGGATCCTCCCGCGTGGCTTCCATTCCACAGGCGGTCATGCGCATTGGCTTTACGCGACTGCGCGACCTGGTGCTCTCGCTTTCCATGATGCAGGCTTTCAAGGGCAAAAATCTCCGGCTGGATTTTGTCCGGTTCTGGCGCCACTCGCTCTCCACGGCCTTCGCGGCGCAGGTCATTGAGCGAAAAGCCGCCCGGGCGGATACCCCGTCAGACGAAATGTTCTCCGCCGGTCTTTTGCATGACCTGGGGGCCATGGTGCTCGACCTGTTTGCCGCGGACCAGTACAACAAGGTGGTCGAGTTTGCCCACCGGGAGAACAAGGAGCTCTGCGCCGCGGAGCAGGAAATCCTCGGCATTGATCATGCCGAAGCGGGCGCCCATCTGCTTGAAATATGGAATCTGCCCTCTGCCGTCATTGAAAGCGCCCGCTATCACCACGATCCCTACCCTGAGAATCAGCCCACCCTCCTGCTGACCAAGATCGTGCATCTGGCCAACTTCGCTTGCAACAATCAGGGCATTGACAATGGGGTGGGGACCTTCCCCACCACCTTCTCCTCCAGCGCCTGGTACGATACCGGACTTTCGGTGGACGACATTCCCGCCATCATTTCCGATGTCAACCGCCTCACCGCCGAGGCCGACGAAATCATCGCCGCGGCGAAGTGAGGGTCACCGTTTCGAGGCCAAAGCCTTGCGGACAATATCCTCGACGGGGGCCTCCGGCCCCAGCGCCAGCAGGACTTCCTGGACCAGTGTGCGGGCCTCAGCCTGTTTGAAGCCCAGGGAAATCATCGCCAGGATGGAATCGCGCATCCGCACCCCGCCCTCGGAAAGGTCATCCATCCCCGCCACGGCCTCAATCGCCTCGCCCTCGCTGATTTTATCCTTTAACTCCACCACCATGCGTTCCGCCGTCTTTTTTCCAATGCCGGAAATGGAGCTCAGCCGCTTGACATCCCCCTGCACCACCGCCAGTTTCAAATCCCGCACGGACATTCCGCTCAAAGCCGTCAGGGCCACCTTCGGCCCGATGCCGCTGACGCTCATCAGCTTCACAAACATCTGCCGCTCGCCCGCCGTCAAAAACCCATACAGCAAATGAGCATCTTCGCGAACGCAGTCCCAGGTCAGAATCTTCAGCGGCGCCTCTTCTCGTGGAAGCCGGTCATAACTGCTCAGCGGGATGAACACCTCGTATCCCACGCCCTGCACGTTCACCACCACCCGGGACGGGTCCTTTTCCACCAGCCGTCCTTCTAAAAATGTGATCATCTCATGGCCTCGTACTATTCTTCTTCAGCGCACGGGTTCCAGCAGGTGCCCCCGGCGGGCCGTCCCCTCCAGCAAAACCGCCTCGGCGGACAGCGGCTTCACCTCCCGGACCCGGATGCGCCCCACCACGCGCCCCGGCACCTTTTCCAACACATTGCCCGTGATCGGGTCCTGGATGTCCCGCCCCTCTTCGCGCACGAGAAATTCATCCCCTTCACGCACACGCACATTCTGTCCGCCGTTGACCACCACACCGTCCGGACCGGCCTCCGCCACGCAGGCCTGCCAGGACTCCACCGGCAGATTTTTCACGATCAGCTTCACCGCGCGCCGCATGGCCGCGTCCGTGGCCTTGCCCAGCGGAGTCCGGAAAAAGGCGTCGCCGCCAAACGTCATCTTCTTGTAGTTGACCTCGGCCCCCAGGCCACCGGCCGAGGCGGAGCCCTCCGTCTTGAGGGAGGTGACGATTTCCCCGGTCTCCACGTCGGACACCTTGATGTTCACGGCCACGCGGGCCGTGGAGCCCCGCCCAAACAATTTGCCCTGCGGAATGCCAAACCAGCCGGAGGCATCACCCGTAACCGTAAAATCCGTGACAACGCCGCGCACCAGGTATTTGGCATTCTTCAGGCGGCCTTTTTCCACGCGCCCCTCGCTTCGGAAAAGATCTCCGCCCTGCCGCACAATTTCACCCACCACATCGCCCAGATCCTTGCGCTCCAGGACAACGAACCGGTCCGTGTCCAGCAGGGTGGTCACCAGCACATCCGCCATCCCTTCGCCCAAATTCCATTGCCCCGAAAAACCGGCCTGATTCTCAAAATCCACCACCGCCACCACGGGCTTGATGGATTTGTCCGGACGGTACAGGCCGGAGGAGCGGCCCTCGGAATAGCTCTGGCACCCCGCGCACAACGCCAGCCACAAAGCCGCCAGGACACACCCTGGTTCGAGAAAAACAGCCCATTTCTTCATGGGCGCATTCTATACCCAAGCCAGCGGGAAAAAGCGAGATGGAATGGGCGCCATCCCGTGGTTATGTCTTTTGTGGCCTTTCCCTGCCCGGCATCCTGTGGTACGTTTTGGTCGTGAGCAAGAAAACCACAGTGCCCAAGCCACGCCCCAAAGCAGGCACGGCCAGGAGGGCGCAGGATTACAGCGTCCAGCGCCTGAAGACCATCGTCTCGCTTTCCAACGAATTGCTGGCTTGCCGGACCGTGGATGAAGCCTGCCGAAGGGCGGTGGAGCTGGCCCGCGACCGCCTGGGCGTGGAACGCTGTTCCATTTTCATGCGCTCCGGCGATGAAATGCACGGGACCTACGGCACCAACCGCCATGGGCTCACCACGGACGAGCACACCTGCATTCTTCCTCTCGACGAAAAATGGAGACCCCTCCTGGCCCCAAGAACCCAGCAGGATCCTCATTGGGTGATCCTGCA
>CAZFSE010000230.1:0-4742 GCA_964521805.1 uncultured Verrucomicrobiota bacterium
CCCATCCCCAACTCCTTGCGCCATTCATTTTCTTTCAGGGGCAAGGTAGCGGCTCATCCATCCGATCACAAGGGCTTTTTCGGGGAGCGTCCTGGTTGCGACGGAGCGCAACCCTCCAGGAAAAACCGAAAAACATGGCCCCTCCTCTTCCCCATTCGTTGCTTATCTCATTCGTTGCCAAACATCCTGCTCGGCTCTGAATTTCCGCATCCGTGGGGTTGCTTCTCCATGCCTCTGGCCCGAACAGCCTTCGGCCCTGCGGGTTGCCCCCTCTTAGGTCCAAAATCTGTTGGGTGAGCTTCCCCGGGGGTAGCAGGAGATGCGGCGCCCATGAATTAGCCGCCACACAATCCGGCAACGGCGGCGAGGCCCATCTTTCCAAAAAGCGAACTTGCCAGAGGCAGGCTTTCCGATGAATATAGACGGATGCCGAACAGCGTTTTCATTGCATCCGCACTGCCCACCCTCCCTTGGAGGGCGGGATGGGACATTTCCGCGCCGGAGGCGCAGGAAAACCTGGACTTCCAAACCTTGGAACAACCGGGCTCCTTCGCCTTGCCGGGCGGCGCGAATGGGCGGCTGGAACTTCGCAACGGCAATCTCTCCACCAAGCCCCTGGCCCTCCACCTGTCCTGCGGGCTGAGGATAACCCTCCCCGGCGGCGGCTCCATCACGTTCATGGCCGCCGGACCCGGCGTGCTGGCCGGGCGGCTGGAAGAGCCCTTCTCTGTTCACTTGGTGGACGGCGACAAAGACGCCGGCCTCTCACAAGGGGCACAACAGGCCAGCCTCAGCGGACGACAGGCGGTCCTTTGCACCGAGGGGACGGCCTTTGCGCTGGCCCTGGGCGTCCAGCCGGCGGAAAAAATGCTGGCCTTGGCCCGAAATGCGCTGAGCTTTCCGGTGGAAGAGGCCTTCGAGAAGGAAGTTGCCCGACGCACCGCTTTCTGGACTACAACCCCTTCGCCCAAACTGAACACCACCTTTCTTTCCGCCTGCGTGGAGAGCCTGATGGGGAAGGCCCGTCCCCCCGCTCCTCTGCTGGCCCACCGCTGGATGCAGGGGGAAGGTGAGCTCCCCGCCTTTGAACTCAACACGGTGTTTCCACTGGCTTCCGCCTGGTGCCACATCGAACCGCGAATGGCGGAGGACCTGGTCCTGGCCGCCCTCTCCACCCAGCAGGACAGCGGCTTGTTCCCGTCCGTTTTCTTCCCCTCGACCGGCTCCATCAAGGGGGTTGCCTGGCCCCTGATGGCGCAAAGCGTCTTGCGTGTGTGGAAGGCCACCCGTTCCGTGTCCCTGCTGAATTTCAGCCTGCCCCTTTTGGAGCAATACCTGCTGAAAACGCTGGATTACTATGATCCCAAGGGCACCGGCTTCCCCCAATGGCCCACGGCCGAGGCCTGCATGGACCCGGCTTCCCATGCCCCCGGGGTTGCGCCCGTGGATTTGATCAGCCTCCTGATTCGCGAAACCGAGGCCTTTGAGGAGCTGGCCCGTCAGGCGCCGGCCAGCCAGGCAAATGCCACCGCCTTTTCCGAAGAACGGGCCCTCATGTGCGGCAACCTTCTCACGCATTTCTGGGATCCTTCCGCCCTGATGTTCCGGGACCGTTCAGCCAGCGGAAAGGCCGCGGGAAACGATACCCCGGCCCAGCTGTTGCCGTGCGGGTGCTCCAGCGTTCCTGACCTCTACAAAAAACCCTCCGAGGCGCTGGCCGGCGGCCTCCTGAAAGGGCCGCCCCCGGCTCTTTCTGCACTCGTTTTGCAAAGCCTGGCCATGGTTTCCGCGCAAGGCGTGCGGGCAAAGATACAACAGGGCCTTCTGGCCTCCTTCGGAACACTTTCCGCACCGCCCAACGCCCCATCGGCCGCGCTCGCCATCCTCCTGGAGAAAGAAACCGCGGAAGCGGAGGAAGAAAAAAAGGGCTTTTCCCCCCTCGTTCGCACGCTGGACAAGCATCGCCACGTGGCGCTGAGCGTGATAGTGGGCGTTATTCTCCTGGTGCTTTCCATCGTGGTGATTTGGACCATCGCCCGGCCTTCCCTGTCGCGCTCGTCCTATGAGGCCCTGCAGGCGCTGGCCCACCAGCAGTATGTCCAGGGGAATTATGACGAAGCCGCCCGGATCTATGCGCAAATCGCACAATCCGGCACGCGCTTTGCGGGCGCGGAAATGGGTGTGGCCAATGCGCGCTTCCGCCAGGGCCGTTACCCCGAGGCCGAGGCCCTCTACCGCCGGTTGCTGGAACAAAAGAATCCTTCGCCGGCGGCGCGAATGAACCTGGCGTTAACCCTGTACCGGCAGAACCGCCTTGAGGAGTCCGCCGCGGAGTACCGGCTGTTTGATGAAACCTACCGGAAGAGCCATCCACAACTGGCCGAACGCGCCCGCCTGGCGCTGGAACTCCTTCAGGCGCAACCGCCCTCCACCCCATAAGTGAAGGGCGCCGTGTGCCAAGGAGGTCGGGGTGGGGAACCCCATAAGAAACACACCAGCGCCCTTCGCAGATCAACATACACCCGTCTTCGCTTTTTTCAACTGCTCGCCCGTTGACGGCCTGTTTATTTTCTTATACTCTGCCCTCCCTTGAGCGAAAGGGCAAATTATGCAGATTTCTTTTAAAATCATCGTCGCAGGCCTCATGGTGGCGGGACTCTCCACCGGCTGTTTCCGGAAAGTAGACCAAACCCTGGAAGTCAAGGTGCCCCAAATGAACTCTCCCGAATGCGGGAAAATCATTCTGGATGCCTTGATGGGGCCCATCGAGGGCATTGAGTCCGCCCATCCGGACTATGGAAATCGTACTGTGACAGTGAAATACAACAGCACCAAGCTGGGCACGAAAAACATCGAATTTGTCATTGCCGGGGTGGGGTTCGACGCCAACGACATTCCCGCCAAACCCGAGGCGCGCAAAGCATTGCCCGCCGGATGCCGTGAAGACACGCCATGAAGATCACCTGCACCCATCACGCCATGCATCAAGCAGGCGGCGCCGCCAGCCTGCTGTTTGTTTTTGAAGACGCATTTTCTTCCAGGGCCGCCCGGCTGGGGCCTCTGGAAAAAACGGCGGGGCCGTGGATCAAGAAAACCGGCTGGACCGGAAAACTGCACCGCGTGGCCTTGATTCCAACCGCCTCGGAGACCGGCCCCGCCTTTATTCTTCTCGCGGGCCTGGGCAAGAAGAAGGACTTTCATCCCGGCCGCCTGGAACAGGCCGCGGCCGCGGCCACCCGGACCGCCGGCCACAGCAAGGTCCACTCCCTGGCCCTGCCCGCCCTGGAGCTGGTCCCGGATAATGCTCTGCCGCCCCCGGAGGCCCTCCGGGCCATTCTTCGGGGCGTTGCGGCCGGCGCCTACTCCTTCTCCCAATTCAAAACGTCCAAAAGCAAAACCCCGGCACAAGAGACGGACGTCATCCTGGCCGGCCTTCGCCGCCCCGGCGCGGAGCTTCAAAAGGCCATGGACGAGGGGCGCATCGTCGCGGAAATTTTTGCTGAGGTTCGCGACATCGCCAACCTGCCCGCCAACGAGGCGACCCCCTCCATCATCACGCAAAAGGTCCGCGTGCTGGCCCGCCGGCACGGCCTTTCGTTCCGCCTGCTGGACCAGGCCGCCTTGCGCCACGAAAAATGCAATGCCCTGCTCGCCGTGGCGCAAGGAAGCCGCAATCCGCCCTGCGTCATTGAGCTCACCTACAAAGGCCGCACGCGCCAGCAGGCCCCCATCGTCCTGCTGGGAAAAACCATCACCTTTGACTCCGGCGGCATCTCGCTCAAGCCCGGCAAGGGCATGGAGTGGATGAAATTTGACAAATGCGGCGGCATGGCCGCCTTGGCCGCCACCCTCGCCGCCGCCCGGCTGAAACTGGACCGCCCGGTGATCGGCATGCTGGCCATCGCGGAAAATATGCCCGGCGGAAATGCCACGCGCCCCGGCGACATCGTCCGCGCCCGCTCCGGAAAAACCATCGAGATTCTCAATACCGATGCCGAGGGCCGGCTGATCCTGGCAGACGCCCTTTCGCTGGCCGCCGAACACAAGCCCTCCGCCATCATTGACCTGGCCACCCTCACCGGCGCCGTGGTGGTCGCCCTGGGGCATGCCGCCAGCGGGCTGATGGGCAATAACCAGAATCTTCTCGATGAGCTTCAGCACGCCGGCAAGGCCTGCGGCGATCCCCTCTGGCCCCTGCCCCTCTGGCCGGATTATCGCGACGACATCCGCGGGCAGTTTGCCGACATCAAGAACATCGGCGAGGGCTCCGCCGGCACCATCATCGGCGGCATCTTCCTTCGGGAATTTGTCCCGGACTCGATCCCCTGGGCCCACCTGGACATTGCCGGCACCGCCTGGCTCGAATCCACCAAGCCCTACGGCGCGGTCGGCGCCACCCTGGCCGGCGCCAAACTTTTAATTGAATGGATGGCCCGCAAACCGGGCCGCTAACCTTCACAAGGAACAACGCCCATGAAAGCTCTGACCCATATTCGGCTCTCCAGCATCAAGAACAGCAAAAGCGGAAAGGTCCGCGACATCTTTGACCTGGGCAACACCCTTCTCTTGGTCGCCACCGACCGCATTTCCGCGTTCGATTGCGTCCTGCCCACCGGCATTCCCGACAAGGGCAAGGTCCTCAACCAACTCTCCGCCTGGTGGTTTGACCAGACCCAAAGCGTCATTCCCAACCACATGATTACCTGTAACGTTCAGGACTATCCCGCCCAGTTGAAGGCCGA
>CAZFSE010000231.1:0-4740 GCA_964521805.1 uncultured Verrucomicrobiota bacterium
CCTGTGGGGCGTGGGCTGGGGCGGGCTTTTTTTGACGGCGGCCTGGCTGGGCCGCGGCCTTCAGTTCTATGAATTGAGGGATATGTGGACCGTCTTGCTCAAGAAGCCGGGGGGTTCCATGGATGCCGTCGTCCGTGAACCATGACGTGCAGAAGATCCTGGCGGGGAACCTTCCAACCCGCGCGCCAGCCGCTCCAGACACCCCGAAAGGCGGGCAGGTTGCCGTGCCCCAGCTTGCCGAGGGATTGAAACAGCGAGGCCGACAACGACGCCGTTCCTGGACAGGCATGATGGCGGCGCAGAAACAGAACCAGGCTCCGGCTGATGTGAAAGGCCCTTAGACCGGGGTTCTTACGCGTGGTGCTGGACATGGCGTGAAACACCTTGGAGCCTTCGGCCACCTCCAGCGTCCATCCCGCCTCGCGGAGCCGCAGGCAGAGGTCCGCATCCTCCCAGTAGAGAAAAAAAAGTTCGTCAAACCCATGAATTTGCCGGAGCGCGGGAGCGCTCAACAGGAGGCTGGTCCCGGTCAGGAAATCCAGGCGCCCGCCGGGCGGCTTCAGCAGGCGGGCATAGCCCAGCCACGGGTAGAGCCGGCCTCCGCCCCGGCATTGAATCTGTGCGGGGTGTTCGGCCTCGTAGATCATGGAGCCGACGCCGCCGGCCCGGGGTTCGGCCTGCGCCTTGGCGACGAGGGCGGAGAGCGCGGAGGGATCGGGAAAGGCATCGTTATTGATGAGCCAGACGTAATCCGCGCCCTGTTCGAGCGCCCGTTGAATGCCCAGGTTGTTGCCGCCTCCGAAGCCGGCATTCTTTTCATTGCGCAGAATGTCCAGGTTGGGATGGGCGTCCTGGAGACGGCGGACATCCTCCGGTTCGGATCCATTATCCACCACAAGGGTGTGGTGGTTGGGATAGTCCAGCCGGGTCAGATGCGACAAAAGCTGGAGCGTCAATTCTGAGCTGTTCCAGTTGATGGCAATCAGATATACAAGCGGCATCATTCTGGCTGAGTAGAGTAGCGGGTTTTATGGAAGATGCGACAGGAAAGATGCGCCCTCCTTTGCGGGTGGGTATTTTGGCGCGGGGCCTCTCTGTGGAGATTGGCGGGGCGCGGGTCTATTTGGAGCGGCTGATCCCGGAGTTGATGGCCAGCCATCCGGAGCAGAGCTATGTGATTTTTCATGGGAGCGCCGCGCATCGGGGGCGGTTCCCTGGCGCGGAGGAGGTCTTCTTGCGCGCGCCATCCGCCTTTGTGTGGGAGAACCTTGTGCTTCCGATGGCCTTGCGGCGCCATCCCCTGGACGTACTGGTCTGCCCCAAGAATTTGGTGCCGTGGTTTGTTCCGCGGAGCATCCGTACGGTGGCCATCGTGTTGGACCTCCTGTATTTCCCGGTCATGGGTCGCGCCTTTGACGAGTACCAATGGGGTGACGTGGCCTATATGCGGATGTTCTTGCCCCGCAGTTTGCGCAGGACGGACCAGGTCTGCGCCATTTCCGAGCATACACGGAAGGATGTGTTGAATCTCTTTGGTTTGGAGCCTTCGTCTGTACGCGTGATGCATTTGGGGGTTGCGGCGCAAGCCGCCTGTCCGGAAGCGCGCATGCGCGCGGTTCTTGCCCAGCATGGGCTGGACCGCCCCTATATTTTTTATGCCGGGAGTCTTTCGCCGCGCAAAAACATGGCCCGGCTGGTGGAGGCCTTTGGAAGAATTCAAGACCGTGTTCCGCACGACTTGGTGGTGACAGCCGGAAAGTCGTGGAAGGATTGCGCGGTTTTTGAGCAGGTGGAGAAAAGCGGGCTGGCGCATCGCTGGAAGCGGCTGGGCAAGGTGCCCGCGGAGGATATGCCGGCGCTGTATCAGGCGGCCTCCGCCTTTGTGTATCCTTCGTTGTATGAGGGGTTCGGCCTGCCGGTCCTGGAGGCAATGGCCTGTGGATGCCCGGTGCTGGCGTCCAACCGAAGCTCCATTCCGGAGGTGGCCGGGGAGGCGGCCTTGCTGGTGGACCCGGAAAACGTGGGGGAAATGTCGGAGGCCCTCTTGAAATTGCTGACGGACGAGCGCCTGGCCGGAACCTTGCGCGCCCGGGGGCTGGAGCGCGCCAAGGTTTTCCCGTGGTCAAAGACCGCCACGGTGCTCAACGAGGCGATTCAGGCGGCCTGCCGGACGGGGAGCGAGATTTCATGAATACACCGCTGGTCAGCGTTGTCTTGCCCACGCGCAACCGCGCCGCCACCTTGCGCGAATCCGTGGACAGCGTGCTTGCGCAGACGTTCCGCGATTTTGAACTGCTGGTGGTGGACGATGGATCCACCGATGAAACGCCGCGCCTGCTGGCGGGGATTTCTGATCCGCGCCTGCGGGTGTTGAGGTGGGATGTTTCGAAAGGGGTGAGCGCCGCACGCAACAGAGGCATTCGGGAATCCAGGGGCCGGTACGTGGCGTTTCAGGACAGTGACGATGTGTGGATGCCGGAGAAGCTGGGCCGCCAGCTTCAGCGGTTTGAGCGGGCCGGCCCGGAGCTGGGGGTGGTGTATACCGCGTATTGGAGGGAGGAGGCCGGGCAGAGGCTGTGCCTGCCGGCGAAGGGACATCCCGAGGAACGGGAGGGAAGGCTGTATGAGCGCTTGCTCCGCGGCAACTGGATCAGCATGCAGACCAGCCTGGTGCGCAAAGACTGCCTGGAACGCTCCGGGGTGTTTGATGAAGACCTGCCGCGCCTGGTGGACTGGGATTTGTTTTTACGCTTATCGAGAGATTGGGCCTTTGGTTTCGTGAATGAGCCGTTGGTGGTGTACCGCCTGCAACCGGACAGCCTGACCGCCCAGCCCGGCTTGCTGGCCGGCGCCTATGAGCGGATTCTGGAAAAATATGCGGAGGACATCGCCAGGCAACCGGGTTTGAGGTCTTGGCATTGGGCCGGCATCGGCAACCGGCTGTGCCTGTCTGGAGAAATGCGCGAGGGGCGCGCCTATTATGCCAAGGCTTTGACCGCACAACCGATGGCTTTATCGTACCGTGCTGGCTGGCTGTTGAGCTTCCTGGGTGCGCCCGTGTATCGAGCCGTGGTGCGGACCCAGCGACGGTTGAAGGGGCAGACCTTGTGAGGCGGCTGGGGGTATGGACAAAACAGGCGGCTCAAAAGCCATTTGTGCGGCAGGTCGCGGTCATGGCCACGGGAACGGCTGGGGCACAGGCCATCGGTCTTTGTTTTGCGCCGGTCATCACCCGGTTGTATGGCCCGGAAGCGTTTGGCTTGCTGGGCGTTTTTCTCGCCGTGCTGGCCGTGGTGAATCCTGTTTCAGCCTGGACGTATCCGGTGGCCATTGTCTTGCCCCAGTCGGATGGCGAGGCCCGGGGGCTTGTCCGTCTTGCGGCGCGGGTGGCGCTGGGCATGTCTCTTCTTGTGGCGGCGACGCTGGCCCTGGGCGGACGACGCCTGCTGGGCTGGGTGGGGGCGGAGGCCCTCGTGCCCTGGGCCTGGATGCTTCCTTTTTCCATGCTGGCATCGGCGTGCATCCAAATTGCGGAGCAGTGGCTGATTCGAAAAAAACAGTTCCAGACAACGGCACGAATCGCAGTGGTCCAGGCCCTGGCGCTGAATAGCGCCAAGGCCGGTGCCGGATGCTGGAACCCGGCGGCCGGCACGCTGGTGAGCCTGTCCCTGCTCGGTGATGCTCTCTATGCGGCCTTGCTTTCATGGGGTGCCTGGCGGGCGCCAAGGGGAGGCTCTCCCTCCACGGCATCCTCCGCCGGGCCCTCTTGGAGCTTGCTGATCCGGCGGTACGCCGATTTTCCTCTGTTCAGGGCTCCCCAGGTGTTTCTTAATGCCTTGTCACAAAGCCTTCCGGTGATTCTGCTGGCCGCCTTCTTTGGTCCGGTGTCGGCGGGTTATTATGCCTTGTGCCGGCGAGTGCTGGGAATGCCCTCACAGTTGATGGGCAAGTCGGTGGGCGATGTGTTCTATCCCCGCCTGGCAGAAGCGGCGCACCGGGGAGAGAACCTGTCCCGGCTGATGCTCAAGGCCACGGCGGTCCTTCTCGCGCTTGGAGGCCCGCCTTTTTTGCTGGTCATGGCGCTGGGACCGTGGCTGTTTGGCTGGGTGTTTGGGCAGGAGTGGGCGCCGGCCGGGGCTTATGCCCGATGGCTGGCTCTGTGGTTGCTGGCCATGTTATTGAATGGCCCCAGCATCAAGGCGGCACCGGTGTTGAAGGCCCAGGGCTTTTTGCTGGTGTACTCGGTGGTGACGCTGGGCCTGCGTATCCTGGCCTTGCTGGCCGGGTTTTATGGCTGTCACAGCAGTCTGGTTGCCGTGGCTTTATTTGGAGTGGTTGGCGCGGCGACCAACATTCTGCTGATTGGCATGATGGTGCTGAAGGCTCGGCGTTTCAACGGAAGGCCGGGGGAGGGGACATGAGTTCTCTGTTTATTTGTGGCGACATTCTGAATACCCGGCATGAGAGTGGCCTGGTTTGTTCGGAGGAGCTGGCGGAGTTGATTGGATCGGCGGATTATGCCATCGGCAATTTTGAGGCGCCGGTCAACAGCGCAGGCCAGCCCATCCCCAAGACCGGCCCGCACCACAGCCAGCTAGCAGGGACCATGGGGGGCTTGCGCCTTCAGGGCTTCGATTTATTGCTGTTGGCCAACAATCATACGATGGATTATGGGCCGGAGGGCCTTTCCGCAACCGTGCAACAGGCGCGAAGCTCCGGACTGGCGGTGATTGGGGCGGG
>CAZFSE010000232.1:0-4731 GCA_964521805.1 uncultured Verrucomicrobiota bacterium
GGGGGTGTGGCGGTGGTCATGTGTTCTCCAAAATGCGTCGCTTGAGCCGGACCGCGGTCATGGCCTGGACATGTTCACGGGCCGTCTTTCCAAACTTGCCTTCGATCATGCTGAGGTAGCGTGGATTGGTGAAATATGTCTGAAAGGCCCAGTCGCGGAAGGCCAGCACCTCGGCGGCGGAGAGGTGTTCGGTGCGCAGGGGCAGGAAGTCGAAGCCTTGCTGGGCATAGCCGCTCCAGGAGTCCGGCAGGGGGATCCCTTTGGCCAGGGCCTCCTGGTAAAGATCGGAACCGGGCGGGGCCATGGTGCAAAAGAAGCTGGGGAAGGCGCAATTAAGTTCCATGGCGAAGTTGAGGGTCTCCTGCATGGTCTCCCACGTGTCGCCGGGAAGCCCAAACATGAAGTTGGCGCACAGGTCAATGCCCGCCTCATGAATCTTGCCCACCACACGGCGGACCGTTTCCTGAGTGTAGCTTCCCTTGCGGGCCCGGGCCAGCACGCCTGCGTCGGCATGTTCGATGCCGAGCTTGAACCAGTTGAAGCCGGCTTTCTTAAGGAGGCCCAGTTCGCCGGGGCTCATCTTGTCCACGTGGTCCACACGGGCAAAAGCGCACAGGTTCAGCTGATACTCGCGCTGAAGGAGGGCCTCCGCGATGGGCCGGTAGTGGCGGGGATTGAAGATGAAGAGTTCGTCAATCAGGTTGATATGCCGGACCCCGTATTGGCGCGCAAGGAGGTCAAACTGCTTCATGGCCCATTCGGGGGTCCAGGCGCGAATACGGCGCTCCCCGAAGGTGGCGTGTATGGCGCAGAAGGAGCACTGGTAGGGACAGCCCAGGCTGGTCAGCATGCCGGCGTAGTGGTTGCGGGTGGAGAGATCCTGGAGGGTCATCCAGTTGAACGCGCGATAGTTTCCACTTGCGAGGGGAAGCAAATCCCAGGCCACCTCGGCCAGCTCTTCGGAAAGATTTTCGATGACGGGCGCACGGGGGTTGTGGCGCAGTTCCGCGCCTTCGCGCCACCAGAGGCCCGGAATCTGTCCGGGGGCTTTCCCCTGGAGCAGTCCCAGCAAGGTGTGAAAGCCCTCGCCCTCCGCGACCATGTCGCAGGCCTCCTCGCGCAGGGTTCGCTCAGGCAGGCAGGATGGATGCCAGCCGGTTAAAATCAGAGGGAACTTCGCATCGCGCTCTTTGATGGCCCGGCAGAGGCGGCCCACGCCCTCCATGATGGGCGTGCAGGTGTTGGCTTGCTGGCTGTATACGACAATGGCGGCCAGCCGGGCCTTGCGGCGCACGGCTTCATCGGCGGCCTCCTCGATGCCGAGGTTGAGGACGTTCGCATCCAAGAGGTCCGCCTTGAAGCCGTGTTTGCGAAGAAAACCGGCTGTGAGAGCGGCCCAGAATGGAGGTTCAACGGCTGAAAAATCCTTGCTGAGATCCTGGTAGACCGTTCTTTTTGTACCGCCGGCGTGGATCAGCAGAATATCCGAAGAGCCGCTCATGAAGCCGCCCCCGTTGCCGGCCATTCGGCCCGGCAGATTTCGATGATCGCGCGGGTGTCAAAGCCCGCCGAGCGGCGCAGGGTACTGCGCGGTGGAGACCCCAGCACAAAATCTCCGCCGGGGCCGAGGCGAATGAGGCGGATGTGGCGTCCGGAGGTGTGGCGCCAGGACAGGATGCCGGAAAACAGGGCGCCTTCCGGGGCGGCTTCCTCGACCATGACCCAGGTGCTTGCGAGACCTGCGAGGGTGTCCAGCGCGGTTGCATCCAGGGGCTTGAGGGTGTGGAATTGGGTGACGATGGGGGTGATGCCCTCCTGCGCAAGCTCCGGCAGGGCATCCAGTGCCAAGGGCGCCATTTCGCCGGTCGTCAGCACGGCGATGCGCTCCCCCGCGCGCAGAAGGCGGGCCTGGCCAAGGCGGATGGGTGCCGCGGCCTCATAGGCCGGTTCGCCAAATTTTCCAATGCGAATATAGGAAGGCCCCGGCAGAGCCAGCAACTGCGGCAGGAGGGCGCGGACTTCGCCGGGATCTCCCGGCGCCACGACGGTCATGCCGGGAATCAGGCCCATCAGGGCGAAGTCATCCGGGGCGTGATGCGACACACCGCTCTGGCTGTAGCAGAACCCGCCCCCGGCGCCCACAAAGACCACCGGCAGGCGGGGATAAGCGGCCGAAAAGCGAATCTGCTCGAAAGGGCGTCCGGTCATAAAGCTGGCGATGGAATAGGCGATGGGCCGGAATCCTTCGCGGGCCAGGCCTGCCGCCGTGTTGACCAGTTGAGCCTCGGCGATGCCCACATTGATGTAGCGAGGGCCAAAGCGCTCAATGAATTCATCGAAGACCCCAAAGCCCAGATCGCCCGTCAGGAAGATCACACGCGAATCTTGTTCGGCGGCTGACGTGAGGGCTTCCACAAAGGCGCGGCGCACGGGTCATCCCTCCTCGTGGTGAATGGGACGCTCGCCCAATTCGGTTTGCGCGCGGTTCAGCTCGTCACGCGACGGTTTGCGGTAGTGCCAGAGGACGTCGTCTTCCATGAAAGAAACGCCCATGCGGGTGCGCGCGACAATGGCGCTGGGGCGTCCGGCCTCAAAGGGAAGGCTGGAGAGGACGTCCACAAGGGCTTCCATGTCCGAGCCATCCACCGTGCGCGCGGCCCAGCCGAACGCTTCAAACTTAGCGGCCAGCGAGGTGTGCCCCATGATCGCGTCACTGCGGCCCACCGCCTGGATGCCATTGACGTCCACGACAGCCACCAAGCGGTCCAGGCGCTGGGCGGCGGCGAACATGGCCGCCTCCCAGACACTGCCCTCGTTGCATTCGCCGTCGCCCAGAAGCACAAAAGCGCGGGCGGGGGAATTCTTGAGGCGCAGTCCGTACAGCATGCCGGCGGCGACACCGAGTCCATGCCCGAGACTGCCCCCCGACATTTCCAGCGCCGGGAGGGCATGCTGGCACGGATGGTTGGACAGCGCCCGGCCCGGCACGTTGTAGTCATGCAGGGCGGAGCGCGGAATAAAGCCGCGGTCTGCCAGCACGGCATAGAGTGCCGTGCATCCATGGCCCTTGGAGAGGATGAAGCGGTCCCGATCCGGATCTGCCAGGCTGGCTGGCTCAATGCGCAGAATGCGAAAATAGAGGGCCACCAGCAGGTCCACGGCGCTGAGCGAGGAGCTTAAGTGGCCTTCTTTGCCGTCAAACGCCATTTGAATGCAAGTGGCCCGGATGGCCCGGGCCTTGGCTCTCAAGTGATGAAGATCGGTCATGGTTCATGCCCAGTCGGGTTATCGCGAATCCAAGGCCCTCAAAACAACCGCACAAATGAAATCCAGATCCTCCCGAACCAGAGTTTGATTGTTGGGCAGGAAGAACCCGCAGTCGTGGATGCGGTCGGCCATGGGAGCGGAGAAAACACCATGCCGCTCCGTCCAGAACGGGTGCCGCCCCAGGTTGCCCGCTGAAAAGAGGCGGGTGTCAATCAGATGGTCCACCAGTGCGGCCACGATTTTCTTGCGTTCCGCAGGCGAGGCGGCCAGCGCGCCAAAAGAAATGCTACTGATGGTGTCTTGCCTGCCCGCGCGGGCAAACTCAAGGCGCCCCTCCAGCTTCCGCTGATAGTACAGGTGGTTTTCCACGCGGCGGCCAATGATTTCGTTCAGCCTGGGCAATTGCCTCAAGCCGATTTGCGCGGTCAGGTCCAGAGGCCGGACGTTAAAGCCGGGGACCAAAAAGGTAAAAGGGGAATGAAAGGTGTCAATGCCATGTTCTTCCATGAGCGCGCATTGTTTCTCCTGGGGGAGATCCTTGCACCAGCCATGACTGCGCAACATGAGCAGGTGGTGGTTCAGCTCCAAGTCGTTGGTGCTGACCATGCCGCCTTCAATGGTGGACATGTGATGGCCATAATAAAAGGAAAACGAGGACATGATGCCAAAGGTGCCCACGAGCTGGCCGCGGAAACGCGCTCCATGCGCGGCACAGCAATCCTCCAGCAGGTTAAAGCCATGCCGTTGTTGCAACGACAGCAAGGCTTCCATATTGGCCGGCGTTCCCAGCACATGCACCAGCATGACGTTGTCCGGCCGTTCCGTTTGGAGGATTTTTTCCAAGCTGGCGGGATCCAGGGCATAGGTTTCAGCGTCGGCTTCGCACATGATGGGGTGCCAGCCCAGCTGAATGGCGGGTGCTACCGTGGTGCTCCATCCGACCGCCGGCACAACGACTTTCCTGTTCCCGGAGCGTTTGGTGCTATCCAGCGCCGCGTACATCAGCAGATTGGCTGAAGAGCCCGAGTTGCAAAACACAGAATGCGCGACCCCCAGCCACTGGGACCAGGCGGCCTCGAATTCCCGCGTGACGCTGGCCATGGTCAGCCGCGGATATCCCTTAAGCCATTGAATCAGATCATCAATGTCGCTTTCGGAAATGGTGTCCACCGCCAAGTCATGCCGGCGGCTATGAAAAGTCTGAACGCCCATGCCTTGCCTTTAATCGCTTGTTCTTAAAAGTCTTCTTTCCGCTGGAAGAATGCTCTAATTCGCTTTCCCGTCAAGCAATTCTCACTGCCGCTGATGAAGCACCAGCAGGCTGAAGAGAATCCAGACCGCCAGGATCACGGCGCCGGGCAGGAAGCTCAGGCCTCCCCTTGTAGCATTGAGGCACCAGGAAAAAGCCCGCCCTTAGGGTTTTTCCGGATAGGCTAGCAGGGCCATTCGGCGCTTCAACGCGCC
>CAZFSE010000233.1:0-4724 GCA_964521805.1 uncultured Verrucomicrobiota bacterium
TGCTTTGCGACGGTCTTTGGCCGTTCGTGGCAAGAGCTGGGCATGAGCCTGGTGGACAACAGCGAAACACGGGCGGTGTATCCGTTCTCCTTTGAGTTGGAGTTGCGCTACCGGCTGGAACATGGGGCGCTACAGAGCGAGTTGAACGTGCTGAACCGGGGCGACAAGCCGTTGCCGTACGATGCCGGGTTCCATCCGTACTTTTTGACGCCGCCGCCCGGACAGGGCCGGGAGCTGATGCAGGTGGCGTTCCAGCCGTCCGAGGCGTTTCTGTATAACCACACCTTTACCGGGATCGAAGCACAAGTGCCGGTGCCGCCCATGCCCCTTTCCATCGAAGATCCGCTGTTGAGCCGCAGAGTTTTTCGCCTCGGGGATGACCGAGCCGTCCGCTTGATCTATCCGGATGGAAGAGTGCTGGCGCTGAAGGCGGACGGGCTGTATCCGTACCTACAGCTCTATGCCGTGGCGGGCCAGCCGTTCCTGTGCGTGGAACCCTGGATGGGCCTTCCCAATGCGCTGAACACGGGCCATGGCCTGCGCTGGGTTCAGCCGGGCACCCGCGAAACCAGCCGCCTTGAGGTGCGGTTGGAGTGCCAGCAGACCCTTAACGCGAAGCCTTTGTAACAGGCACAAAAACTTTTTGAATTCGGGCTGGGTATTTATAAATAAACTTCCCTGCAGACAGCCGCAAATCTTCCACCAGGCTAAGCCGCTCCTCCGGTGTCATAGCTTTGGCTTCAGAACGGGCCTGTTGAGCATGCTTTAAGAAGCTGTTGCTAGTGAAAATGTTCATGAGCCTGCAAGTGGGTGGCTACTACAGCGCCAATTCCCGGTCGAGGCCCTTGTGGGTTTCCAGCGCCACATCCTGCGCGCCGAGGCGCAGGGAAAGCTGTTCGCCGCGGCTAGTGAGGGTGATAGGAGTTTCGGGATGCCGGGCCTTCCAGATATTGGCGAGGCAAAGCGCTTTTTCCCAACCGTCCCCTCGCCCATAGTTCCAGACCTCGTCGGGCTGGGCCATGCGCGGGCCGTCATAGATGGATTCGTTGGGCAGGCCGCAGATTCGCTGGAGGACGTTCTCGTCCGACAGGGATTCCACCGCCTTGATGGAAACCGGGTTGCGTTCCAGGGCGGCCTTGATGAACGGACGCCAGTCGGTGCGGGAGAGATCCCGGTACGCATAGAACGCCAGGTCCGCCACGGGATGGCTGGCCCTGAGGGCCTCCAGGCGGGCAATGATGTCTTCGCGGGTCATGTCCGTGGAGAGGTCAATCGCCGGGCTTTCCACGAAGGTCCGGGGCTGTCCAGAATCGGGCCACTTCGGCTCAAGCTGTGTAAACCGGATGATGTCCTGAATGATTTCACAGGCGCCCGTGTGGTAACAGTTAAATTCCCTTTTCAGCTTCTGGACATCCTCTTCTTTGGAGAGATCAATGGCGTTCTCCTTAAAGAAGGCCTCAAACTTGTTCAAGGGGATGCGCCCTTCAATCGGGTTGGGGAAATATTCGTCCTCGTCAATTTCCTCCAGGAGCTTGTCGCGGGTCTTGTCGCTGACCTTGAAGGAACTGGTGTGCTCGTAGCCATAGACCTTTTCCGCCGGGATGTAGCGGGGCTTTCCTCCGAACAGGTGCATGATCTGGAAACAGGTCTGGAGCTTGGAGTTCTGCCGGAGATAATTGGCCAGGATTTCCATGCTGATGGAGGTTTGCAAAAAGTCGCGGAGTTTGCCCTGGCATCGCGCATAGGCCGCCGGCTGGATCGTGGCCTCGGGATACACCACGTGAATGTGGCCGGTGCGATGGGCCACGATGGTGACCTGTTCATGCCGCAGGGCCCGCTGGGCCTTGTCGGTCAGCTCCGTGCCGTTGAACCACATATTCTTGGTCACCACCCGGCGGTTGTTGGTCAGCACGCCATCGGCCACATCAATGAAGTTCTGCGAGTGCAGGGGGGTGGCCAGCAGGAAAATATCATCGAGCGGTATGCCGCAGACAATGAACATCGCGGCGGCATACAGGGTCGAGAGGGAGACACACTCGCCGGCGCCGGCCCGGTAGCCCTCCTTGTGGCGGAACGCATCCATGGCCTCGACGGTTTCGGTCTTCCAGTACGGGATGGTTTCGGACGTGTACTTGTCCAAGCCGAAGTGCTTCCGGATGTCCAAGGCAAAGTAATACTTGTCTCCCTCATAGCCAAAGAGGGCGTTGCTGGCGCTGATCGTGGCCTCATCCATGAAGGGGCGGAAGCGCGCCATTTCCTGGGCTTGCGTGGTCAGGCCCCAGGTGTCGAGGTCGAGGTTGAATTCATAATGGTCAATGATGAATTGCTTGAGGCGCAGGATGCGGCGGTAGGGCGTCATCTTATGCAGTCCGGCGAACCATTCATGCTCGCGCCAGGCCCAGATTTTTGGGGACATGATATTGGCCAGCACCAGGCTGTACAGCAGTTCCGGGAAGACGAAGATCTCCATGTCGGACAGCGTCACCGCGGAGGAATACTTCTCCAGCTCATGGATGGGGGTTGAAGGATTGTTCATTTGTGATAGTCCGTTTAGAAATGGTTCCATGGAAGTCTAGGGGGCTGTTGAAGCGTGGTCAAGAGCAGAGCAACCCATTCGTGCAGTGGCCTGTGGCCCCGGAGCTGATTCCACCCCCTTCGCGAAGCCGCTACAGAGGACCTGCCCAGTTCCGGTTACAGAAAGTCCATATACGCGCCGCGCGGGGAGGAGGCTTTGTCATCCCAGTTTCGGGGCTTGGTGATGGAGATGGACTGGACCTTTTTGGTGGTCATTTGGAGGCCGCGGGTCTTGGCGCCGCGGATGGCCAGCTTGTCCGTATGGAACACCTGCTGATGGATCTGCTGGCCCTTGCGGGGGGCGTAGCGGACGAACAGCTCCGCCGGCTGTGCATCGGAAAACAGCAGGACTTTGGAGGCCTCCGCCGCGCAGTTGTATTCCTTGTTGAGAATGGTGCCGCCAAACGTGAACTTCTTCATGTAGGTGATCTGGTCATCCGCATAGACCACGGTCATGACCCGGTCCCGGTCCATGACGGCGCAATACACGACGCTGGTGTCCACGAAGAGCTTGTCCGGGGGCGGGATGACCTTGTAACGCCCATCCGCCCACACCAGGATCAGTTTGTCGTAGGACGAACATTGCAGGAGCGGGGCTCCCTCGACGTCATGGCCGAGGTAGCCTTTCTCGCGGTCATAGACGATGGTTAATTCCTTGGCGGTCAGTTCCCGGACCTCGATGGCCTCGAAGGTGGTGATCTTCGTGCGCCGGGGATACTGCGGGCCGTAGGTCTTCAGCAGGTTTTTGAGGTAGCGAATCGAGTAGGGGATGATCGCCCCCAGGTTTTTTTCCACCTGCTCCAGCTCGACCGCAATCTGGTCCATTTCCTTGCGGTTTTTCTGGATGTCGAAGAGCGAGATGCGCTTGATGGGTATGCCCAACAGCATCTCGACATCCTCCTGCGTGACATCGCGCCGAAGCTGTTTCCTGAACGGCTGGACGCCGGCCAGCACCGCCTCTTGCACATCGGGATATGTCTTGCACTCCTCGATCTTTTTGTAGATGCGGTGCTCAACAAAAATCTGGGCGAGGGTCTTCCTGTGCAGATCCTCCAGCAGGTGCTTCTGCTTGAGCTGAAGCTCTTTTTTGAGGATTTGCACGAGCCGCTCGGTGTTGTAACGGAGAATCTCCTCCACGTTCATCTCGACCGGGCGGTTGTTGTGGATGACCACGATATGGCTGGAAATCGGGATTTCGCATTGGGTGAAGGCGTACAGCGCGGCGATGGTCTTCTCCGCCTTCTCCTCCGGTGCCAGATGGATTTCGATTTCGACGCGCCCGGCCGTGAAATCGTGGATCGCCTTGATCTTGATTTTTTTCTTATGCGCCGCGTCCTCGATGGAGGCAATCAGGGATTCCGTGGTGGTGCCAAAGGGAACGTCACGAATGACCAGGATTTGGGCGTCCTTCTTTTCAATCAAGGCCCGCACGCGAATCTTTCCGATGCCGCGGTCATATTCCGTCACATCCATCAGGCCGCCCTGCTGGAAGTCGGGATAGAGCTTGAAGCTCTTCTTGTTCAGGATGGCGATTTGGGCCTCGATCAGCTCGCCGAAGTTGTGCGGCAGGATGCGGGTGGAAATGCCCACGGCAATGCCATCGGCCCCGAGCATGAGGAGTAGAGGGAGCTTGGCCGGCAGGAGCACCGGCTCCTTTTTGCGGCCATCGTAGGTCGGAATAAACGGGGTCAGCTCGTCATGGAACAACTCGTTGCGGGCGAGCTCCGTCAGGCGGCATTCGATATAGCGCGGGGCGGCGGCGGGATCGCCGGTCAGGATGTTGCCGAAGTTTCCCTGGCCCTCGATCAGGTACTGCTTGGAGGCTAGGGTGACCAGCGCATCCCCGATGGAGGCGTCGCCATGCGGATGAAATTGCATCGTGTAGCCGACAATATTGGCCACCTTGATGAACTTGCCATCGTCATTTTCGTGGAGCGAGAAGAGGATGCGGCGCTGGACGGGCTTCAAGCCATCGTCGAGGTCCGGAATCGCGCGGTCGCGGATGACGTAGGAGGCATACTGCAGAAAATTGTCATCCATCAGGCTCTTCAACGGGCCATGGACCGTGAGCGCGGTGACCGGGATATGGGGGGAATGGACCTGCGCTTCCACGGGAGCCGCTTGCGTTGGAACCGCAGGTACCGCGGGGG
>CAZFSE010000234.1:0-4722 GCA_964521805.1 uncultured Verrucomicrobiota bacterium
GGGGTGGGGTTATGGGTGCTGTTGCCCAAGGCCGAAGTCAAGATCGCCGTGTTGGAGTCCACCGACCGCTATTTCTTTCTCTCCCTGACGACGATTCTTTCGTTTTCGGTGCTGATGAACTCGGACACGGTGCTGGTGAAGCATTTTTTTGCGGACGGGGAGGACTATGGCGACTATGCCAGGGCCTCGACCATTGCGCGCACGCTCGTCTTCCTGGTCCAGCCGATTGTCGTGGCGATGTTCCCCAAGGTGGTTTCACGGGGCGCCAAGTCCGGCTCGCATAACCGCACGCTGTTGCGGGCGGTGTTGGTGAGCGGCGCGATGATCCTGGCCGGGGTGCTTCTCTGCACCTGGCTTCCTCAAATCCCGCTCTGGATTCTTTTCAAGGAGACCGCGCCCTCCGCCCGCATGCTGGGCCTGGTGCGCGGCGTCTGCTGGGCCATGGCGCCCCTGTCGCTGACGTACCTGCTGATGAACTTTGAGCTGGCCCAGCACCGCTTTGCCTGCACGATCCCGCTGGTGCTGTGCGCGGCGCTCTATTACGCAGGCGCGGCGTTGTTCCACGATACGCTCTGGCAGGTGATTCTCGTATTTCTGGCCGCCTCGTTCTGTTCGATGGCGGCGATGTTGTGGCTTCTTTTCCGGCGGCCCGCGGAGGCGCCGGCTAACCCCTAAAGGCAGGATGGCATGAAACTTCTCCACTGGATCAAGAATGAAAAAAAGGCCATCCCGGCTTTTTGGATCGGGTTGCTGGTGTTCAGCGTGCTGATGTTCCGGGTTCTGTTGCAACCGGGCGCGGTGCTGTTCACCACGGATGACAACATCGGCGCGCTGGCCCTGCGCAAGGCCACGCTTCCCTATGCCTTTGTCGGCGGCTGGGATGATTCGGTGCTGGCCGGCGTCAGCCAGCTGTTGTCCATCAACTGGACCAATTTTCTGTTGTGGCTTTTGCCGGTTCGTTTCTTCACCAACTGGATCCACGCGCTGGATTTGATTTTGGCCTCGTGGTTTCTCGCCCTGTTCCTGCGCGCGCGCGGGCTGGGCTGGCGGGCGGGCGCGCTGGCCTCTCTGGCGGCCTTCTGGGTCGGCTCGAATTTCACGCTGACGTATGCCGGCCACATTGGAAAATTTGGCGTCCTGCTGTTTGCCGCCGCCGCCCTTTGGCTGATTGAGCGGGCGGTCTCCCGGCGGAGCGTGGCCTGGGGCGTGCTGGCGGGCGGCGCCCTGGGCGCGATGTTCCTGGAGCAGGCGGATGTGGCGCTCTTTTTCGCGATGTTTCTGGTTCCCTATGCAATCTATGCGGCCTGGCGGGAGTCCGGCTTTTCTGTGCCGGGATTGGCGCGCGTGGGTGTGCCGATGGGCGCGGCGATGTTGCTGGTGGCGTTCCAGCCGCTGTGGTCCGGCTACCGCGTCGGCATTCAGGGGGTGGCCAGCGTCTCCACCACCAGCCCGGAGGAGCAATGGAATTTCGCCACCCAATGGAGCTGGCCGCCGGAGGAGTCCATTGATTTCATAGCGCCGGGCTTCATGGGCTGGCGGTCCGGAGAGCCGGAAGGGCCGTATTACGGGCGGATGGGGCGGAGCGCCGAATGGGAAAAAACCGGCCAGGGCTTCCAGAACTTCAAGCTGGAGAACCAGTACATCGGGGCGCTTCCCGTTGTGTTTGCGCTGTGGGCGTGCGTGGCCGCCTGGAAGAACCGCCGGACCCGCCAGCCCTGGACGTGGGAGGTGCTCTTGTGGAGCGGGGTCCTGCTGGTTTCGCTCCTGCTATCGTTTGGCCGGCATTTTCCGCTCTACCGGCTGTTCTATCTGTTGCCGATGGTTTCCTCCATCCGCAATCCGAACAAGTTCCTGCACATTTTCCAATTGGCGCTGGCCATCCTGGCCGCCTACGGGCTGGAGGCGGTCTTCCGAAAAGACCGCGCGGCGCCTGCGCCCACGCTCAAGCATTTTCTGTGGACGCTGGGTTCACTGGCCGGCGTGCTGGCGCTGTGGGCGCTGATCACGTCCGCCGGGGAGCAATCCCTGCTGGCCCGGTTTGCGGGGTGGGGGGACTATGCGCGCGTCATCGTGAGGAATCGGGGATCGGCGCTGGCGCATGGCGCCTTCCTGCTGGGCGCGGGCCTGGCGGCCCTAGCCCTGATGGCTCGCGCTCGGGACGGTTCCACGCGCCCCGCCAAAGTGGCCGCCGCCCTGCTGGTTTTGGCCGCCGTGGATGCCCTGGCGCTGGGCCGCCACTATATCTCGGCCATGCCGCCCAATCTGATCGAGGAAAGCGATGTGGTTCGCTTCTTCAAGGCCAATCAGAAATACCAGCGCGCCGCGCTGGTTCAGCAATCGGGATTCTACAACGCCTGGCTGACGTACGTTTTTCCGTACTATGGCATCCGGGCCGTCAACGTCACGCAAATGCCGCGCATGACGGAGGAGTACAAGCAATTTCTGAGCCGGGTGGGTGCCCAGCCCCTGCGGATGTGGGCGCTGACCTCCGCGGAATGGATTGCCGGTCCCGCCCAGCTGTGGGGGCAGATGCAAAACGATCCCGCCATGAGGGAGCGCTTTGAACTGGCGTACGCCTTCAATGCCTTCCCGGACCCGCTGGGCGGAGTGGTGTATTCGCGTGCCACGGCGGCGTCCCCCGGACAGCATGTGGTCATCCGCATGAAAGATCCCGTGCCCCGCTACGGGTTGCTGGATGCCTGGAAGACCGTGCCGGATGACCGGGCGCTGGAGGAACTGCTTTCGCCCGCGCATCCGCCCTTCTCGCGGGTCCTGCTTTCCCCGTCCAGCGCGGCGCCCGCCGACAGCGGCGGCCAGGGACTGACGGGGCTGGTCAGTGTGCAGAAATATCGTCCGGGCCGGGTGGTCCTGAAGACCTCCTCGGAGAAGCCCACGATTCTGCGGGCGGGCGACAAGTACGAGCCCGACTGGAAGGCGAGCGTGGATGGAAAGCCCGTGCCGGTCCTGCGGGCGGATTATTTGATGATCGGCGTTCCCATCCCGCCGGGCGGGCACACGGTGGTGCTGGAATACGCGCCACCGCGCGGTCCTTTTTGGGTGCAAATTGCGAGCGTGCTGGTGTGCGCCTTGGCACTGGCGGCGGTGATTCTTCAGCGCCGCCGCGAGAGCCCAGAGGAAAAGCGGGCATGAGCGGACCTGCTGAACCCCTCCGGCTGTCCGTGGCCATTCCCACCATGGGCCGGCATACGGTCATTGAAACCGTGGAATCCCTGGTGAGGGCTCAGGGCTTCGAAGGCCTTGAAGTCATCGTGGCCGGGCGCATCCAAGATGAATCCATCCTGTCCCAGCTCAACGCGTTGTGCGCCGCGCATTCCAACATTCGCCATTTGCCCGTCCAGTTTGAACGGGGCGATTCCAGCGAGAAGAAGAACGCGGGGTTTCGGGCGGCCCGAGCGGACCTGGTTGCTTTTTTGGATGACGATGTCCACGTTGCGCCGGACTGGCCATTGACGATTTGCGAACCTTTTCAGGATCCGGCCGTGGGGCTGGTCAGCGGCCCCAGCCTGATCCCGGAGGACATCAACTTCATGGGGCGGCTGGCGGGGCTGGCCCTGGCCTCGCGGGCGGCCGGTTACGTGGCCGAGCGATATCGCACGGGCCATGAGGAAATCCGCCCGATCAACTGGAGCCGCATCATTGGATGCAATGCGGTGTACCGCCGTGAGGCGTTTCTGGCCATGGGCACCTTTGATCCGGGTTTTTATCCCGGCGAGGAGATGATGGCCTCCCACAAGACCCAGGAGCTGGGCTGGAAACTGATGTTCGTCCCGCGCGCGTATGTCTACCACTATCCCCGCCAGTCGCTTCGCCGTTTCTGGCGGCAGATGTGGGGCTATGGCGCCACGCGCATCCGCCTGTTTCGGGGCGGGGTGGAGTTCGAGCCCGCGACGATCGTGCCGATGATCTGGGTGTTCTCACTGGCGGTGCTGGGCGTGGCGTCGGCTTTTTCCTCCTGGGCGCGCTGGTTGCTGGCGCTGGACCTGGGCCTGTACGCGCTGGTGGATTTGCTTATTACGCTCGAGATGCTCAAGGAGACCCGGCGGGCCAAAGACCTGCTGTTGTTCCTGCTGATTCCCGTCATGCACCTCAGCTATGGGCTGGCGGAATGGGCGGAATTCTTTTGCCCGAACAAGGATCTGGGAGAGCGCGGCGTGGGGAAGTGACCCGTAAGCAGTGACCAGTGACAGGTGGGAAGGTGACAAGTGACGGTGCAAGCCCACAGGCTCTGATCCGAAGTAGGACGGGATGGCATCCCGTCCCACGGAAGGCAGTAGGGACCGGAAAGCGGGAGGGCCGGCTGGGGAGTGGACACGCTCACACTTCTCTGCATCCGTGGGGGGTAAGAAAAGCTTCCATGGCGGTGATGCCTTCGGGTGTGCCCATATCCAGCAGGGGCGGCGGGCAGGGGATCGCTTGCAACAGGCCCTGGCGCGTCAATGCCGGGAAAAGATCGGTCTCCATGGACACCGCGCGATCCGCCGGGATGGCTTCCAGCAACTCCCGGCTCAGCAGGTACACCCCGCCATTCACCCAGCCATTCTGGCGGTCCTGCTTTTCCAAAAAAGCGGTGATGTGGCCCTCTTCATTCCACTCCACCGTCCCGTACCGCCCCGCCTGCTCGATGCGTGTGACGACGATCCCGGCGGGTTTTCCAAGGGTTGGAACTTTTTCAAAAAAAGTTTCCAACCCTTGGAAACTTTT
>CAZFSE010000235.1:0-4708 GCA_964521805.1 uncultured Verrucomicrobiota bacterium
AACGGAGGAGCGAGATGATGAAGAAATTAGCCGTAGCCCTACTCGTGATCGCAGGCCTGGCCGCCACAGCAAATGCCGCAGTGATTTTGCAGTGGTCTTCCTTTGTGGGCGCGACCCCCATCGTCAGCCAGGTGGCGGACCAGGCTGATGCAGGGCTTGATTCCGGTGGCATTTACAACGATTTGACTCGCGGCGCGGGAGCCGGCACCAGTACTGGGAACAGCTCGTTCCGCACAACGGGCTTTCAAAATGATGGCATAGACGTTTCAAACACGGATTATTTTCAGTTCATTCTATCCGCCTCTTCCGGAAATTTGCTTTCGCTGACGGATGTGACGGTTAATTCGTTTGTGGGAACTTCGACCTATTATGCCAATCCGGGTGTGAGCCATCAGTGGGCGTACAGTCTTGACGGCAGTTCCTTTACCCTGATTGGAGCCCCGGTTGTCCAGACCACGCTGGCCTCGGCGACCTTTGGCATGAGCGGTGTGGGCGCTTTGCAGAATGTGGCGGCCGGCACGGATGTCACCCTGCGTTACTATGCAACCGGACAGACCTCGACGGGTGGATGGGGCTATGGATCAACGGGTGTGACGGTGAATGGGAGTGTGACGGCAATTCCGGAGCCGGGTGTGTTGAGCCTGCTGTCCATTGGCGGACTTGCCCTTCTGCGTGTGGTTCGTCGCCGCAAGACCTGACCGCCGTTCAAAAACGCATTGAGAAAAGCGCCGCTGAAAAGCGGCGCTTTTTTATTGCACGGAACAGGGCGGGGTTTGTTACTCCCTCGTCTGGCCGACTGGATCAGGGGAGGGGGCCACCGGTCCATTCTTGCCCCAAGCCTGGCCGCGTTGATAGGCTTGCCGGCGCCATTCGATTTGCTGGGCTAGGCTGGTCATGCCGCTGGATATGGAAAGCTCCCGAGCCTGGGTGGACCATCGGATGGCTTGATCGAATTGTCCACGAGCGGCATAGGCGGCCGCCAGGGTATCCAGCACACCGGGGTGGTCTCCTTCGCAGAGTTCCTGTGCGCGCAGGGCATAGGTCAGGGCGCTGGCTGGGGATATGCCTGCAGGCGGGTCGGTGGCGAGGAACCACGCCACGTTATTGAGCATGGCGATATTATTGGAGTGTGCGCCGGACAATTCGCGTTCAAAGAAGGTCCAGGCGCGGCGTCCAAGGCCTTTTTGCCAGAGAGCCAGGTAATAGTTGCACAGGCCGTCAAAACTGGTGAGAGCGCCCCATCCCTGTTGTTCAATCAAGGAAAGCTCGTTGGAGGCCGCGGCATCCATGCCGGCTTCCTGGTAGGCGCGGGCCAGTTCAACTTGCCAGGTGGGCCTGGCCATGTTGTCGAGGGTGGCTTGCTTCAAAAAGGGAATGGCTTTGCGGGGCTGGCCTTTTTCCATCCACACCAGGCCCGAAATGAAATTGAGGAAGGGGCATTGGGGGTTGATTGTGGTGCGTGCATGGTCCAGCCGGGCGAGTGCTTCGTCATTGCGCTGGAGCAACAGCAGGGCCAGGGCGGAGTTGGCGATAAACGGAGTGGTGCGAGGGTCCGCAGAAAGGGCCTTGTCGAAATGGAGCAGGGCCTGTTCCGTCTGTCCGGCACCCAGCAAGGCTTCCCCGTAGTTGTTGTTGGCGAGCGCGTGACGGGGGAGATGGTTCAGGACGTTTTTGAAGGCGGTCAGGGAATTGGTCCATGTGGGCAGGACTTGGCGCGTTTGCCAGGCGCAAGCCAGCAGGATGGCGGCACCTGAAAGGCCCAGCAGTAGAGAGGCTCGCTTGAAGCGGGTGGTGAGCATGGATGCGCCCCAGGCGATGCAAATCCCCAACCCGATGGACGGCAGATACACAAAACGGTCCGCGGCATGGACAACGCCCACGCGAACCAAGCCAATGACCGGGACAAGAAGCCCAAGAAACCAAAACCACCCGATGGGGAGGGCCCGGCATCGCCGGCCCGCGAACAAGACGGCCACGGTCAGTCCGCACATTAGAAAGAAGGATCCGGCGGCTTCCAGTGGGGTTGGATGCAGTTCTCCATAGATCATGCTCAGGCGAGCGGGCAGGATGGTTTTTTTCAGGTAGAAGACATAGGTGGCGGGAATGGCGGCCAGGCGCTGGGACCATGGAAAGGACTCCGAATCATGAACCGCCTGGCCGATGCTTTGTGTGTAGTAGGTCAGAATGCTAAAAAAAATGGCCAGCGCCCAGAACACGACTTTTTCGCTGAGCAAGCCCCAGCTCTTGGCCCGGATGTCCTGCGCCGTCCACGACACCCGCTCCAGAGGCCAGTAATCCAGCAGGAGCAGAAGAAAAGGAATGGTCACCAAGATGGGCTTGGTCATCAGGCCCAGGGCCATGCAAAAGGCCGCAGGCACTTCCCGCCCGCTTTCGGGGCGCAGGCTGAAGCGCTTGTAGAGCCAGAGGCAAAGGAGCAAAAAGAATCCGCTGAGCACGTCTTTGCGCTCCGCAATCCAGGCCACCGACTCCACCCGGAGCGGATGCCAGGCAAAGAAGGCGGCCACAAAAAAGGCCGCCCAGGGGCGTTTAGTCCAAGCGTTCAGAAGCAGGAAGAGCAGGGCGGTATTGAGCGCGTGCAGGAGGATGTTCGTGAGATGAAATCCGAAGGGTTCGGTGCCGTAGAGCGTGGCGTCAAGCATGTAAGAAAGCCACATCACGGGAAGCCAGTAGCTTTCATAAACCGACTGAAGTGCCCACGGGATGCTGGTCCCGGTGAGGCCCTGCCGGACCATTTGATTGCCGCTCACATACCGGTCATCATCGAAATTCAGAAAATCATAGCCGGTGGCCGGCCAGAACAGCCAAAGGGTGAGGGCAAAAAGGACGGTAGCGAGGATGGCTGTCCTGCCACGTGTCTTGCAAATCTCGCCCATCTCAATCATGCGGTTTCTTTTACTATTATTTCCCGTGATTGGAAGCTTTATTCTGGGCAACCCCGGCTTTCCCCGTTGTGTGTACGGGAGGGTTTTCGGCTTTTGCGGGGCGTAGCCGCGCGGCCAGGCTCTTGGCCAGGATGACACTTCCAGCCTTGATGACCGCCCCGGTGCTTCGGTGCATGGACTCGCCCAGACGGCGGCTGGCATACCGGACAGGAATTTCCTGGATGCGCAGTCCAAGGCGAAGGGCTCGGACAACGATCTCGGCCTCATAGCTGTACCGATCATCCCGAAAGGCGATTTGTTCGATGGCCTCGCGTGTCCAAGCCTTCAGTCCGGCGGTTACATCGGTGACCCGCTGTCCGGCCAGCAAAGAAACCCAGCCCGCGAGGAGGCGGTTTCCGCAGTCGCGAAAAAAAACAGACTTGTAGGCGGACCGGTCGGATGCGGTTAGAAAACGGGAACCCAGCGTCACTTCGCATTCGCCACGCTCCAGGGGAGCCAGGAGGGCCGGAATATCTTCTGCATAAAACTGCAGATCCGCATCGAATTGCGCGATGATGGAGCCGCTCGAGCGGGCGATGCCGGTTTTGATGGCATGCCCTTTTCCGCGGTCGTTGGCGTTGTGAACCGGGAGCACACGGGGATTATTCTCTGCCATGGATTGCGCAATGGCCAGCGTTTTGTCGGTGCCTCCGTGAACAACCACGATCTCCGCTTCCGGCACGGCTTGAGCCACGGATTGAATGCACTGCGCAATGCAGGCCTCTTCATTAAAACAGGCAATCAGAATGCTTGCCGAGGGGGGGCGTGAGTGTAGATGCATTATGGGAGGGCTTTCTTGTCCGCAAGGGTTTCATCAATAAAACGTCGAACCATCTCCCGTGTCGAGGGGATGGGCAGGAGGGCGGACGTGCGGTCGAGACAAACCTCGTATCGCTCCACCGGGGCGTCCGATTCCATCGCCTCCAGCGAGCCGTGGGGAATCCATGTGGCGGCCTCGCGCAGGGCGAGAGCGCCTGCCCCGGCGAGATTCAGGGTGGCATCCTGCACGCCGCGTTCATACAGGTCGAACACCATGCGGGCCATGATGCGGGTATCCATATACTGATAGGCGGAATCCGGATGCACTCGAAGGGGGACGTGGTGCAATAAGTCATAGATGGAATTCTTGCGCAGATTGGGGCCAATAAGTCCTCCCAAGCGCAGGATCAGCGCCTGGGGGGCGTAATGGCGGGCCAGCTTTTCCGCCAACAGCTTGTGGAACCCGTAGTGTGAAAGCTGGCGCTCATCGATGGCCGCCTCCTCGTGGTTCTCGGCAGGATTCCCGAGGGAAGAATAGACATCCACGCTGGACAGATGAATATAGCGCGCAAAGTTGAAATCATGAAGCGCTCGGGTGACCGTGGATACGGAAAGCTCATAGTCTTTCAGCGGATGCTGTTGAGCCAGATATTTCCGTGAATTGCCGTTCGCGTTGATCAGGACATCGCAGGACATCCCAATGTGGTCCTCGTACTGTTCAGGGCCTATGGGTGTTGTCTGGTACCCGCGTTTTGTGCCTTCCTGCACAATCATGGACCCGGCAAAGCCGAAGCCGCCTATTACAATGCAGGTTGGGCGATGGTGTGAGCGGCTCATAACTCGTTTTTTTCCTTCGGGAAGTATGCGCGAACCTGGCTTGAGGTCAAGCAAGGGATTGTCATGGGACCGGTGTTTCTCACCGCTGTTGCGCCTGGACCCAGGCCGGGCTTGGGCCCTTAGGGTTTTTCCGGATAGGCTAGCAGGGCCATTCGGCGCTTCAACGCGCC
>CAZFSE010000236.1:0-4658 GCA_964521805.1 uncultured Verrucomicrobiota bacterium
GGTAGAAGGCCGCCGGGGAACCCAGGCCGCCCGCCCCCACCACCAGGACTTTTCCGGACAGCAGTTTTTTTTGCCCGGAGGCGCCAATCTCCGGGAGGGACACCTGCCGCGCAAAACGTTCCTGCTGTTCCCTGGTTCGCTTCATGGTGGTGGGTTTAGCCTTTGATTTCCGCGAGGAGGATGGAGAAATCGTCATTGACGGCGCACCCGCCGCGATGGTCTTCGACCGCTTTTTGGAGGGCGGCGATCACTTCCGCGGTGGGTTTGTGTCCGTTCTGTTGGAAGACTTCGAGCACCCTCTCCTCGCCGAAGGAATCGCCCTCCTTGTTCAGCGCGCCGGAAAGGCCGTCGGTGAAGAAGAGCACCTTGTCGCCCGTTTGGGCGATGTGGCGGGCTGTCGCATAGGACTGGCGGTCCAGCAGGCCCAGCGCCACGCCCGCCGGGCCGTCCCAAGCCGTTGCGGAGGCCGATTCCCGCGCATACAGCAAGGGCGGGGGGTGGCCCGCGCGCGCAATGGAGAAGGTCCGGGTGCTCAAATCCAGCACGGCATAGATCATGGTGGCAAAATCATGTTCCGGGATCTCGTGGTTGAGCATGTCATTGAAGGCGCTGAGCACGGCCCCGGGATCAAACAGATCGGCGCGGAAGCGCTGTGAGGCGGACGCATGGCGGTCCCGCACGTTTGCAAAGGCGTTCTTCAGAAGGCTGGTGACCAGGGCGGTGGAGACGCCGCGCCCGGACACATCGGCCATGTAGAGTGCCAGATGGCGGTCATCCAGCATAAAGGAATCGAAGAAGTCGCCGCCGGGAGCATCGCAGGCGAGGTACAAGTGATCAAAATGAATCTGGTCTTGGCAGGGAAAGGTTTTCGGGATCATGCGGAGTTGCAGGGTTTGTGCCAGCTGAGCGTCCTTATGGGCCTGCTCATTTTGCTCGGAGAGCCTGACATTGGCTGAGCGCAACAAGTGGTTGCGCTCGGAGAGCTCCCGGCTCAGGGCTTGAATGTGATCCAGCGTGTCGTGCTGATGATAATAGAGCTGAAGCAAGCTGATGAGGAGGAAGGTCAGGATGATCCAAACCACCAGCAGGGCGCCCTGAAAGGCCAGCAGTTTGTAGCGGACGGTATCGGCCGTGATGTCCACGCCAACGATGCCGACGGTTTGCCTTTTTTCATTTCGGATGGGCGCGTAGCCGGAGAGGAGATCGGGATAGGGCGGGTCCGGCGAGATGGTTCGATCCGCGGAGGGCTCCTCCCAGGCCCGGAGCATTTCCGGCAGGTTTGAGGCATCATAGGGGGCGCCTGGCGGCTCGCTGGCCTCCTCCTTGCTGATGATGTCGTCCTGATCCAAATCGCGGGGCGAGGCATCCACAATATATTCATATTCGCTGGCCGGCGCCTCCTCGCGGGTGGATCGGCGCATGGTGTAGAGGTAGCGGACATCCAGATTGGCGGACAGGATGTTGTTCAACAGTTTCTGGATGCGGAGATAAGCCTCCGATTCCATATCCTCCGGCGAGCGGATGGCCTGGAGGCTTTCAGCCTCTATGCCGGCGGCGGCGGCAATCGCAACCCCCATGGCATGGCGCCGGATTTCATGGAGGACCGTGCGGCGGGCTTGGTGATAAACCAGCAGGAGCAGGAGAATGAGGGCCGCTCCAATCAGCAGATACCCGGTCCACCGTTTTCGCGTGATTCCTGTGAATAAAGTTGGGCTTTTCTTCATGATCACCCTGTCCGTGCCAGACCCTCTTCTTCGCCGTTCAGTGTAGCCGTGGCCGGAGGCTCGTGCAATTGCATAATGAGCCGTTTGCGGCCTTGCATTTTCAGGCGCGCCATGAATAATTCGGGGACTTTTTAAACCTTTTACAGCAGGAAGAGCGCATGGACATTCAACCCTTGTTTGCGGAACGAATCGGAGGGGCTCAGTTTGGGCTCGGTAATGAGATCTACAAGTTCGAGAAGATCAAGCGGGCCAAGAAGGCGGCGCGCGAGGCGCATCCGGGGATGGAACTGCTGGATTTTGGGGTGGGGGAGCCGGACCAGATGGCGCCGGCCCCCATCCGCCGGGCCTTGAAGAAGGCGGTGGACGATCCCGCGAACCGCGGCTATGCCGACAACGGAATTGCGGAGTTCAAGGCCGCCTCCGCGCAATACATGAAGGAATTTTTTGGGGTGGCGGATCTGGATCCGGCCACGGAGATTAATCACACGATCGGCTCCAAGCCGGCTCTGGCAATGATCCCGCTGTGTTTCATCAATCCGGGCGATGTGGCGCTGGTGACCGTGCCGGGCTACCCGGTGCTGGCCACGCACACGCGCTATCTGGGCGGCGAGGTGGTCAAGTTGCCCCTGCTCAAGAAGAACGGCTTTTTTCCGGATTTGGCGGCGGTGGAGCCCTCCGTGGCGGCGCGCGCCAAGTTGCTGTACGTCAATTATCCGAACAATCCGACGGGCACCGCGGCGACCCCGGAGTTTTTTGACGAGCTGATTGCGTTTGCGCAACAGCACAACCTCCTGATTGTGCAGGATGCGGCGTACGCCACGTTGATTTATGGGCGGGAGCGCCTTTCCATCTTGGGCCGTCCGGGCGGCAAGGAATGCGCGGTGGAGTTGCACTCGATGAGCAAGAGCTACAACATGACCGGCTGGCGGCTGGGATTTGTGGCGGGAAGCCAGCGGGTGGTGCAGGCGATTGCCGAGGTGAAGGACAACATTGATTCCGGCCAGTTCAAGGCCATTCAGCAGGCGGCCTGCGCGGGGATTGCGGACATCCGGCTTTCCGAGCGCATCCGCCGGCATTATCAGGGCCGCCTGCGCAAGATGGTGGCGATTCTCAAAAAGGCCGGCTTCAAGGCCCGGATGCCGGGCGGAACTTTTTATCTGTATGTCGAAGCGCCCAAGGGCGCGGGCACGTTGCGCTTTGCCACGGCCGAGGATGCCTCGCAATTTCTGATTCGCGAGCATCTGATTTCCACGGTTCCGTGGGATGACGCCGGGAGTTTTCTGCGGTTTTCCGCGACCTTTGAATCGGGCGGCCCGAAAGATGACGCCCGGGTTCTGGCGGAGCTGGAGAGCCGGCTGGCACGCGCCCAACTGGTTTTTGAATAGGCCAAAAAATAGAGGTGAGGACATGAGCAAGCCGTTATGCAGTGTGGTCAAGGGAAAGCAACTTTCCGTATTTTTGGATGACAAGCCCGGCACCCTGGCCAATATTTCCCGCATTTTGGGCCAGCACCAAATCAATATCTACGCCCTTTCTCTGGCGGAGGGGATTGGCCATGGCTACGTCCGCATGGTGGTCAACAAGCATGAGGAGGCCGGCCAGGTGTTGCGGGATGCCGGAGAATTGACCATGGAGCGCGACGTCCTGTTGCTGGAGTTGTCCAACGAGCCCGGCAGTTTGGGGGGGGTGGCGCAGGTGCTGGCGGACGCCGGCATTAACATGGAATATGCCTACTGCGCCGGCGGACCGAGCGTGGACAAGGGGCTGGTGGTGATTCGGGTGGCCGAGACCGAAAAGGCGTTGGGCGTTCTTTCCACGTCGCACTGACGCCCCCCGGCTATTCTTCGTCCAAGAGCCTGATGATGTGCGCGGCCAGCGCGCAGTCTTCCAATCCAGCGTCAACCGGGGCAAGCCGGATGCACAGACTGTTTTCAAGGACATCACCCGTCTTCAACTGTTTCTCCGGGCTCAGGGTCTCGATTTCCGCGTAGCCCAGCCCGGCATTGATGTAGCATTCCAGCACGCAACCGCCGTCGGGGTAGGGGGCTTCGGAGGGCGCATTCACCACCCGTTCGATGAGCAGGCTGGCTCCCCGTTGCGCCGCAATCCAACCCCGCTCGGAATCAGACCCCAGCTTGTATTCGCCCTTGGCTTGGGCGTTTAAGACGGCGGCCCGATCACAACGGGACCACACGTCTTCGCCGGGCTTGTCAAAATTCATCACCAGCAGTCCGCCTTCAAAGATGGAGTTAGATTCCGTGGCCATGACCACGCGATCCGGGCGGGCGATCTGGCTGATGTTCCACAGGCTGACGGGAATGGGCGAGGTCTTTGTGCGCTCAATGCGTTGCCGGACGGTGATGACGGGCTTGCCGTTTTCGAGCCGGAACAGCCGGCTGGCCTTGATGTGCAAGGGCGCTCCATAGGTGCGGCTGAGCAGGCAATTCTGACTGCCATCCGCGCCTTTCCAAGCCGTGGCCGTCCAGGGTTTTTCGGCCAGCACCGGAGGGGGCGGCCAGTCTTTTTTGTTGAAATCCGCCCAGCGGGATTGGGGCACGGGCCAGAACCAGTCGCCGCCATAATTGATCCAGGACTCGGTGGCCTGCCCCGTTGGAGTGTGTCCCATCAGGTTTTCGTCCAACCGCAGGAGATTGGCGCCGCCCGCTGGGGCCAGATAGACCATGCGGCCCACATCCGGCGCAATGACCATTTCCACGGCCGCATTACGGAATTTGAAGGCATTGGTCCAGCCGTTAAAGGCCACCGCCGGTAAGGGGGCAACCGGCACGTCTGTATTTGTAACAGATTGCCCAATTGAATGTTGTGAAAAAACAAGGGCGAATAAAATTGAGGCATAAAAACGTTTTATCATGGGGGTACTCTACAGGAGCCCCAGAGAGGTAAGCAAGCCTTGGAACCGGGAAAAATCTGGGG
>CAZFSE010000237.1:0-4644 GCA_964521805.1 uncultured Verrucomicrobiota bacterium
CCCCTGTCCAACATACTCGTCACCGCCCGGCTCGCGCCCTGACGCATCCCGAACCCTTGGCGGGTGGGGCCGCCCGCCCCTTCCGCCAAGGATTCGGGATTTGGTCATTGATTCCACCGGGTATTTTCGTTCATAGTTTGCCCTGATTTTATGGCACAGCAACTCTTCACAGGTGTGGTGTACCGGGAGGATCGTCTGGAATGGACGGCCCTGCGCGGTTCCAAGGGGCGCTGGGAAACGGCTGGGCATGGGGAGGATCCCCTGTCCGAGCCCATCCCGGCGGCCCTGAAGTCGTTGCATGGCCGCCTGGGCGGACGGCTCTGCCTGGGAATCCCCACGGGCAAAGCCCTTCTGCGCGTGGTAGACCTGCCCACCCGCGAACCCGAGGAAATCCGGGGCATGGTGGACTTGCAGGTCGACAAGTTTTCGCCCTTCCCCATTGAGCACATGGCGGTGGCCCACGAGGTGCTGGAGCAGAAGGAGGCTGGATCGCGCGTGTTAATCGCCGCCGTCCAGCGGGAGATCGTGGAGGACTTGGGCACCCTCTTTTTGAAGGCCGGACGGCGTCCCCATCAGGTGGATGTGGAAGTCATGGGCTGGTGGGCCCTGCTCAAACAGAACCAGAAGGTTCCGGAAAAAGGCCGGCGGGTGTTTGTTCTGCTGAACCGCGATGGCGCTGAATTGCTGGTCAGCCAGGATGGCGCCCCGGTGCTCATCCGCTCCTTGGGAGTTGGCGGGGATGACGAGGCGGCCCTGGAGGAACTGGTCGAAGAAATCGGATACACCCTGACCTCGCTGGAAGCGGAGTGGGGCGCGGTGGAGGCCTCCCACGCCAGCCTATGGCACTGGAGCGGCCAGGCCCAACCCGCCGAAGCCCTTGCCAAAACCCTGCGCCAGAGCTTTGAGCTGGAGATCACCCGCCACCTGCTGGATGAACTGCCGCCGCTCAGCGAGGGATTGGCCCGGCGCGCGGCCACCAGCGGCGCCTTGGACCTCTCCCGCCCGGAATGGCGGCAACAAGAACAAAGCCGCAAAACCCGCAAGGGCCTGATTGTGTCCAGCGCCATCTTCCTGGGCCTCTGGATGGCGGGCATCGCCGCCTTTCTGTTTGCCCTCCATTACCAGGGCGCCCGGCTGGCCGCCCTCAAAAATGCCGTCGAGCAACTCGAACAACCCGCCCAGGAGGTCGCCCTTTTACAGGACAAGATCAAGACCTTCCGGCAATATGCCAACCGCACACACTCTGCGCTGGAGTGCCTGTTGCAGGTCACACTGGTCATGCCGGAGGGCCTGGACCTGAATTCATTCACCTACCGCAAGGGCGCATCCCTGAACCTGAGGGGCGAGAGCCCCACCGCCGAGCCTGTTTATAATTTCTTCCAGGCCCTGGAATCTTCCAAATTTTATACCGAGGTGAAACCGGAAACCGTCGTCACCCGCATGCAGGGCAATGTCCCCCGCGCGCAATTCGGCGTGACCCTGGGCCTGCCGGGGGAAAAGCCATGAAAGCCTCCAATCGTGAAATCTATCTGGCCTGGGCCACCCTCGTGACCGTCCTGCTCGCCGCCACCTACTGGCTGGGCGAGCCCAAGCTCAAGGAGTTTGACCGGTACTCCGAGGTGCGAGCCGAACTGGAGGTCCGCCGCCTGAAGGCTCAAGCCCTTCTGGAAGCCCGGGAATCCGTCAACACAAGCTTGGACCAAATCCGCCAAAAACTCACCCGCTATCCCCAGGGCCAGGATGTCACCGCCGAACTCCTGAAAACCCTCGAACGGACCTCTCAGGAACACAACCTCACCCTGCTGGACCGCACGCCAGAAAAGGAAAAGAGCGTTGGAGACCTCTACGAATTAAGCATCGCTTGCCGGTGGGAAGGCGAACTCGACGCGCTGGTTCGTTTTCTCTATGCTTTACAGGAGCAGGGTGCTATTTTGGACGTTCGTCAGTTGACCATTAATCCCGGCCAGGGACGGCCGGGAAGGTTGAGGGGTAATTTTACAGTGGACTACTCCTACAGCCGCGAGACGGCGGGGACGGGGGTCGTGAAGGCCAGTGCCGATCCAGGGCAATAAAAAGGTGTTTGGAGCAACAATAGGGTGTGGAATGTTGATTTGGTTTCATCATAGACGAGTGCGCCGCATCACGGCCCTGGTTATTCTATCGTTCATCACCGGCACCCTGCCCTCCGTTGCCCAGCGCCCTCCTGGCGTTCCCCCCACGGCCGGTTTTCCCGCCCGTCCCGGCGATACCACCTTCACTCCCTCCGCCCCTGAGCAGGCTCCGGAAAGATCCCCGGGAGCACAAACCGGCCAGGAACTGTATTCGCTCAAATACGTGGACGCCCCCCTGGACCAGGTTCTGCAGTTTTATTCGGACCTGACCGGACGGACCATGATCAAATCGCCCGGCATCAATGCCACCATCAACCTGCGGGGCCAGACCAAGCTCACCCGCGACGAAGCCCTTGACGCCATCACCGCCGTCCTGGCCATGAACAACGTGACGCTTGTCCCCATGGGCAACAAATTTTACAAGGTGGTCCAACCCACCGGCGCCCGCCAGGAGGGCATGGAAATTCGCCGCGAAATCCCTGAGAAGGGCTTCCAGGACAACGACACCCTGATCAGCCAGGTCATCGCCCTCAAATACATTGAAATTGCCGATGCCCAAACCGTCATCCAGGGCCTGCTCCACGGGTACGGCAAGATTCAGGCCTTTGAGCGCATCAACAGCCTGATGGTGACCGACACCGCCGCCAATCTGCGGCGCATCATGGAAATCCTGGAACTGCTCGATCAACCCACCGAGCTCAAAGTCGAAACCCGCATCTATGAAATCAAGTATTCCGAGGCCGCCAAGATCGCCGCGCGCCTCAACGAGCTGGTTTCCGACGCCCAGGCCAAGGAGGAGAAGCCCCGTGTCGCCACAACCGCGGCGGCGCCCACCGCGCCGGCGCCGACCCTTCCACCGGGCGTGATTCGCGGGCGCCAGCCCGCCACGGTGGACACCCCCGAGTCCATGGTCGAAGACGCCTTGGCCGAGCGCGGCATCATTCAGGGCAAGGTCAAAATCATCTCGGATGAACGCACCAATATTCTCATTGTCATATCCCGCCCTTCCAACTTCATCTTTTTCGACAAGATTGTCGCCGTGCTGGACCGCCCGGTGGATCCTGAAGTCATCGTCCGGGTGGTTGCCATGGAATATGCCGATGCCGAACAGGTGGCGGGCATCCTCAACCAGTTCATCGGCGCCGCCAAGGCCGACACCCCCACCACCGCGGCCAAGACGGAAGACGGCGCCCCCGGCCAGACCGCCGGCGCCCAAGCGCTCGAAGACTTCGTTCGCGCCCGCGCCGCCGCCGCGGACCGCGTCACCCAGGCCGTGGGGGCCGAACAGGTGGCCAAGATCGGACAGCTTTCCCCCAACACAAAAATCCTGGCGGACAAGCGCACCAACTCCCTCCTGTTGATGGGGTCCAAGGGCGATATCGCCGCGCTGGAGGGGATCATTGACAAGATCGACATCATGCTGGCCCAGGTGCTGATCGAGGCCGTGATTCTCGAGGTCAATCTCAGCAAGGGCGTCCAGTATGGCGTGGACTGGCTCCAGCGCTCGATGATCATGTATGGCAAGGAAACGCAGGGCAAGAATGGCGGCGTGGCCGTCCGCGATCCCGTTGCCGCCTATGGCGGGGCCTGGAGCGCCAACACCAAGCAATTCCGGGATGGCGCCACCGTGGACCGCACCTTGGACCTCTCCGGAGGCCTCTCCTATTTTCTTTCCATGTATGACCTGAATATTGACGCCGTCATCCGCATGGCCGCAAACTCCGGAGACGCCCGCGTGCTGTCCACCCCGGTCATCCTGACCACGGACAACACCGAAGCCACGATCAACAGCTCCGAACAGCGCCCGGTCGTCACCCAGACCGCCACCACCGAAGGCGGCCAGATCCGCTCCAGCTACGAGTACCGCGACATCGGCATCAAGCTGAAGGTCAAGCCCCGGATCAATCCCGCCCGCTATGTCGTCCTCGACATCACCCAGACCGCCGACACCCCGGGCGAAGAAGTCCAAATTGACAACAACAGCGTGCCCCGCATCTTCAAGCGCGAGCTTCAAGCCTCCATCGCCGTGCCCAGCCGCTCTACCGTGGTCCTCGGCGGCCTTGTGCAAACCGATCACAAGCAGTCCCGCACGAAGATCCCCATCCTGGGCGACATCCCCATTATCGGCGCCTTGTTTCGTTCTGATTCCCGCACCCAGGCCCGCACCGAATTGCTGGTGCTCATTACGCCGTACGTGCTCATGACGCCGGATGAAGCCAAGCAGGAAACCGAGCGGCTCCATCGCAATTCCATGACCTCCAAGGAAAACATGCAGAGAGGATGGTCTGACAGCCCGCTGGCCGACCTCTCCCTGGCCGAGCGCAAACGCCAGATTGCGGCCGATGCCGAGGCGGAAAAAAATCGGCGCGCCCGGGAGAAATTCCTGCGCGAAGAAGCGCTCAAGCCGGCCCCCGAGGCCGTCGAGACGCCCATCCCCCATCCGGTGGATGACCCGGACCTGCCGGCCTTCGGATTCACCGTCAAGGACGTGGAAATAACCCCCGAGACCCCCAGGCCCGCCCTGGAGGAGTCC
>CAZFSE010000238.1:0-4628 GCA_964521805.1 uncultured Verrucomicrobiota bacterium
GGTCCATGCTGGAGGGCAAGGGGGTCGGGGCTGTGCGGGCCGGGATGGCCACCGCAAGGATGTCTTCCTGGAAGGAAAGGGCTCGGGCCAGGAGCTCTCCTTCAGCGGAGAAGGCCATGCTGGCCCCATCAAAAACGAGTTCGTCCTGGCCCCCAATCAGATTGCAGTAGAGCAGGGGGACGCCCATCGAACGTGCGGTTTCCTTGAGCACCTCCGTGCGAAGGCTGAGTTTTCCCCTGTGATACGGCGAAGCCGAGAGGTTGATCAAGGCGGACAGCTCCGCGGTCTTCAGCAGGGTGCAGGGCGCTTCTTCGAGAAACCAGGAATCCTCGCAGATATGCAGGCCCAGGCGGCAACCGGCGAACTCGATGACCAGCGGCTTATGGCCGGCCAGGAAGACGCGCTTTTCATCAAACACACCATAATTGGGCAACAGCATCTTGTGATAGACCGCCTCCACGAGCCCTTTGTGAAGCACCACAGCGGCATTGTAGGCGCTCCCTCGCGCGCCGCCGGGGCTTCCTACAATGACCAGCCGGTCCTTGGGCAGTTCGGAGGCCAGCCTGTTCCAGTGCTGGCGGCAATCCTCAATGAAATGCTGTTTGAGAATGAGATCTTCCGGCGGATAGCCGGAAAGGGCCAATTCAGGAAAGACGATCACCTCCGCGCCGGCCGCCGCCGCGATGCGCGCCTGCTGAAGAATGCGTTCGGCATTGGCCGCCAGCGCGCCCACGGTCGTATTGATTTGAACAAGAGCTACGGAAAGGTGTTTCATGTGACAAAAATGTAGCCCCTCAGGGAGAAAAAAACAATTCTATTCTCGCCTGATTTGGGGTGGCCCAGGGGCTCAGGAGGGAGTTTGGAAGAGGCCGGGTTTAAGCAATCCGCTCTGGATGGCCTTTTCCAGCCAGGCTGTTTCGCGGCGGAGCATGCGCGCGCGCAGGGTGGGCGTGTGATCGGTGGCACCGGCCAGGTGGTCAATGCCGTGGGCCAGATACAGCGCCAATTCGTGGTCAAACCCCCGCCTCCGGAGCCCTTCCTCCCCGGCGCGTTCCACATTAACCACGATCTCGCCCTGCAGTCCGCTGGAGCCGGGAGGTGGCGCATAGGCCTGGCTGATGACGTCGGTCGTCCGGTTTCGGCCAAAGCAGGCCGCGTTCAGGGGGATCATGCCCCGGTGATCGGCCAGCGTCACCGTCAGTTCGATCTCATTCCCGTGCAGTTGGGGCAGATTCGTTTGGCTCAGAATCCACCGCACGAAGCGTTTGAGCGCCGGAGGGTGCATCCGCGGGCCGGCTTGTTGCTGGAGCAGTTTTATTTTCATCCTTAATGTATGCCGTTCTTCCATGAAGCATGTTGGCGAGGTTGAAGGAAAGCGACTTTTTAACGGTGTTAAGTTGTGCCAGCGTCAGGGCGCATTCGTCCAGCTGGCCATCGGACAGGCGGGCGCTGACAATGTCGTTCACCATGTTTTCAATTTTGGGCAGGGTGGGTTTTTCGATGGAGCGAGAGGCGGCTTCAACGGCATCGGCAAGGGAGAGAATGGCGATTTCCGCCGTGGCGGGCTTGGGGCCGGGATAGCGAAAGTCCTGTTCAATGATGGAGCGATTGCTGGAGCCGCCCTCCGCGGATTGTTGCTGGCGGGCGCGATGATAAAAATAGGAGACCATGCTGGTGCCGTGGTGCTGTTCGATGGCATCCATCACGGGGCGGGGCAGTTTATAGCGCTGGACAAGGCCGAGGCCTTCCTTGACATGCGAAAGGATAACGAGCGTGCTCATGCTGGGGGTCAGGCCGTCATGCGGATTATCGCGCAAGTGCGTATTTTCGGAAAAGAATTCCGGCTTTGCCAGCTTGCCGATGTCATGATAGTAGGCGCAGATGCGGACGAGCAGGGCATTGGCTCCGACCTCCCTGGCGGCGGCCTGGCCCAGGCTGGCCACCATGAGGCTGTGGTGGTAGGTGCCTGGCGCCTCCATGGCCAGCCGCTGGAGCAGAGGATGGCCCATGTCGGACAGCTCCAGGAGGGTCAGATCGGTGGTGATCCGGAAAACGGATTCGAAGAGGGGAATGAGTATGGTGACCAGCAGGGCGCTGAGCACGCCGCTGACGAGTCCGGCGGCCACCTGCGTGGCCATGACCTGGAGCGTTTGCTGGTGCAGGGCGGCAAAGCTGAGGACCAGCAGGACCTTGGACGCTCCGATGGACAGGCCGGCCCGCAGGATATGCACTCGCCGGCGAATGTCGCGGCTGGCCAGCACCGCCACCACGGTGACGACGATGCCGATGGCGAAAATGGCCTGGCTGTTGTCAAACATTACGGCCGTGATCAGGCTGTTCCAAATGCCCAGGACAACCGCGACGGGCCCTCCCAGCAGGATGGAGCACAGCAGGGGTGCCAGCGCCAGCGGAATCAGAAAATCCACCAGCCAGGGAGAAATCCAGCCCAGGTCGTTCGACAAATACAACACGCCCTTGCAGGCGAGCAGGGACATCAGCGAGATGATGACCAGCAACAAGGTGCGGGGGAAATTAGACAACAGGTCCGGTTGAAGGATCTGCAGAATTCCAATCGAGATGAGCAGGAAGGACAGCACCAGTCCGGCATTTCCCAGCAGTTTCAGCAGGCGGTCCTGGGGCGACTCGACTTCTGCCAGCCGTTTTTCATGCGCGCGGATGCGCTCCAGGATTTGCGGGGTGATCGTTTCCCGCTCCTCCATGAGGGTGGTCCCACTGCGGACCTTCATCATGACCGGAACAATGGACTTGGAGGCCTGCGCCCGTTGCTCATTGGTGGCGATGGGATCGAAGCTCAAGTTGGGCTTGAGCCAGGCCTTCAGGAGGTTGGAGAGGGGCTCCTCCGGCAGGTCCTGGTTGGCGGAGGGGGTGAGGATGAGCAACAGGGTTTGGTTGACCGCCTTTTCCGGAGTCGGCAGATTGGTGATGGCCACCACTCCGCGGGGAACGCCCTCCGGTTCGCGGATCAAGATTTGGCCGCTGGTGGAAAGACCCTGCAAAGGGGGCTCTCCCTCCCGCCCGGAAATAATGCCGGCCGACCAGACGGCTTTCATCGAGTCCTTGATGGCCTTGAGCACCTCTTCTTCCCGTCCGGGCGGAGCCAGGGCCAGGGCCTCTTGCGGCGACAGGGGCAGGTTCAGCAAATCCAGCACATCACTCACGGTGGTTTCTATGTTGTTGGTGGCGTCGCTCTCTCCGCCGAGATGGCGGAGCTGGATGATGCGGTCAAAGAGCTTGTCCAGCGTCCGCATGGAGAGGTTGTATGGCGCATAGTTCACCGTGAAGACCGGCAGAATTAGATCGGAAGCCTGCTGGCGCTGGATTTCCGTGAGGGCGACGTCTTCACAGACAAAATCCACCGAGGAAATAACCGTGGCCGGGGCTCGCTGGCCGAGGGCCATGCTGGAAAACCGGAGGCTTTCCCCGCTATGGAGCAGGGCGATGACGGAGGCGTAGAGGAAGATGGCCAGCAGGACGTTCACAAATGGAACACGGCGAGGGGCGGGGGCCGGCCCCGAGGCGCCTTTTCCTCGGATTTTCCCGGGCTTTTTTGGTCGAAAAAATGAAAACATGGGCCATCCTTAAGGGGGCGCGGCGTTTTGTGCTTCGTCCCGGCCCTTGCGATAGGCCTGGATAATTTTTTGCACCAGGGCATGGCGGACTACGTCCGCGTCCCCGAGTTCGGCAAAGGCAATGCCCTCGATGCCCTGCAATGTTTGGCGGGCTTCCAGCAGGCCTGAAATCCTCTTGTGCGGCAGGTCAATCTGGGTCAGGTCGCCGGTGATGACGCACTTGGAATCGAACCCGAGCCGCGTCAGGAACATCAGCATCTGCTCGGGCGTGGTGTTTTGCGCCTCGTCCAGGATGACAAAGGCGTGGTTGAGGGTGCGTCCGCGCATGTAGGCCAGGGGCGCGACCTCGATCACGCCGCGGCTCATGTTGTGTTCGATCTCCTCGGGCGGCATCATGTCATAGAGCGCGTCGTAGAGGGGCCGGAGGTACGGAAGAACTTTTTGATGCAGGTCGCCGGGCAGGAACCCGAGCGCCTCGCCCGCCTCCACTGCGGGGCGGGTGAGGATGATGCGGCTGACCTCGTTTTTGAGCAGGGCCGAGACGGCCATGGCCATGGCCAGATACGTCTTGCCCGTGCCCGCCGGGCCGATGCCAAAGACAATGTCGCGGCTTCGAATGGCCTCCACATACTGGTATTGGCCAAAGGTTCGCGGATACACCGGGGGCTTGCCGGGGCTGACCTCGAGCCGGCTGTCGAAGAGCCGCTCCAGCTCCTCCTGCCGTCCGTCTCGAAAGGCCTTCAGTGCAAACACCAGGCTGTGCTCGCGCAGGGAGGTCCCGGTGTTGCGCGCTTTGCGCAGGCACTCAATGAACCGTTCCGCCTGGGCCAGGGCAGGGGGCTCGCCTTCCAGCCGTAGCCAGGTGTCGCGCGTGGTCATGCGAATCTGGAAGGCCGTCTCAATCCGGTGCAGGAATTCCCCCCTGCGTCCGGTGACGTCCTGAATCTCGCGTGCGTTGTCGAAGTAAATGGTTGTCTCGTTCATGGACTGCGAACAAGTAAATCCCATGGCGGGGTGTCCGTCAAGGGCAATGCCTGA
>CAZFSE010000239.1:0-4609 GCA_964521805.1 uncultured Verrucomicrobiota bacterium
GGGGGACTGGGATCAAGGGGCCGCCGGAGGAGCCCTATGTCTGGCTGGCGCCGGATGCTTTTGTGGATATGGCCTCGCTGGCCGTGGGCCTGCGCATTCACGACCGCCAATGGCCCGACCAGCGGGGATTTTTTGTTTTGCGGAAAGTGTTTGATCTTCCATGAAATGATTTCCTTTGCGCATGGAAAATGATAGAGTGAAAAAAGTCTGGCATGAGGCAGAGTCGTCAGGGCGCGGAGAGGGTTCACGAGGCGGAAGTGAAACCTGTTCTTGTGCGGCAGGTTAGGTAAAGATATGCGAACAAAACGAAACAAAAATGGATGGCCGGTCTGGGTGTTGCTGGCGGGCCTGCTGGTGGCCGTCTCCGGCTGTGGAGGCCCGGGTGCGCAGGATCAGCGCGAAGAGCGGGACCCCTTGTTGAAGAAGGCGCAGGCCCGGAAAAACATGAACGACTTTGATGGCGCCCTGGAGCTATGCCAGCGGGCCATTGACCGGAAGCCCGCCATGGCCCGCCCGCATCTGGACATGGCGCTGATCTATGACCAGTCCAAGGGCGATTATCTACGCGCCATTTACCATTATGAGCGCTATCTGGAGATGCGCCCCCAGGCGGAGAAGCGCGACTTGATTCAGGAGCTGATCCGCCACGCCAAGCTGAACTATGCGGCCTCCCTGCCCGAGCAACCCTCCGGCGCCATCCAGGAAATCGCGATGTTGAAAAAGGAAATCGAGTCTCTGCGGATTCAGATGGCCCGGCAAAAGCCATCGGCCTCCGTGACGACCGCCCAGCCGGCGCCAGCCGCGCCCACGGCGGTGGTTCCAACCTCCGCCCAGCCCCAGCCGGCTCAGCCTGCGATGCAAACGTATGTGGTGCAAGCGGGGGATACCCTTTCGAAAATTGCGGGAAAAGTATACCGGGATACCACCCAGTGGGAGGTCCTTTACGAGGCCAACAAGAGCGCGTTGCCGGGCGGACCGCAAAGTGTGCGGGTTGGCCAGACGCTGATGATTCCCCGCCGGCCCTGACCCGGCGGAACCGTGCGGCAAGACGGGACGACAGATAGCAAACGGCAGGTGTCCGGAGGATGGAGCAACATGGCAAGCACAGACTTCTTTGATGACGATCTGATCAAACAGCGGGACGCGGCAAAAAAAATCCGGCTGGGGGGGGCATCCGATGAGCCCGTGGGCTCGTTGAGCGATGCGGGGGATTCCGACGAGGTGCCGGTGCGCCCGGTTTCGGACTTCAATCTGACCCGGATGGCCAAGCACAAGCACGAGGTCAATGAGCAGATGGCCACGGCCATGCAGGAGTTGGAACGGCTCCGCAAACGGCAGGAAGATCTCGAGCGGGAAAAGCGTGAACTCGAGGAAATGCGCCGCAAACAGCAGGACTATGATGCCGGGAAGCGGGAGATGATTGGGCGGCTGAATGAGAGCCTGATTCACCTGGAAAAACGCGAGATGAAGGCGGAGCAGTTGTGCGAACTGCTGGGCTCGACCCGCAAGCGGTTCAAGGCCTTGCAGGGCGATATTGAATCGTTGAGCGAGGAGGCCTGGCCGGAAGACCAGGTTCGGGATGAGCTGGGCAAGGCCTTGGCCGTTTTGGATGACGCCCGGCTGGAGTACAACAAAGCCATGGCCAAGATTGATGCCATCACCGGCGATGGCCAGGCGTCGGAGTCTTCCCAGCCCTCCGTGATGTTTGAGGACCGCCGGGCGCATGATGCGGTGGAGAAAAACTTTCTGTACTGGTTCAAGGCCGGGGCGGCCTTTACCTTGCCGCTGATGGCCTTTCTGCTGGTGATTTCCCTGGTGTATTTCATTCTGAACACCATGGCCTTGATGTAGAGGGAGCGATGGGATTTGGCCGAAAATCGCCTCTTGAACAGCGCCTGAAGGAGCTGGAGCGGGAAGCCAGCCTGGTCCGCAAGGACATGAAGGTGCTCTCCCGCGCGATCCAGAAACCGGATGTGCTGGAGCGCCTTCCCCCGTTGAAGTCCGGCGAATCCCGGCGTCCGGTCCGTCCGGCGGTTCGCCGTGATCCCGTGCAGGCTTCGGAGGAAAGGGCCGCGCAGAAGGCGGTGGAGGAGGGGGCTCCGCACGGAGAGTTGTTTCAATGGGCGCCGCGCCGGAGCCTGCTGGGCACTGCGCGGAACGCCGCGCGCGCGGAGGAATCTGTGGAGGAAGGAGCTGGGCCGGCGGAAGGAAAAGGGCGCGTGCGGCCGGTCCAGGATGAGCGATTCCGCGCTTACTTTGGCAATGGCAGTTTCGTGGCTTCCCGCCCCCTTAAACAGGAGCGGCGCATTCAGCGAAACAAGGCGTTGTTCATGCTGATCGTGGTCCTGTTCTTTGGCTTCATGGTGCTCAAGATGTTCCTATGAAGCGCCGCGCCTCCAAAGAAGATTCCATGTTGAGCCTGCACACTTCCTGGGGAACCTTGGAGGTCTGCGCCCGGGAGGGGCGTGTGAGGGCGTGCCGCCTGCCGGTGCTGGCCGCCCTGCCGCGCAAACCCTTTTCCTGTGGCGCGGCGCGTGTGCGGGCGTTGTCGCCACGGGACCAGGATGTCCTGAACTCCGCGGAGCAGTTTCTGCGGGCCTGTTTTCAAGGCGCCCAGGTTCAGCCGCCCCCCGTGGCGCTTCCCGAGGGCTCGTCCTTTGTGCGGCGCGTATGGAGGGCTTTGCAGGGTATTCCCCGGGGGCAAACCCGGACGTATGGGGCCCTGGCTCTGGCCCTTCATCAGCCGCGCGCCGCGCGCGCCGTGGGGCGTGCGTGCGGTGCCAATCCCCTGCCGCTGTTCATTCCCTGCCATCGGGTGGTTTCTGCCGGTGGGGCGCTGGGCGGGTTTTCCAGCGGATGGCCGTGGAAGCTCCTGCTTTTGGAGCGGGAAGGGGCGCTTGGGAGTGGAGAGCTGGCCCATCCTGCCGGCCCCTTCAGGCGCCGTGCGCCGAAGCCCGACGAAAAGGGGATGCAAAAAACATTGACCCTGACGGGGCGCCGCACCGCATGAATACACGATTGAACATCGCCCTGGCCTGCGGGGGAACAGGCGGGCACATTTTTCCGGGCCTTGCGACGGCTGAGCGCCTGCGCCAGCAGGGGCATGAGGTGTCTCTTTGGATGGCGGGAAGAAGTGTGGAGGCGCCTGCCGTGCATGGATGGGCGGGGCCCGTGATCACGGTGCAAGCGCAAGGATTGCCCTCGGGGGTCTCCTTCAAGGCCGTGTCCTCCACGTACCTGTTGTTGCGGGCGGGTCTGGCGTGCCGCCGGCGGATGAAACAGCTCCATCCCGGCGTGTTGCTGGCCATGGGCAGTTACGCCTCGGTGGGCCCGGTGATGGCCGCACTGTCCCTGAAAGTCCCGGTGGTTTTGCATGAGGCGAATGTCCTGCCGGGCCGCACCGTTCAGCTCTTTGCCCGTTGGGCGCATGCGGTGGCGGGAAGTTTTGAGGAAACCCGCTACTATCTGCGGCGAAAGAATCTGGTCATTACGGGCATGCCGTTGCGAAGCGCGCTGGAGCAGGCCGCCGCCGGGCATGCCGGCCGGGAGCCTTCCGGGTCTTCCTTTTGTGTGTTGGTGATGGGTGGAAGCCTGGGCGCCCACAAGCTGAATACGTTTGCCTCGCAGGCCCTGGTGAGGGCTTTTCGCCGCCAGCCCGGCCTGCGTGTGATCCATCTGACAGGCGTCGCGGATGAAGGCGCCATGCGGGAGGTTTATCAGAAGGCCGGAGTCCCGGCGGATGTGCACGCCTTCCAGCGGGATATGGCCGCTCTCTATGCCTCCGCGCATCTGGTGATTTGCCGCTCGGGGGCCGCCACGTGCGCGGAATTGAGCGTCTTTGGACTGCCCGCCCTGATGGTGCCGTATCCCTTTGCCACCAATGACCACCAGATGGCCAATGCCCGGGCCGTGGAAAAAGCGGGGGCCGCGGATGTCGTGCCGGAGCGCGACCTCAGCGAGGAATGGCTGGCCGACTATATTCTGGGATGCCGCTCCAATCGTGAGCGGCTGGCGCGAATGAGAAAGAACTCCGTGGCGCGCGGCGTGCTGGATGGCGCCGCCTCGCTGGCCCGGCTGGTGGAGGAGACGGCCCTCAGCAAACGTCCGCATGCCGCGCAGAGGCCTCATGAGTGAGGCGGTGGACCAGGAGGAGGTCAAACGGCACGTGCGCGAGTTGCTGTGCCAGGATGGCGCGCCGGTTCACCTGGTGGGCATCGGAGGCATCGGCATGGCCGGGCTGGCGGTGCAGTTGGCGCACCGGGGCCTGGAGGTCAGCGGTTGTGATGCCTCTGGAAGCCGCATCCTGGCGTGGCTTGGGGAGCGGGGCATTCCCGTCCTTGCGGGGCATGGGCGCGCACACCTGCCGGGGGCGCGCGCAATCATCCGAAGCGCGGCGGTCTCGGATCAGGAAGATGAGATTCAATGCGCCCTGGACCGGGGCCTGCCGGTGTTTCAGCGGGGCCAGATTTTGCCGGTGCTGTTGGAGGGGCGTTTTTCCGTCGCGGTGGCCGGCACGCATGGCAAGACCACCACGACGGCCATGATTACGCAGATCTTTCGGGCGGCGGGCCGTGACCCTTCCTATTGCGTGGGCGGCGAATGGGAGGGC
>CAZFSE010000240.1:0-4553 GCA_964521805.1 uncultured Verrucomicrobiota bacterium
GGCCACCACCGGCCCCACCCGGTATTTCTGCCCGCCCACCACATACAGCAATTCATCGCCGGAAGTCTCCCGAGGGGCAGAATCTTCATCCTCCTCGCGAAAAGGGCGAAATCCCTCCTTGCCTTCAACCTGCGAGGGTTCATCGGATTCAATGCTCACCAACAACGTGGGGCTCATCAAATCCGAGCCATCATCAGGTACGTGAGGGACAGGTTCAGACGAAGGGTCAAGATCATCTCTGTTCACAAGAAAGAGCTCCTTTGCGCTTCTGATTGCACGTATGACACCTGAACTATCGTTACTTTACCGGTATCTGTAAAGCTTGTTCATGTAATCCGCGCATTTTCTGCAAACATTTCATGGAGTTTTGAATTGAAGTTCACCCCGTACCATGGAGAATCAGGGAGACGTTCATTCAACAAGCAATGAGTCCACGAGCACGCCATGCCGAAGAAAAAAGACCGGACGGCTGAACACGCCCTTCCCCAGGAATGGCTCTGGAGGCTGGAGGAAGCCGATGGCTATCTGGACCTGCGCATGCCGGTGCGGGCACAGGAACTGCTCTCCAACATGCCCAAGGCCTGTCAGGACCATCCCCTCTTCATCGCCATCCGCCTGCGCCTGGCCATGGACCAAAAGGAGTGGGCTCTGGGGTCTGCATTGGGAGAGGCCTTGACCCGCCAGAATCCAGACAGCCTCGAGGGCTTCATCCACTGGGCCTATTGCGTGCGCCGGCATGTGGACATCCCCAGCGCCCGCCACATACTGGCCGCCGCCAGCAAGCGCTGGCCCAAGGAACCCCTGATCTTCTACAACCTCGCCTGCTATGAATGCCAGATGGGCCATCTAGTCGAAGCCCTGCGGCTCCTGAGAAAGGCCGTTCGGCAACAAGCGGACTTCCAAACCCTGGCCTTGGAAGACACGGACCTACAGCCCCTCTGGCCCCTGCTGGAAGAAGGGGTGCTCACCCCGCCCTCACCCCAGAAATAACCCGCAGTTCAGGAAGGCGGCAGACCAAATTCATCCCGTTTGAAAAAAAACATGTAAAACGTTTTACTTCACTGGTCCCTTTTGGTACTTTGGGGTACATAGTTTCAGGTGGTTGAAAAAAAATGATATTGTCGGAGGCTCTCATGAGATTAGCATCCCGGTTGTTCTTTGCGGTCCTGTTCCTCGTTCTAACCCTTGGCGTCCAGGCAGAGGTCCTGCTTCAATGGTTTGAAACGGAATGGCAGGAAATGTACCTGCGCACGCCAGAGGTGGCGGAAACCGGCTATGCCTACATCTGGACGCCGCCCCCCACCAAGGCGCCCACCGGCAAGGGCACCGTCTGGGGCAACGTGGGCTACAGCCTCTATGACCGCTTCGATCTGGGCGATGTCCCCCAGCGCGGCTCCTACGCCACCCGCTACGGCACGCGCGGCGACCTGCGCAACATGGTGGATCAAATGCACCAGTGCGATGTCAAGATCATCCCCGACATCGTCATGAACCACAACGGCAATGGGCCGGACTTCCGGGAATACCCCGGCATGCGCGCCACGGATTTTCACGTCTGGTATCAGTCGGGCTATTGCAACGGGCTCAATTACAAGCGCGCCCCCCGCATGAGCAACTGGTCCCCCGACAACGGATACGGTGGAACCATGTGGGAAGACCTCTGCAGTCTGATTGACATCCGCACCGAAGACAACAAGTACTCCCGCGAGGAAAGCAAGGACCCCAAGCGCTTCACCGCGCCCAATGGGCCCAATTTCATTGATGGCGAATGGTTCACCCGGCACATCGGGCAGTACGACCGCTACCCTTACTACAACGTTGACACCAACACCTACCGGGCCGAAGACGCCTCGGACATGCTCTATCGCTGGATTGCCTGGCTGGGCGATGCCATCGACTACGACGGGCTCCGCCTCGACGCCGGCAAGCACACTCCCTGGGAATTCTTTGGCGCCGCCGGCAAGGGGTTCCTGCACGAAGCCCAGTACAACCAGAACACCCGCCGCGGCGGCTTCGACTACATGGACACCGCCCCCGTTTTTAACAACTATATCCAGCGCGAACACAGCCTCATCTTTGCGGAAATCCTCAGCCCCTGGAGTGAGATCACCTACTGGGCCAACCACAACCCCATGCGCTTCCTGGACTACCAAATCAAGAAGACCGCCGATGGAGCCCTCAACGGGAACATCGGCGCCTTCAACGGCTGGGGCAAGGACTTCGGCCCCAACAACGGCATCATGTACATCTGGGGCCACGACGAAGGGCCCGCCAGCAAGGTGGATCTCGGGTACGCCTACACGCTCACCCACATCGGCTTCCCCATGGTCTATTACACCGGAAAGAATCTGACCTGGGACGACAAGAACTCCGGGCGCACCTGGATGATCCCCGGCTATGATGACTTCGCGTTGGGCGATGGCGGCGGGAAAATCCAGAACCTCGTCTGGATCAACAACAATTTTGCCTGGGGCTCGGAACGCAATGTCTGGGCGGATAGCGATTTCCTGGCGCTGGAGCGCTATGAATTTGTCGGTGGAGGCAACAAGGGCATCCTCATCGCCGCGTTCAACGACGCAGGCTACGACATCACCAAGTCCGTGGACACCTACTTCCCCAACGGCACCGTCCTGAAAGACTACACCGGCAACAACGGCAGTGACGTGACCGTTTCCGGCGGCAAGGCCACGATCACTGTCCCCGGCAACTACGGCCAGGGCTGGGTCTGCTACGCCCCCTATACGCCGGAAACCACGGCGCTGGCCATTCCCGGCACCAACAGCATGAGCTGGCGCGTTCCCGGCGGCATTCATGGCACCGTCAAGCCCCGCACGATTCCGCGCATCACCAGCGATTCCTTCACGATCAATGCCACCATCGCCGGCACAGCCGAGAAAGTGGCGCTGAAGTGGGGCCAGGGCTACCAGCAGGTCGGCAGTGGGACGCACTACACCAACGACATCCTGCTCGTCACCGCCAACTTCGAAGACATGAGCGGCGCGGGCGCCAACTGGAGCCTGAACGTCACCGGCGCCGGATCGAAGATTCCCGAAGGACTCAACACCATCAAGGTGCGCTCCTATGGCAAGTTCCCCGATGGCACCGCCCCCGCCCTCTTCAATACCCGGACCATGGTCGTCTATGTGGACCTCAAGGGACCGCAGGTGGACATCGCCTATCCCGCTCACAATCAAACCATCGCCGGCGACTGCGTCATGGTCATGACCAACAGCGACTACACCGCTTACCAGATGACGGTGGCCGTCAACGGCGGCGCCGCGGAATCCGCGCAGGAAGTCTACAAGGGCCTCTGGAAATACGACCTGCGCAACCTGAGCCCCGGCACCCACACCGCGCGCGTGGTCACCACCGAGGCGGACTGGGGAAGCCCCCGCACCGTCATCAACGCCAGCACCAATGACCGCGTCTTCACGGTCGCCGCGAAGAGCCCCATCACCATCGCCCACGCCTCCTCCCTCCCCATGCGCGGCGGCGCCACCTCCATCGGCTACGGCCAGACCAACCAACTGCCCTGGATGAGGACCGTTGTCACCGCCGATGGCGCCTCCGCCGGCAACGTCCGCCTCTTCTGGAACGGCTATGAACTGCCCTTCAACGCCGGAAACTTCACCAACATCTTCAATGGCGAAATCATCCAGCGCGATCATCTCGGAGTCGTCGTCACCAACCGGCTCTGGGGCAACCTGGTCAATGGCCCGCAGTTCTTCGAGGCCATCCGTGTGGATGGCGGAGTCACCAGCCGCACGGTCAACCGCATCGCCTTCAACCTCTATGGCATCAACGCCATTGACTGCGACGGCGACTCGCTCCCCGACAATGTCGAAATCCCGTTCTTCACCGAGCAGGCCATTCCCAACGAGCAGATTCCCGGCGACTGGAACCAGAACTGCATCCCAGACAACGGGGAAACCTGGACCCGGCTGAATCCCTACAACCACTCGACCTTCTATTCCGGGCAATGGGATGATAACAACGACTTCGATGGCGACGGCTACAGCAACTATGAGGAAATGTATGCCGGCTATTACGAGGAGGGCAATCTCTGGAAGTACAACATTTATGATGCCGCCAGCAAGCCCTCCGGCACGCCGGTGACCCCCGCCGAGGTGGGCTATGCCCCCAGCCCCGCCCTGCGCACCAACAACTTCACCGTCACCTACAAACCCAACGACGGTCCGCTCAAAAACGCCGCCACCATCAGCCTGCACGTGGGCCATTCCAAGCGCACGCAAGGCACCTGGCAGGACGTGCAATCCGTGGCCATGAGCTGGGACGCCGGCAACAGCCGCTGGACCTCCACCTACATGGTCCCCAGCAACGCCACCTCGGTGGACTTCTGCTTCAATGAGGGCGGCGTCACCTGGGACAGCAACAATGGCAACGACTGGCAGGCCAGCGTCCAGGGCTCCACCTCGGGCTCGTTCGTGATGGATGGCGACTTCGATGGCGCCGAGGGCGGCGATGGCTACACGGTCGTCCCCTACGCCATGAAGATCGTCGCGGCGGTCAAGGGCAGTGATCTCTATCTCGCC
>CAZFSE010000241.1:0-4550 GCA_964521805.1 uncultured Verrucomicrobiota bacterium
TTTTGCAAGAAGTAGAACAGGTGCTGGTTGGCAAAGGAGATCCCACTGCCCACGTTTTTGAAGGCGTTGACGACTCCGTTAAGCTCGTGGTTGGCCTGCGAAGCTCCGTGCATTATCAGTTGAATGGCGACTTTTGCGGCTGACATAATGGCTCCTTATAGGACTGGTTTTGCGCGTAATGGGGACTGCGTCAGGTCGTACTTTCCGTCGAACGTGTATTTGTACACAGCCAGCAGAAAAGCCCCGTCTCTATTGGCTGAAATGTCCGTACAACGGAATTTGCCAATGACGGAGCCCATTTCTGCGTACAGTGCGCCAAGCGTGGTATTGGCTTGCGATCCCGTTCCGGGGAGCGCCGGGGGTGCTGGATCCAGCGGATCATCACCGCCAGGCGCGGAGGTCCAGAGCTTGCGCGTCAGGGTGGGAACGGGGAACTCGCAGGGGGCCGCAAGGCCTTCTTCCGAAAAATCCTGAATGACGGCGGCGCTTTGAAACAAGCCTGCCGATGAGGCATCTTGAATGGTCATGAGCTTGAGCCCCGTCGAACAGCTCCATTCCTCATCCCCGTTGGAGTGGAGTCGGCCATCGGCAGAGACCCCTCCGCCGCTGGAGCCATGCTCTTTATTGGCGAAGATGATTTCCACTTTGTCGTATTTGCCCTCGTAGTTGGAGATGACGAGCTTCTCATAGGCATACACATCCGTGCCAGAGGTCACGTTGGACTGCGCCGTGAATCCGTTCTGCAGGGCGAGTTGCTTGCCCCGGGCCTTGGTGGCCAGGAATATCCGCACGTAGCGGCCGCCGCCGCCTGCGGAGGTTTCTTCTCGGGGGGACTCGGGCTGTTCCATCCAGGTATCTGCGCTCATGATTGTCTCCATTCCAGAAAAACGCTTCTTAAACACCAGCCCGCCGCCACGGCCAGCATGGGCTCATTCGTCTTTACCGCACCAACACAAAAGGCAAGGCCCAGCACAAAAATGGCCGCATCTGCAAGCCTCTCGACCCTTCCGGTTCGAGCCTTCTTATGGCGGCAGATCACCTCGATCTGGTCGCCATCCTCGATCTCGAACGATTTATAGAGCGAGTTGATGTGGATGTTCTTCATCGCTCTCCAATCCCGGCCCATTCGCCGCGGTCCTTGTGGAGATCCTCAGGAAATTCCTGCGGGGGGAGCTTCCCCTTACGCCAGTCGGTGGAGGGATCTGCCTCGGCCCCTTGCGGGGCGCACCGCATGCCGTCCACCAGGCCCGCGCCATCGCCTTTGGCCGAGAGGGCAAGGCCCAAAGCCCAGAAGCGGTCTGCGTGGCCGCCTTCGTCACTTGTGGCCACGTAGCGGATGTGTCCGGAGGCCGTGACCTGCTTCTCGACCTTGTGCAAATCCTCGATGACCTCGTAATCGTCCGGGATGCGGATGGCCTTGTCCTGGAAGGTGCGAAGCATGGTCATGGCCATGGCTTCCTTCTCCGCCGGGGTGAACCCAACGGCCTCGACTCTGGAGGTTCCCAGCCTGCGCTGGGCTTCCTCTGCCAGCATCGCGCCAATCCCGGTGGAATCAATGCGCCCGCGCCGGGCGTTGTAGCGCTGGAACATATCGCAAAAGGCATCGAGCTGGATGTGGAAGGGGGTTTTCTCCATCACCTTCACCTCGCGGGTGGTGGACATGGGTCCAAGATCCTCGATGGCCCAGATCACGGAAAGGTCATGCTTGCGGCCAATATCCATGCCCAGATACACATTTCGGCTGGCCGGATTGGCCTGTAGCTGAGCCAATGGGCTGGAGCAGGCGGTGAGCATTTCATACGTCAGCAGGGCTCCAAAATCATCCTGCGGCTGGCACATGTATTCCTGCATCCACTGTGCATCATTGGTGCACCGGTCCTGTTGCTGGCGGATGAAGTCCTCGCCGGAGATGGGTTTGCCGCCGCGCTTGGCGGTGGCGGCGTTGATCTTATCCACCAAGCCCTCTGCCACAGCCGTCTGGATGGTGATGGAGTGCAGGCTCCAGTGCATCTTATTCTGGCCATTGGCATCCGCCACGAACTTGTTGAACAGCGTGTTTTTGCCGCGATGCGTGGAGATCACCTCCACCTGGTAGCCCCACACGCTGGCGGTTGGCAGGGCCACCTGCCAGAGCAGGTTTTGATCTTTGTGCAGGGCAAACTCATCGAGCACCACATCGCCGCCCTTGCCGGCCAGCGCATCCGGGTTGGAGGTCAGCACATAAATGCGTGAGCCGTTCTTGAACTCGATTACCTGCGCCTTGATATCGCCCGCGGCCACCACCTCCTCATGCGTGCCATCCAGCCCCTTGGCCACGACATTGGCCAGCCTGCACCATTTGGCGCAGTAGCGCACAAATTCCTTGGCGGTGGAAAGGTCGCGGGTGCTGACCCAGCAGTCCAGGCCGGGGATGGAAAGCGCCCGCATGACGCGCCGGTAGCTGGTGGCATACGTCATGCCGATTCGCCTGCTCTTCTCCAGCAACTTCATCGGGGATTCATCGCGAATCCAGGCCCGCTGGTACGGGGTGAAGTATTCCAGGAGGATGTTGGAAAGGTCCATTATCCGGCCCCCAGGACGCGGTTCATTTCTTCCGCAATGCGCTTGAGATCATCGTTGCCCGTGGCCTCAGAGGCTTTCTCCGCCTCATCCGCAATGCGCCGCATTTCGCGGCGGTACGTCTCCACTTCCATCTGGAGCTTGATGCCCGCCTGATCGCGCTGGCGGAGCGAGGAGAGCGCGTGGACCATGTCGAAAAACTTCCGGGGATCTTCCGCGATCATGCCGCTGATGATCGAGGGGTCCAGCTCGTCGAGCACGTCCTGGATGGTTTCCGCCGCCTGCAGGCTGGCGGCATCGGAGACCAGGGTCATGGTGTCGTCGCCATCCGCCTTGGCCTGGGCCACCATTTCCCGCGCCCAGGAGCGCCGGGCGGACTGTTCATCGAGCCGTTGCATGCGCCGTTCCCACTTGGCGAAGCCCCACTTCTTCCACGCGCTGACGTTCTGCGGGCTGATGTCCGTAACGCCCTTGGATGCCAACAGGGCAATGATGTCTTCCGCCGTGCGATTGTCCCGGATCATCGCATTGACCTCGCCGCGCAACGCGTCGGGGAGTCTGCCAATTTTACCGCGTTCTGTAGCCATTAGATGAGCCCTTCCCGTTCGAGGTAATCAATGCCGGCGGCGGTGATCTTCCAGCGCTTCTGCCCCTTGGCAATCTCGCTGGCGCCGCCCTCGTCGAGCTCGATATAGTTTTTGCCGATGAGGTAGTCCGCCTCGCGGGCGATCTCGGCCTCTGCCAGCGCCACAAAGACCTGCTCGCGCATGGCGTTTTTGACCATGCGCGCGGCATCCAGGCTGGCCGGTCGCCGCGAATACAGCTGGTCGAGGATCTCAATGCGGATGTCGAATATGCGGCTCATGATGGGCTCCTTTCGTTGTCGTTTTTAATTTTGTTGGCAATCAACAGCCCGACGTTTGCGGAGACGGCGGATAGGGTGCTGGAGATTTCTGTCAGCGCGCCATCGTGCTTTTCCAGTGACCTCCAGATCCGGGCCAGCTCCTCGTGGTTCTTCCCGCATTCGCGGCGCGTGACGAAAAGGGCCGGAAGGCTTTCAGCAAGCGTATTTATCTTTGTGTGGAGATCGCCATGGGCTCGATGATCGGCCGTCAGACGCTCATCGAGCTTCTCAATTTCGGAATCCAGACGCACATCAAGCGTATCAATTTCTTTATCCACCCGCGCGTCAAGCCGCTTGATTTCTTCATCGTCCAGCGTCTGGACACGGTTCTCCAGGCGGTCGAGCTTGGCGTCCGTGCGATGGAATCCGCGATAAAAAAACAGGGCGACGAGGGCTTGCACAACCGCTATTACCAGGGCGTTGATGGCTATTTGTTCCATAATTTTTCCTTCATCCAGCCGTCCATTAGGCGGCCACTAGAACCAATTAAAGCACAGGTCGAGGCTTAACTTTCCAAAAAAATTAAAAAAAAGTTGGAAAGTTATCTCTCGACTTGTGCTCTAATGGCATCAATTCGGTGGGTCAATCAACCTGGAGGATGCGATGAAGGCTGTTAAAAATCTGTTGTGCGGCATGATTCTGATTGGGTTTTGTGGAGGGTGCGCCACCACGGGCGGCGATGTCTCCAAGGTGCCTGAACAGTTCTATGGGCAGGACCGATACTTCACTTTTTTTGAGGTGAACAACCTCTGCGAGTTCACCCTCAAGGGCTCAAACATGACCGTTAAACTCTCGGCCCCGCTCGATCCGCTCTCCATGTTGCCGCGGGATCCCAACGTGGCCATGCAGGCGTTCGCCGTGGCCAAGGACATCCTGCTGGGTGGCATGGGCATCTATTACGCGGCGGATGTGATGGGCAAGCTCACGGAGCGCCCGCAGGTCATCACCCAGCAGGTGGTGCGTCCTGAGGTGGTGCAGGTGCCTGCGGGCGCGGCGGTGGTGCCGTGAGGAACGCGCTGTTTGCCCGCCCCGCCGCACTGGCCCTGCTGGTGGCCTGCGGAGGGTGCGAGCTGGGCGGGAGTACTGC
>CAZFSE010000242.1:0-4537 GCA_964521805.1 uncultured Verrucomicrobiota bacterium
GATGAATGGGCTCAGGGTCGGCTTGCTGAATGCCTGCGAGGCCGCTTTTGGAGTGCTGGACAAAACGGAAGATGGGACGCGTCCGGGCGTTGCCTGGATCAACCATCCGCAGGTGGACCGCCAGCTTGCGCAACTGCGCGGTACGTGCGACAAGGTTCTGGTCTTTGCGCATGCGGGCCTGGAGCACTATTCCATTCCTCAAAAGGAATGGAGGGCGCGATACCGGCAATTCTGCGAGCTGGGCGCGGATGTTGTGGTGGGCGGGCACCCGCATGTGCCGCAAGGATATGAACGGGCTGGCGAATCCCTGATCTTTTACAGCCTGGGCAATTTTTACGTGGATGCCGCCCGCTATGCGGAGAAGGAGAATGCCTCCTATGCCGTCTGGCTGGAGCTGGAGAAGGGGCGTGCTCCTGAGTTCAAGCCGGTCTTCCATTATACCCATCAAGGGCAGGTTCATCGGGCCCCGCCGGAAAAACAAGTGGATCTTGGCGCCTTGTGCCGCTTGCTGGGCGAAGGGTATGAGCGGGCGCACGAAGAGATGGTGCTGGATGCGTTCGGGCAAATTCGGGAATACTACCGGCTGGCGCTGGGCGGGGCGGGCCATCCATGGCGCAGGTTGAAGTCGTGGCTGGCGGGGTGGCTTCATCCCGCGCGCAAGCCGGATCCGGATCTTCTGCTGTTTCACTTATTGCGCAACGAAACCTATCAGTATGCCGCACGGCAGGCCTTGCGTTGCCTGGCTTGCCGCAAGGGCGCTGAGTCATGAGCGATTTTGTCTTCACCTCCCAGCCCCGGCCTCGCGGAGAACTGGCCCGCCATCTGCAATCCATGTTCGTGGACCCGGCACCCGCGGTGGTGGAGTTTCATGGGGCGTGGGGTTCGCTGGCGGCCAGCCACAATCTCTACAGGGGATTCCAGCCGCTGGAAACAGATCAACGCCTTTTTGTGGTGGTGGGCGGCCCGGTGCTGTGTTTTTCCGGGCCTGGTGTTCGCTCCGGTTCCGATCCGGTGGCCGGAACGCGGTTGCTGGCGGAGCGGCATCAGGCCGGGAGCATGCGCTGGGCGGACGACCTTAGCGGACCTTTTGTGGTGCTGGTGGTGGACAAGGCCTCTGGCCGTCTGGAGTGTGTGACCGATCTGATGATGTTCATTCCCGTGTTTCGGCATGTGAGCGATCAGCAGGTGGTCCTGGGCACCCAGGTGAATCTGGTGGCCGGCGCATCGGGACAGGCCGGGTGCTTTGATCCGGTCTCCGTCGCCGATTTTATTTTTCATGACGTGGTCACGCCCCCCCATACGGCGTACAAAGAAGTGTGGCAAGGCCATCCGGCCACGGTGCATCGGGTGGAACGCAAACGGGATGGGGTTGAGTTTCACGAGGAGGCTCCGTACTGGCTTCCGCGCGAGGAGTGTCCTTTTGCCAGCCTTCGAGAGGCATCAGAAGCCTTGCGGCAGGGCTTGGTGGAGTATGTGGACCGGGTGGCATGCGGGGTGGAGCGTGTGGCGCTTTTCCTCAGCGCGGGCGAGGATTCCAGAGCTGTGGCGGGCCTGCTGTCCAAGCTGGAGAAGAAAGACGCCTTCATTTTTCTGGACCACATGAATAGGGAGGGGCTTATTGCCCGGCGCGTGGCCCGGCGATATGGTGCTGAATGGCATGCCGAGTTCCGCCAGCCCGCGCACTATCTTGAACTTTTGCCCGCCGCCAGCGCCCTGCTGGGCCGTGGCGCCCAATACCTGCACGCGCACAGCCTTGGACTGCATAAAAAGTGTGGATTGGAAAAATATGACTTGGTCTTTGGCGGCTATCTGGCGGACTCGCTGATCAAAGCCCGTTATGCGCCCACCAGAAGCATGAGCCAGCGTTTTCCCTTTCTTCCTCAGCGATTTGTTCCGGGTGAAACCTGCCGGCAGGCCGTAGTGCCGGACCTGGGCTTCAGCGAAGAAATCCGGAGGGCCATCCAGCAGAGGCGTTCAGCGTGGATGGACAAGCTGGAAGCAATCCGCCCCGCGAGCGCTCATGAATGGTTTGGCTTGTGGCCGGCCACCATGCGGGAGAGCCTGCCCATGTTTCAATGCAACAGGCGGCTGTTTCCGGTGGTTGAACCCTTTCTGTGCCATGCCTCCGTGAAAATCAGCGCCGCCGTGCCGGTGGCATGGAAGCTCAACCGCCGGTTGTTTCACAAGGCGGTTCAACCCTTTCTGCGTCCAAGCCGCTGGATTCGGCATGCCGATGGACGGTTGCCGTATTTCCCCTGGTGGGTTAATCTGCCCCTGCAGGCCTCGACATGGTTGTGGAGGGAATCCGTCCGATGGATGGGCTTCTCGCGGGAGCATCAAGGACCTTGGTCCGACTGGCCTTCCGTGATGAACGGGCCTGTGTGGAAAACCATGAGGGAGCAATGTCTGGCAAACCGGGAAAGCGTGCCGGATTATCTCCAGCTCCCCCTGCGTGAACTTTTGGAAAAAGAAAAGGGGACTTACGTGCAACGGTTGAATCTGATTCAGGTCTTGCACGAACAGTCCGCTCACCGTGGATGAACAAGGGCATGAATAAGCCAGATGGATGTGAACCTTGGCCGCCCCTTCCCGCGGTCAGTGTCATCCTGCCCGTCCGCGACCGCGCGGACGTTCTGCGCACCGCGGTAGAGAGCATTCTGCAACAGACCTTCCGGAATTTCGAGCTGATCCTGGTGGATGACGCCTCCAGCGACCAGACGCCGGACGTGATTTGCTCGCTGTCCGATCCGCGGATTGTGGTGGTGCGAAATGAGCGCCCGCGCGGCGCCGCCGGTGCGCGCAATGCCGGATTGAAGCTGGCGCGCGCACCGTTGATCGCCTTTCATGACAGCGACGACACCTGCCGGCCTGACAAGCTCCAGCGGCAATGGGAGATATTTCAGAGCGCAGGTCCGGAGGTGGGCGTGGTGTACACGCGGTACTTGCGCGAGGGGGATGGCCGCTTGTACGTGCGCCCTCCGGAATCCGCGCCCACAACCAGCGGAGATCTTTTTGACGCCCTGCTGTCGGGGAACCTGGTGGGCATGCCGACGGCCCTGATCCGGCGTGAGCTGTTTGACCGGTGCGGCGGTTTTGATGAATCGCTCCAGGTGCTGGTGGATTGGGAGCTGTTTCTGCGCATGGCCCGCGTCTGCCGGTTTCGGTTCATTCCGGACGTCCTGTATTTTTCCCGCGTTCGCGCGGACAGCGTGTCGGTCCGGCATGAGGCGTATGCCCGTGCCTTTATCCGCATCCTGAAGCAGTTCTCGGCGGATTTTGAGCGCCGTCCGTGCCTGCTGGCCCGGCATTATGGAACCATCGCGCATCGGTTTTATTGCGCGGGACTCAAAGCGGAAGGCCGCCGGTATTACCTTTGCGCGGCGCGTTTGCGCCCGTTCCATGCGCCCTATTGGGCGGGGTGGGGGCTATCCTTTATGGGCTTGAGCGTGTATAAAGCCGTTGTACGGTTCCGTGGGCGGTTCAAGGAGTCCGGCCATGAGCCGTGTGGGCAACGCATGAATACGATGATGAATTCTGGCCACCCGCATCAGCCAGGGGCGCATCCGCGCGTGAGCGTGGTGATCCCCACCTACAACCGGGCGCGCTCCATCCGGCGCTCCATTGAGAGCGTCCTGCAACAGACCTTCCAGGATTTTGAGATTCTGGTGGTGGACGATGGATCCACGGATGACACGGCGCAGGTGGTGGCGGGCATTGGGGATTCCCGCATCCACTACCACCGCCAAGCGGTGAATGGCGGGGCGGGGGCCGCGCGCAATGCGGGCCTTTTACTGGCCCGGGGGGAATGGGTGGCCTTTCAGGACAGCGACGACCTTTGGCGTCCGGAAAAACTGGCTTTGCAGATGGCGCGTTTTGAAGCCGCGGAGGAGAGGCTGGGCGTGGTGTATTGCGGCTTTATCCGGATTGAGCAGGGACGGGAGCGATATTCCCCGCCGCCCAAGATCGTGCAACGCGAAGGGAATATTCATGCCGAATTGCTGAAAGGCAACTTTGTCACCACCCAGGCGGCGGTGGTCCGCCGGGAATGTTTCTCCACGGTGGGGCTTTTTGACCAATCCCTGCAACCCCTGGAGGATTGGGACCTGTTTTTGCGGCTGTCCAAGGCCTATCCGTTCGGCATTGTGGATGAGCCGCTGGTGATTTCGGAGATTGGGGCGGATAGCATTTCCGCGCAAACAGAACGATACCTGCACTCCTTGCGGGGGGTGGTGGAGAAACACGCCGAAGATTTCGCCCGGCACAAGAATCTGGCCGCCGGGCATTGGAATCATCTGGGCGATGGCCTCTGCCGGATGGGCCGCCGCCGCGAGGGTGCAGGCGCCTTTGCGCGCGCCGCACGGCTTCAGCCCTGGCACCTCCAGCACTGGGCCGGACTGCTTCTGTCCCTCGCCGGAACCCGGGCCTACGCGCAGATCTCCGACCGGGGGTTGCGCTGGACCGGCAAAAAGCCATTCTCCACGTGAGGCATTGGGCCTGCTTGTCCTCTTGCAGAAAGCTGGCGTATGTCCTGTTCCAC
>CAZFSE010000243.1:0-4518 GCA_964521805.1 uncultured Verrucomicrobiota bacterium
CGCAGGCTGGCTCCCATCACGCCCATCTCCAAGCCCCAGAATTCAATCCGTTTGGGTGCGGCACACCGGGCTGTGAAAAATCTTCTCCATGGAATGCCTGCCGGGCTTGATGCGGGACCCTTCCAGCTGGTAGGCTCCTCTCATGCAACCCAAAACATACGTCATCCAAAAACGCCAGCAAGGCCTTCAACTCATTGATTTTCTCTCCGTCCAGCTCAAGGCCTCACGCAAGAAGGCCAAGAAATTGTGCGACGACCGCATGGTCTTCGTCAACGGCCAGCGGGTCTGGATGGCCCGGCATGAACTGCGCGCGGGCGACCAAATCGAAATTCACCTGCCCGCCGAAGCCCCACGCACCCCCCAGCGGCTTCGCGTGCTGTATGAAGATGCCCAGTACCTGGCCATCAACAAGCCGCCCGGCGTGCTCTCCGAAGGCCCCGAAAGCGCTGAAACAGCCCTGCAAACCCAATTCAACGAGCCGGAAATTTGCGCCGTTCACCGGCTGGACCGGGACACCTCTGGATGCCTCCTCTTTGCCCGAACCCCCGCCGCGCGCGACGCGATGATCCCCCTGTTCAAGAACCGCCTCATCACCAAGGTGTACCATGCCCTGGTCGCGGGCAAGGTCTCCGCCAAGCTCCGCCAAATCGAAACCCCCATCGAAGGCCAGCCCGCGAAAACCCGCATCCAATTGCTGGCCGCGCGGGGCCTCGCCTCGCATTTGAAGATCGCCATCGACACGGGGCGGACCCATCAAATCCGCCTGCATCTGCAAGCCGCCAATCATCCTGTGCTCGGGGAGAAACAGCATGCCTCCAGCCATGCCTTGGCGCCCGAGCTGAGGGACATCCCTCGCCAGATGCTGCACGCCTTCCGCCTGGTCTTCACCCACCCCGCCACCGGGGAGGTCATCCGCATCAGCGCGCCCATCCCGGCGGATTTCAACACCTGCCTGCGGAACCTGCGCCTGACGTAAGCCGGCGCCCCTCCCGCATCCCGGTTCATGCGTTCCGGAAAAGGCAGGCCGAAGGGGACCCCACGCCGACGCCCGGGAAGGCGGACTTCTTACCCCGCCATCAGCTCCTGCAACTGCTTTTGCAACTCCAGGAAATGCTGTTTGGTCGCCTTGCTCAAAGCCGCCGCGACATGCTTAAACACGGGGTCGCTGGATTGGGCCGTGGAATAAAAGGAGGACTCCAGCATGGAACTCTCAATCTTCACCGCCTGCAGGAAAGCCTGCTCCAGCGTCAGGGGCTCATCCTCCTTGGCCTCCGCAAGCGCCTTGAGAATAATGGCAATTTCTTTCTCCAGGCCATCCCAATCAAATTGGCCTAGATTATAAAAGAGCGCTCCCTGATCCAACTTCACCAGCAAGGTTTCCAGCATGGCGGAGTGGCCCCGCTCCTCCTTCTCCATCTTTTTCCAGAAGACGCTCTTCTCGGGAAACCGCTCGGCGTATTGGGCATACAATTCCGCAATCGTCAACTCCCAGCGGGACAAAGCGGAAATGATGTCGCGCTGAGCCTCCACTACCTTGTCATTCATCGGCTTCCTTTCCGCCAACAGGCGGCGCCGGGCCCCGTTCAAGAGCGGCGCTCTTTGCTTTTAAAACCTGGGCAATCCGTTCGCTATGCTGTCTTGTGTGCTCTTGCAACGCCGTGAACTCTGCTTTGATCTCCGGCGCTTCCTCCTGGAAGATCATAAAAAAACCACGCTCGATCAAGGACTGCTCGGCGGCCAGCGCATACTTCAGCGCCTCGAGGGCGCCAATGCCTGCGCGCTCCACTTCCGCTTTCTTGACCTGGAGGTGTTCCAGCACTTCGTATACATCAGCCGTGTTGAATGGACCTTTCCGGAAGGAAACCTGGCCGGCCTCGAGCAGGCCATTGAGCCGCTCCAGCACTTCGGCATGAGCCCGCTCCTCCACCACCAACTGGTTCCACAAACCGCGGTCTTCAGGGATCTTTTCGGCAAACGTCTTGTAGAGCTCAGCGAGGGAGATCTCCTGCTTCTTGAGCAGGCGGACATAAGCCGAGCCTAGGGAGAGGGGTCTCATGGGTGTACCTTATCTGAAAAACCGCCTCATGCAAGGAGAACAAGGACCCAGCCGGGGAGGGTCAGGTGCGATGCCGGAAGGTGATGCGGCCCTTTTCCAGATCGTAGGGGGACATCTCCACCGTAACCCGGTCGCCGGTGGTGATTTTGATGAAATGCTTGCGCATCTTGCCTGAAATATGCGCCAAAATCTCGTGTCCACTGGACAGCTTGACCCTATACATGGTGGCGGGCAACACCTTGGTGACCACCCCGTCCACCTGAATAAGATCTTCTTTCGTTCCTGCCATGACTGCTCCTTTGTCCTTCATCAAACCAATGAATGGGGGCAACTTATACCCTTTGGCACCAAACAATCAAGCCTGAACCCTCAACCCTCTTTCCAAAACCGGGTGACGGGGGTATCCTTGTTCTGTTCATAAGGGGCTTGAGCAACCGTTCTACATAGGAGGCGAACAATGTCCGCATTCAACCCATGGGAAATGGCCTGCCATCAACTGGATGCCGTTGCGCAAAAAATAAACCTGGATCGAAACATCCACGCCAAACTGCGGCACTGCAAGCGCGCCTTGATCGTCTCCATCCCCATTCAAATGGATGACGGGTCCGTGAACGTTTTTGAGGGGTACCGGGTGCAACACAACCTCGAGCGCGGCCCGGCCAAGGGCGGCATTCGCTATCACCCGGATGTCACCCTCGATGAAGTCAAGGCGCTCGCGATGTGGATGACCTGGAAGTGCGCGGTGGTCGGGCTCCCCTTCGGCGGCGCCAAGGGTGGCGTGGTCTGCAACCCGCAAAAAATGTCGCTGACCGAAATTGAAAAAATGACCCGCCGCTTCACCTCGGAAATCTCCCTGATCATCGGCCCTGAGAAGGATATTCCCGCGCCGGATGTGAACACCAACCCGCAGGTCATGTCCTGGATCATGGACACCTATTCCATGAACGTCGGCTATTCCGCGCCCGGCGTGGTCACGGGCAAGCCCATTGACATTGGGGGCAGTGAAGGCCGCCTGACCGCCACCGGACGCGGCGCCATGATCGTCGTCCAGGAAGCGCTGAAGCATCTCAACATCGCCCACCGCGATTGCCGGGTGGCCATCCAGGGCTTCGGCAACGTGGGGAGCGCCACCGCCCAATGCCTGCACGAGATCGGTTGTAAGATCGTGGGTGTCACGGACATTTCCGGCGGCCTCTTCAATCCGAAAGGGCTGGATATTGAGGCCCTGCTGAAACATTTCAAACAATCAAAGACTCATTCCTTCAAGGGCTTCAAGGGCGGCGATTACGTGGCCGATTGCGCACAAGCCAATCAGGAACTGTTCACGATGGAGGCCGAACTCCTGGCGCCCTGCGCCATGGAAAACCAGATCACGGCCAAAAATGCCAGGAAGATCAAGGCCCGGATTATTGCGGAAGGCGCGAATGGGCCGACCACGCCCGAGGCCGACGCCATCCTCCGGGAAAAAGGGGTCTTCATGTTGCCGGACATTCTGACCAACGCCGGCGGCGTCACCGTTTCCTACTTCGAGTGGGTGCAGGATCTGCAGGCGCATTTCTGGCAATTGGACGACATCCACAAGGAGCTCACCCGCATCATGACCAAGGGCTTTCGTGATGTCGTGGCCATTGCCGAACGGGAAAAGTGCGACATGCGAATGGCCGCCTACATCCTGGCCGTCAGCCGCGTGGCCACCGCCGTCAAGTTGCGCGGAATTTATCCGTAGACTGCCGTGGGACACATCTGTTCCCAGTCAAACCCATCTGTCATGCTGAGCCGCCGGAGCGCATGCGCACCCCGGCGTGTCGAAGCATCTCCTGCCGCCCCCGGGCGCTGGCAAGATAAGAGCTTTCGTCCTCGCCTCGTCCTGTTTGTTTCATAGCCGCGAGCAAAATAATCGGTGAAGCCGGCGCGGGGATGGATGGCCCCCCTTCGGCAGGGCAGGCAACGAATGAGAAAAGCAACGAATTGGGAAGAAGATAAATCCAGGGCTTTTCTTTTCATTCGTTGCTGATCTCGTTGGAAAACAGCACGCTTTCCCTCCCGAGATCAAGAAGTCTGAATTTTGTCCAACACCAAAGGTGTTGAGTCTGTTAGCCCAGGGTTGCCCGCTACTGAGGGACTACCCTGGGTCCCCATTACGAGAGAATCCTCAACCCTGAAAGGGTTGCGGCCTGAGTGTAAGCTTCCACATACGTTCATGAAAATAGGATGGAGGATCTGCAGATTGTATCAGGGACGGGGCACAAAATATGGAGACGAACAGGAGGAGACGTGGACGAAAGCTCTTATCTTGCCGGAGCGACAGCGACAGGCAAGCTGGCAATAGGCGGCCTGACTCGGGTTTCGCGGGGAATACGAAGCAAGAGCATGCCCCGACTATTCGGGGCGCGTCAGCTTGGTCCCACCGCAAGGCAAGACCGGCTTTGCGGTCTGGGCGAGGTCAGGGCTGGACTTTTGTC
>CAZFSE010000244.1:0-4492 GCA_964521805.1 uncultured Verrucomicrobiota bacterium
GCGAAAATGCTTCCCACCGCATTCGGGCCGTCGCTGATGCCGTCGTTGTCCGTGTCCGGATTATTCGGGTGGGTTCCCCGTTGAAACTCCTCCAAATTGGACAATCCATCGCCGTCCGGATCACCGGTGGAATCGTCGCTTTTCGGATCAAACCCATACCGAATTTCCCAGCCATCAGGAAGTCCGTCACCATCGCTGTCTGGATTGTCCGGGTCGAGATCAAAGAGATATTCCTTCCAGTTTGCCGCATCATCCCCATCCCGATCCTCCAGGGCATCATCGGCATTTTGAGGATCAAACCCGTGCTCCAACTCCCACCAGTCCGGCATTCCGTCTTCATCGCTGTCCTGCGCCAGCGTGAAATTGATCCCGGTCATCCGGTTGCTGACGGGAATCGCGTTGGCGGCGTACTGCCCCGCCGCCTCAAGATGCGTGTATTCCCCATCGTAGTTTTCATCCATGAACGCCCGTATCCAGTAATTGCTGGCGGGGAGGCCCATGATCGAGAAGTTCAGCGGAAAGCTCACATAGGTCGTGCCGCCGGTTTGCTCTGGCATGCCTTGCTCCCAAGAAATGACCCGCTTATACGGGCTCTGCCAGCTGTTGGATGCTGTCACCGCCAGAACATGAATATTCCCCGTGGCGGATCCCTCGTACGAAATCGTCCCCCATAAAGACGCCTCATCCTTCATCACGATGTTGATCCCGGAAACGTCCCCGGTGACATACAGCGCATTCGTGCTGAACACACCCCAGGGCTCCCAAGCGTCGCGGGCAAAGCTTCCGTTCACATCCCGGAACGCCTTCACCCAATAGCTCTGAAAATTGCCCACTTCATCATTCGTGTACGCGCCGGGGCCGGGCAACACCACCGACTTGCCCAGCGCCCAGCTCTCCTCCGCCGTGACCAGCAACACCTGCACGCTCCCCGTCTCAGGACCGTCATAACTCACCACCCCCGAGACCCTCACCGGGCGCGAGGTTGGATCATTCGGGTTCGTCTGATACACCATCACCTCCCGCATGTCCGGGTAGCCATCGCCATCCGAATCCAGATCCGCATTCGCCGCGCACAGAAAGCGTACCGGCCAATCCGAATACGGTGCCACCCAAGTGATCTCATTCGTGCCCGCCGTGGAAAGATCCCGCACCGCAATGCTCCAGATCTCGCCCATCAAATCCGAACTTGTGAAAACATCCAGGCGATTGGTGAAGGCATCCGGGTAGCCAATCGAGATACGCAGGCCATTGGTGGTTTTGACCATTGCCTCCAGCACAATATTGCTGGCCGATTCCGGCGACCTCAACAGCCCATTGCGCTGGCTCGAAATAGTTTCCGTCTTCGCCAGCCGGGTGGCCACATACAGATACGGCTCCACATATTCCGAGGGAATCAGCTTCGCGATGAGCCGAACCCTCGACGGATCATACAGACGCTTAAGATAATCCACCCGCTCAGCGGAATACTGCCCGGAGTACAACGCGGGGAACAGAGCTTGCACATACGAAAACGGGTCATAGCCTTTTTCTGGTGGCAGAGAAAAGAGACGTTTTCCCGCCAGCGTCGCAAACACCGTTTCGCGAGAAATCGGGTCTTCCATGATCACAACCGAATAAACCGGCACACTGTTCTCATAGTCCGGGACCAGATTTTTTACGAATTCTGGAGGGAAGGACTTCCAGGAGAACGGCAGGATCGGGCCACACGGTTGTTGGAGTATAAAGTCGGGATCGGGTGGAGCAATTAAACGAAATAGATCAATCGCCTCCTCAAAGAACGCCCCCAAATCGGCCACATCCAGAACCTGCGCCGCCATCATCTCCTCGTACGCGGCGGGATCTACAGGCTTGGCCTTTTCCGGTGTGGTGGTGAGCGCCAAGACGGCAATGGAAAGACTGCTGAACAACCCCAGAACAACAAAACGAAACAACCCTGCCCTTGAGAACCGACTCATGCTGAACCTCCCCCTTTTGTACGTTCAGTCTCCCGTAACAATAACGGGAGTCGCCATTTACAACGCCATAACCCACCAAAACCCCAACCACGGGGCTCAACATAGGTTCGGCATGCGGAATGGCGCTCCCGAGGGAGCGCCCGCAGCACGAATCCCGATGTTGAATTGAGACTTAACGCCTCAATGTGGTTGTTTTTTGGTCCAGGACTTCGCGAACGAAGCTAAAAAATATTCAGTTGTCGAGATGCGCTTATCACATGGCGTAGAACAAATCAAGCCATGATTGCAGAGAGGAAAAAATTGAGACACCATGCCCCAAAAAAGCCCTTCATCGCCCGGCCAGCCCTTTGACTGGTCGCGCGTCCCATTCCACACCAGCCCCAGCGGCACCGAACGAACGGACAGCACGGCCTCGCTAAGCGGCCCGGCCTTTTTCTATGTCACGCCCACCAACTCATTCAAGCTCTACCGGCTGGAGATTCTCCGATGATTCGTGCCGGATGGCGAAGCAGGGCGGTGCGGGCCGGCGCGGGATTCATCCTCCCCTTTTTGCTGGGGGCGGCTGGCGCGCGGGCGGAGACCTGGACCAACGCCGCCGGGCATGCGCTGGAGGCGGTGCCAGTGGCGCTGGATGGCGCCAAGGTCACCTTGCTCCACCCCTCCAGCGAAACAATCAGCCTGCTCATGCACAGCTTCCCTCCAGAAGAACAGCGGCGAATCAGGGACTATCTGGGCATTCTCGAAATCCCTCCTTTATTGCAATCCGCCTTTCGCTTGGCGGAATCCCAGTTGGAGACGGCGCAAGCGCTTTTTGCGGAGGGGCGGATTGATGCGCAAGAGCTGGCCAGCCGCCGCAAGGAGGTGAGGGAGTCCTTCCTGCAAACGTGCGAGGGCTTGTCCTGCTCACGACAAAGCGAGGAAGTCCAGAAGCTCCTGGTGCATTGGGGTGCCCCCTAAGAGAACCGGTCAGGGGGCCAGGGCATTCAGCGCCGCCGCGGGGCCAAGGGCCACCGGGCCGCGCCAGATGCCTCCGCCTCCGCCCCAGTCATCCACGCGCACGGCCAGCACGTTGTTCTCGGAGAGCCATTCGCCGGGCACTGGATAGAGGCGGGGCTGGTTCCACGCCGTCACTTTTTCGGGGCTGAATTTCCCCATGGCGCCGATTCGGTGGCCGTTGAGGAAGGTCTCTTCGGCATCGTCCACGGCGCCCAAAATCAGGACCAGCGGGGCGGCACCCCAGGCGGCCTTCTGCTCGGGGGTGACGGTGAATTTCAACCGGTACCAGGCCACGCCATCATAGTCCGGAAGGGCATCTTTCTCCCAGCCGCCCGGCACCTCGGTATCCAGAAAATCCGCATCGTCCAATTCTTCCATGGCCCATTCCGCGTTATCGCCCTGGGCCAGCTTCCAGGTGCCCGCCAGGTTTATGAATCCCGGAAGAACCCCGGCATCAAATCCAAACAACAGGGTTTTTTGGAAGGGGGTGATGGGCTCGTCGTTATACATCAGCAATTCAAAGGTGCCATCGTCCTTTTGCCGCAGGTGCGAAAGCGCGGCGTTATTGGGGCTGAGCATGCCCTTGGGCTTCAGGCCCAGCAACAGCTCCAGCAACCGCCCACCGGTGCAGGAGTGTGTCACCAGAAGGATGGATGCCTCGGTCCCTCCGAATTGCTCCTTCAATAGCTCCACTCCCAGTTGAAGAATTGCCAGGCCGTCCTCCTTGTTGCGCGGATCGTAGCGCAGAAGGTCGGGCGTCTCGGTGAAACAGTCCTGCCCCTCCGCTACAATTTGGACGGGCGTTTCCCGGCTCAGCGATTCCGAGGGGGTTTCATTCCCATGGATCCCGCAATCCAATTCCTCGATCTCCGGAAAGATCTCCGCCTTCAGCTGGGCGGCTTTGAGATACGGCAAAATCGTCATTTGCGTTCGCCAGGTGGGGCTGACCAGGATTTTGTCGAACGTGTACCCTTTGAGCTTTTCCGGAACGCCCGCGACTTGTTCCAGGCCCTTCGGAGAAAAGGTATTCTGATTTTCTTCTGAATAATCGCCGGTCACATTCCCCATGGATTCAGCATGGCGAATCAGGTAAATATCCAGCGCGCACACCGTGGAACCCATTCCAAGGAAGGAAGCCACCAGAAACAGGCCCACCCAGCATTGAATTCGCAAGGCAGTTTTCATGCAGGCACCATAAAGGGGGATCGTGTCCGGAGCAAGCCCCGTGTTGTGCGGCGGCAGAGCTGACCGTGGTCCCGGTCAGACCCGTCTGTCATGCTGAGCCGCCGGGGCGCTACGCGCCGGGCGTATCGAAGCATTTCCTGCCGCCTCGACTCATACTCATCTCTCCTTCAGACGGAGACGTAGGCGGCCTGACTCGTTTTCGCGGGGCGAAGCAAATCGCGCGTGATCTTGGCCCCTCCGCGGCGTTGCTTCGGTCAGGGCGGACAAAAGTCCAGCCCTGACCTCGTTTATCCCGATACTTCGGGGCCCGTCCCGCAAAGCCGGGACTGCCTTGCGGAGGGACCAAGCTGACGCGC
>CAZFSE010000245.1:0-4482 GCA_964521805.1 uncultured Verrucomicrobiota bacterium
ATCAACTGCCAGGCCCGCTTGTAGCTGATCTTCATCTGCCGCGCCGCCTTGCTGATGGATTGCGTTTCCTCAATCAAGGCCAGCAACCGGGCCTTTCCGGGACCCACGGTACTGCAGATCACCCGCAATCGGGGTTGCTCTTCAGGTGTGCCAAACCGCTTCTTTAACGTCTGACGAATCGCGCTCATGGATCCCAATATAGGCGCACGGATGAAGAAAAGGAAGGAGATTGAAGGGCCACAGAAAGCTCAGAAGTCATTCTGAAAAAGTTCCAAACATTGGAAAACTCGCCCGAAAATCTTCCAAGCATTGGAAACTTTTTCCTGAAAGTTTCCAATCCTTGGAACTTTTTTCCGGCAAGAATCCCGGCTCGCTCTGCTCCCTCGGAAGAGCGGCCGTCATCTTCATCCCTCACGCCGTCGCCTCATGTGTTTAGCCTCCACAATGCGCCGTTCAGAACCGCCGCAAAACTTACCCACGCCAGATACGGAACAAGCAGACCGGCGGCGACGCGATTCACGCGCCAAAAAGCCGCGATGGTCCACGCAATGGCCAGCCACAGCAGGATAATTTCCGCAAACGCCACGCCGGACCAGTGCAGTCCGAAAAACAACGGAGTCCATGAGGCATTCAGCATGAGTTGTGCGAGGAACAGCGCCAGCGGCCGGCGTTGCGCAACAAACCCGCCTCGCTTCCAGACCAGCCACGCCGCCACGGCCATCATCACGTAGAGCGCCGTCCACACCGGACCGAACACCCACGCCGGCGGGTTCCACGCGGGTTTGTTCAGCTGAGCATACCACTCCCCAGGCATGAACAATGCCCCGGGCGACGACGCCGCGAAGCAGAGCAATAACCAGCCACACAGGCTTAGAACTTTTTTACTGAGGTTCAACGAACCCTTTTTCTTGTTGGAGTGTCAGCACCGGGCAAGCGGACAACATGCCGTTGTATTCTCTTTGCTCATGCCTTCATGCTCCCCGCGTCATCCTTGCAACCGTACGTTGCCCGTTCCTCGGCTACTTTAAGGACCGATGCGTCGTCAACCGGCTCGCTGATTTCGTACAGGAAGTCAGGTGACATGTCTGCACCGTTGTCCCACACGACGGTGTCAATGTCAGGATTCAATCGGGCCGTTTGGAACAGGCCGATCTTGCGCAAGGGTTCAAACATCTCGCCGTCTAGATGAAGCGCCAAGTCAACCCTCCGGCGACTGCCGTCCTCGAAAGTCAAACGCAGACGATAGCCAGCTTCGTATTCTACTTCTGCAACGTAATGCATGGTTCAAGCTCCTAAACCAGCGGCTCGATGGGGCGCAACGGCTTTTTTCCCATGGCCAGATTCCAGTCCGTCATCAGCTCCTCGCGATGCAATGACGCCCACTCCAAGACCAATCCTGTCACGCGCGGGGGTAACACACCCTCCAACAACCTCAAATCGTCAATCGCAAACGACGCCCGTTGACCGCCGTACTTCGCATGGAAATGGGGCACACCATGTTCCTGCCAGTAGATGGCGATCACAACTCCCAAAAAGCGACTGATCTCAGGCATTGCTCACTCCGATACATGCCGTACGCCCTGTTCAATCTCTGATCTCTCAAGCACTACGAACCCCTTTTACCAAGTCTCGCATTCAACAATACCCCACATTTATTTGTTCCTTCTCATATTTCGGAACGCTTGTCTATCCCCCCGTTGGGGTAATCGCCGTACGGACTTCGCCCGCAACCCAATGGAAAGAGAATGTTCCCTTTCACCGCAAGCCGATTCCGATGCCCCCGTCATCTCCCGCTTACTGCCCTTCAGCCACCAGCACCTCGACATGAGGTCCACGCACCTTCCGAATCTTGAATCCCTTGCCACGCAGAAAAGCCATGACACTCGCCCAGCGATACGGGACGTGCCGATGCACCATCCCCTCCTTGCGATGCAGGCGGTCCATCAGGCGGAACCCCGCCGCATCAAAATCCGCCAGCACCAGCTTGCCACCAGGCCGGAGAACACGCACCAGCTCCTTCAGCACGCCCTCCAGGTTGTCCATGTGATGCAGGGCGTTCATGGAGATCACGGCATCGAACGATGGATGCTTGAAGGGCAGTTCCGCGGCGTCCGCGGTGATGAAGCGTATCCTGCTTGAAACCCCGGCCACCGTGGCATTCATGCGGGCAAACCGTTGCTCCCCCGCGTCGGCATCCACGGTTGTCACTCGGCACCCAGCACGTTTGGCCAGCTCAACCAGCAGGCGCCCTTTGCCCGTCCCCACATCCAAAATGCGCCCTTCCAGCGGACGCGCCTCCGACAGGACAAACTGAACGGCCCGGCGGCTGTCATAGCCATTCTTCTTGTGCGCACGTTCCCGTTCCAGCAAACAGCGATGATTCTCCTCAAGCTCTACTTTTTTGAATTTCATCCGGCATCCTATGTAAAAGTTATCACCTGCCCCGCGGCGCATCCTATCACACACTCGGGCATGCGCTGTTGCAGAAAATGCACCGCCTCCGCGCCGGTACAATGGCATGGTGCCAGCCGCCCCATCTTGAAGGCCTCCAAAGCGTGCGCGGTCCGTTCAAGCCGGTCCGCTGAAGCCGCGTTCAAATGCAAGCCCCCCACAACGGCCTGAAGATGATCCGCGCCGCTCAACGTGCGGATGTAGTTGCAGGTGTTCACCACACCTGAATGCGCGCAACCCAGCACCACGATGGGTCCGGCGGGATGCTCGATCCACAGGGCTTGATCGTCAGGAATCGTGTCGGCCTGCAGGCCCTGCTCATCCAGAAAAAATGGGCCTCCCACATCTTCAAAATCGTTCGTTCGGGGAATGGGTCCGGTCAGGTGAAGACCCGGCAGAATCTCGACCGGAGCGGCAACCCATCGAAGGCGCTCTTCCAGGCCCAGAAGCTGTTCACGGACAGGATCCGGCATGCCGATGGAACGCGCTTTCCCTTCCCGGATGCTATAGCGCCGCACGAAAGCCTCCGAGTGCAGATAAACCGGTGCGGACTGATTTTGCTCCAGAAAAAATGGCAGTCCGCCTGTATGGTCATAGTGGCCATGGCTCAACACCGCGGCCTTCGCGGAAGCCAGCGGAATGTTCAAGACCTGGCTGTTGTGAGGCAACGCCTCGCCCAGCCCGCTGTCAAACAAAACGGCGCCGGACGCGGTCTCCACCCAGAAGCACAACCCATGCTCCGCCAACAACCCCGGCCGGGCATGATTATCCACCACCACCGTGATGCGGACATCCTGCAACGGGTCACCCCTCCCCTGCCCTGCGAACGGTTTCCAGAACCACCTGCAGAGCCCGGCGGGCCTTTGGCCCGCAACTCGGCAAAGCGCCCGGACATTTCATCTGGCACAGACGGTTGGACACTCTTTCCAGAACACCCCGAATCGCCTGTTCATCCAAACCCTGTGCATGCGCCAGCCCCGCCGCCAGCGCGGGCGCCGCCTTGGTGGCGAGGCCGCAATCTCCAGAAATCCGCTTGCGCTTTTCACTCAAAAAGATTTGCACCAACAGAGAAAGCAATACGGATGGCAGGATGGCCTCCCCGCGCTTTCGGTAAAGATCATAAAACGGGACCCCAATAAAAATGCCCTGGTTGCCGGACCCGGTCAGTGTCATGACCGGCGAAGACGATCCGCACATGCGCGCACGAATGAGCGCCGCCACACGATCCGGCAACGGCTGGGAGGCCCGCCCACGCACCTGGCGCACCACAAAATCCCGGGCCAGGCCTTCCAGCATTGGAGACCGCTTGCGGACCGCCTGCCAAATCACGGGCAGGCTCAAGGCGGGCGCTTTGAATGGCTCGTGCCGAAACAGGACCCTCCCGTTGAGCACGATGCGCATGACTTCATTATGGCGGCCCTGCACCACCACCTCCACCTGTTCATCCGGCGTGGACAATACCGCCCGGATATACACCCCCTTGCGCGGCAACGAAGCCACCTCCAGCCAGCTTCTGAGGCCCAGCAACTTGTTAAAGACCGGGCGCAAAAGACTGGGGAACAGATTAAACTCCGCCGCCGTGGAGGAAAGCCCCGCCGCCACAACCGTCCGCAAACCCCGGCGTTTCAAGAACGGGACCACCGCCGTAGAGGCATTGCGAAGCACCTCGTGAGAGGCCGCCAGCCGGGCGGTGACGGTCAGCGGGTCAAAGGGCTTTTTCAACTGCCGCCGCGCCGTCAAGAACGCGAACGCCACGCTGGCCGGCTCTGTGCAACCCGTGACCTCGACGATTTCCGTCTTCAGCAACTGGGCCATGTGGGCAATGCGCATGGGGAAATACTACCTGGAAATGGGGCGGGAAGAAAGCCTTCCCGCCCCGTCTCCCGCGCCTTATTTCGGGCACTTCTTCAAACACATAAACCAATCCAGGCACTTTACATCCGGATCGGCATTTTCCGTACGATCCTTGGCCACGCCGCAGGAGCCCGGCGGGGGCACAATCACATCTTCGCCCGGACGCCAGTTGGCGGG
>CAZFSE010000246.1:0-4480 GCA_964521805.1 uncultured Verrucomicrobiota bacterium
GTTAAATATAAAGAAGGATTGGTTCCGTGCCGCTTCGGACACATTGTTGCTCTTTTAATAAAAAATGAATGCGCGTTTTGTGTTGTACGTTCTTGCCCGGCTTCGCCCTGCGGGCTACGCCGGGGCATTCCAATTTGCACTGCAACCTGGGATGGCTTGCCATCCGTAGCTCAACCCTGCGTAGCAGGATTGAGCGGAGGATGGTGGGCGTAACAGGACTCGAACCTGTGACCCCTTCCATGTCAAGGAAGTGCTCTAGCCAACTGAGCCATACGCCCGGAAAGGATGGGGGGCACTATAGGCAACCGGTTCTTCCCTGTCAATCCACCCAGGAAAAAAAGATCACCGAAAGTCTCATCCGCCAATCAGCGTTTCCCCCATGGCCATGCTGATGGAATCGCTCAGCTCGCGCGAGGTGAACGGCTTCTGAAGGAAGGCCGTCTTTTTCATCTTCAGCGCCTTGCGAATATCCGGCTGGCTGGGGGCAAACCCGCTGACCAGGATCACCGGGGCCTGGGAGCCCTTGTTCTTGAGCCACTCGCACAACTGCAAGCCGTTGTACTCTGGCATGCTGAAATCAATGATGAACAGGTCGGGCTTTTTCTCCTCCTTCTGCCAGCGCTCGTGCAGTTCACGTCCGCTGGTCATCTGCTCAACGGTATGCCGTTCGTCCAGCAGAAGCTGGCGGCACATGGCGCAGAAGATGGGATCGTCATCCACCACCCAGATATGGCAGGGCGCCAGGCGGCCCTTGGCGGGTTCGACGGCTTCCTGGGCTTGCTTCTTTGCGCTCACGAGGGGCAGAAAGACCTGCACGCGGGAAATGGACCCAGCCTCCGTGGGCAGGATGACGCTCCCCTCCAGACGGCCAACCAAGCCATAAAGGCTCGACAATTTCATGCCCTTGCGGCTGAGGTCCGCAGGCTCGTGTGGACGATGAGCCACGGGCTCGGCCAGCACGCTGTTGTCGGACACTTCGAGGCAGAAGAACTCCTGCGCCTTCCCCTCGTCGTTTTTCATGGGGGAATTGAAGGTACTGACCGAAAGAACACCACCGGCGGAAAGAGTATCCGCGGCGTTGCTTAGCAAGTTGAACAGGATCTGGCGGATGGCACCGGGGGGCGCCATGATGTCATCCCGCTTGGCCTCCAGCTTCGTTTCCAAGCGCACGCCCGCGCTGATCTGGGTCTCCAGGAGCGACAGGGCGCTGTGCAACATGTCGTGAATGCGGCAGAGCACATCCTCCTCGGCCTCACTGCCCAGGAAGGCCAGCACTTCCTCGGTCAGGCGCCGCCCGCGCTGGGCGGCTTCAGAGATCTTGTGCAAGCCCTCCTCAGCCTCCGATGGAAGCTTGCCCCGGTTCAGCACCAGGGAGGAATACCCCAGGATGATGGACAGGAGATTATTGAAATGGTGAGCGACACCGCCGGACAACGTGCCCAGGGAATGTGTCCTTTCCGATTGCACCAACTGCCGGGTGAGTTCCGTCGCGCGTACATGATGAGTCAGAGCCTGCTCGATGGCGTTGCGCAGGCGGCGGACCATCTCCAGGACACGCCCCATCTGGGCATCATCCAGCACTGGGGCCTGATCGGCCAGGGCTTCCGCTTCTTTTTTCGGAAGCCCGGAGCCTTCGATCAGCTTCTTCCGGTCGGCGGCACTCAAGGGGCGGCTAAGCACTTTTCCGGTCCACACGCAATGCACCACGGATCCCTGAAGCCGCACGGGAAAGCCCGCCTCGCGGGCGCCAAAGAGGCCCTCATGCACCTGGTCCTCGCCCGTTTTTTTAAGCTTCTGCAGAATCTCCACATCTGCTTGCAGGATCTCGCGGGCCAAAGGCCCTCCCTGCTGACTGCACAGCCCCAACAGCCGGGACAATTCTGGATACAGCCCGTTAAACCCCTCGGGAAGCCCCGCCTCGGCCAGCAAAGTTTCCACAAACGCCTTGTTCAAGGATTTCAGATAGCCGGGGGCCGATTCATCAGCCATCAGGTCCAAAAGATTCAACGACTGTAACAAGCTCTCACGGGTGGCCGCCAGTGCTTGCGGAGTGGTGTCCTTTTTCATCTCGCCCTGCTTTCGTGTTGTCATTTTTTCACTTCCACTTCATCCCAATAAATCCGATTCAAGAGCGGCTGGCCATCCGGATTGGAGCCGGCCACCACCACCACCCGCAAAGCGGCAGTCTTGGGGGGCGTCTTTCCTTTGAGCTCATTCCGAACCCACGATTTCTTGGTATCCAGCATGCGGTGCTCGCTCTCCGCTTCTCCAAGTTTCTGGTCCAGCCCGTCAAAGAACTCGACTTTCAGAAAGGTCGCACAGTCGCCCGGCAAATCACCGCCTTGAATCCAGCAATACCCTTCGACCCAAAAAGACTGGTTTTCTTTCCAGGGAATCTGTTGCCAGGCACCATTCCAGGAGTTGGGAGGCACATTGAGCAGAAGCAGGCGACTGCCCATCCTGGCCTTCGGGTGGCCCTCCGTCTTGCCCTCGACCTGCCAGGCCTCGCCCCAGGCTTCGCCCATATCCCCCCACATACTGCCTTCGCCACGGGTCCCGAAATCAATCTCGAAGCCGCCATTCTTCAAGCTGGCCGCCTGGAGGCCCAACGCGCTTAACAGCCAGCAACCCAACAACATTCGCATGGAATATTTTCTCATTCGTCTTCCCTTTTCCTACAATTTCCCGGACTCCCGAGTCTGCCTCTGTACCTGGTATTCAATCCACTTGGAACGGAAGGCCTCATCACAACGCAACCGGGAGGGCTGGTCCAAAACCATAAACGGCACGTCCACCCGGTTGGTCCCCATGCCCAGCACCGCATTCGTGCTGGAAACCCCTTCATACACACCCCGGTGCATGATGCCGTTTGCACGACGCAGAGCCACCGCCTCTCCCACAGCAAAGCGGGGTTGCGTGCGGTCCAGATAGATCTCAACTTTCTGGCGAAGATCCGCTTCCCGCTGTGCGGCGGACTCGTCCGATTCCTCCGCCACCACGACCGACGTGGTGGTGGCCACCGCGGATGTCACTGCGTCAGTGACAACCCCGGCCACGGGAACAGACGGCTCAGCTGGCGCTGAAAGAGCGGATTCAGCGGGCGGTTCCGACACCGGTGCAGGCGCCTCCGCGACCGGTGAGGCAGGCGCAGGCTGAACGACCGGCGCCGAAGTCCTTGAGGGCTTCAGCCAAAGGGTATACACCAGTCCGCCCACAATAACGAGGCCCGCCACCCACAAGGCCATTTGAAGCGGGCGATGGCCCCCCTGTGTAATTACCCGCTTCACCCCAATCCGGGTATCGTACCCACACTGCACGCACAAAACAGCCCCATTGGGCAGGCTCATGCCACACGAGGGACATCGCAAACCTCCGTCCACATTGGCATCGCGCTTGACATGAACGGACGATTTGGACTCCAGTTGCCGCGAACTCATGGGCACGCTGACCTGCTTGGAACAATTGGGGCACACCGCCAGCAGGCCGCCCATTTGATCGGTGACGCCAAAGACCTGGCCACAGGTTGTGCACGTGACTTGGATGTCTGACATAAAAAGACCCCCATGTTTTTCGGTACCATTCTGGAGGGATTTGAGATTTTCGGCAAGCCGCAAAACAACACGGACAACCCCCTCCAAAGAACCGTGCAAGCGCGGGCTTACAGACTTTCTTCCCGCTCCCCCTGTGCCCGTTTTTTCATTCGCTTCAACTGGCCGGCCAAGGCAATCCGCTTGATGGAACTCATGTGATCCACCAACAGCACCGCCTTCAGATGGTCCATCTCATGCTGAACAGCACGGGCCACAAATTGCTTCAGATGCAGTTTTTTCAGAGTGCCCTTCATATCCATGTAGTGCACCGTAATGTCCACCGGACGCCTGACCGATACGCTGATTTCCGGAAAACTCAAGCACCCCTCTTCGCAGGCATCCATTTCCTCGGAGGCTTTCACAATGACCGGGTTGAAAAACACCATGGGCATCTTGACCTCGGGATTGATGCGTTTTCCCTCGGGGTCAAGATCATAGCTTTCCGGCACATCCAGCACAAAAACCGCTTCTGTCCGCCCCACCTGCTGGGCGGCCAGGCCGACCCCGTTGGACGCATGCATGGTTTCGATCATGTCTTGGGCCAGCGCGCGGAGTTCCTTCGTCACAGTCTCCACCGGCACGGCAGGCTCCCTCAAAACAGGATCTCCATAAATCTTTATATCCAGCTTCATGTTGTATTCCCGTCCATACTATACCGGTCGGCGGGCAAAGAATCAATGCCGCCCAACAGGACGGGCGCGGCCCTCCCCGCAGGGTCCCACCCCATAGACTCGAAACACTCGCCTAAAAAAGTTTCCAAGGATGGGTTGCAGAGGGTTGGCTGATGGTGGCGCAGGCATCCAAACGGTCCAGAGCCTACGGCCTGGCGGAAAGTTATCGGCAATTTATCGGCAAGTACGCCGCATTTGGATTGATTAGAAATTTGATAG
>CAZFSE010000247.1:0-4471 GCA_964521805.1 uncultured Verrucomicrobiota bacterium
CCCGCCCTCCTGCCTTCTTCCTGTGCTTATCTGCAAAAACCCTTTGATTTGGAGGCGTTGTTAAAGCTTTTACAAGGTTCTTGAAGAGAAAGGGGAGCGTGGAATGCGTCCTGCTTGCACCGGGTTGGGACAGCTGGATTGCCCCAAGACCGATGGCCGGAGCAAACGACCTTTTTCGTTTTACTCCAAAGAGTTGTAGATGTATCATAGGAGACGGTAACAGTGGGGTGTCATAAGGACAACATCACAATAGATAGAAGGTAATCACAATGGGCGATCCATCAGAAAATGCGGCAAAATCCATTTTGATTGTGGATGATTCATCCACCATGCGGAGGATCATGAAGCTCACCCTCTCGCGCATCGGGTATACCAACGTGGAAGAAGCTCAAAATGGCGCGGAAGGGTTCAGCAAGGCTCAGGCCAAGCAATACGATTGTGTCATCACCGATTGGAACATGCCTGAAATGGACGGGCTGGAGATGGCCAAGAAGCTTCGGGCCAGTCCAAATTATGCAAAAATTCCCATCATGATGGTGACCACGGAGGGCGGAAAAGAGGAAGTCTTGGAAGCCCTGATGCAGGGGGTCAACTCCTACATCGTCAAGCCCTTCAATGAAGAAACGCTCGCAGGCAAAATGCAAAGCTTGTTTGGAGGCTAACCATGGCGATTGAGAAAGATACCAATCAAGTCTTCCGTAAAAAATACTTTGTGCCGGCGGACAGCATTATTTCCGCGCATACGGTCACCCGGAGCCGCCCGAGATCAACCTCCGGCGGGGTTATTGCGTCCTCCCGTGTGGTCATGGCCCCCCAGCCTGTGGCCCTCCGGCAAGAGCTTGGCGATGACAAGAAAACCGGGGATATTCAGGTTGAAGTGGTCAAAAATGGAACCGAAATCAAGGGCATCAAGATCAAGTGCCCCTGTGGCCGGCATGCCGAACTGGATGTGGCGTACAGCACCTGATTTTTTGAAGAGCAAGGACAACCACATGAGCGAGAAGAACTACGACCGAGTGAGAGCTGTACTTCCCTCTTTTTTGGAAAGCGCCAAACAAACATTTGAGACCATGGTCTTCATGCCCCTCACCTGCGAGGAGGCCGAGGGCAAGGAAAAGGGCAGTCCTTCCGGCTCCATATCCGGCACCATCGGACTGGCAGGCGAAACGCAGTCCGGAACCCTTTCCCTGATGTTCCCCATGGCGCTGGCCAAAATCATTTTTCGTTCCATGATGGGCATGCAGGAAAGCGATCCGGTGGAAGATAACGAAGTGCATGACGTTGTAGGCGAACTGGCCAACATGGTGGCTGGCGGCGCCAAATCGCGCCTGCAGGAAAAAGGTTTTAACTTTAAAATCGGCCTGCCCACGGTCGTGGTGGGCGAGAACCATTATCTGGATCCACCCAAAGAGGTGCAAACCATGGTCATTCCCATGGTGCTGGAAAAAGGTGTTTTCTTCTTGGAATTGTCGTTTTAAGCAACTCGAGATGCTCCTTTCATGAAAACATGGAAAATACTGGGCTTGGGGGTGTGGCTGGCGGCCGGACTGCTGGTTTTTCTGGCCACAGGTTGTGTCGCAAAACGCGGCTTCACGTTTGGACACTGGGCCGGCACGGGGGAAAAAATTTCCCTGACCCGGGTGTACAACCTCAATACAGCCCTCCTTCCCCCGCGCGATGCAAAGGTTGTCGTGCTCCCTCCCCTCAGCCAGTTGCCCGACATCTCCCAGCAGGAATTCAAGGAAATCCTCACAAAATCGCTCAGGAACCATGTCCCCGTACCCATTTTTGAGGTGGATCCGCTGGGGCCGCTTTCGGATTATGTCCGGGAAGACAATCTGGCGCCCACCATGGGGCTTTTTGACTTCCAAGAGGCGGCCCGGCTGGGCCGTTTGCTCGGGGCATCGCACGTGCTATGTGTGAGAGTGCAGAACTTTCGCCTGCATCCGCCCCAAGTGCTGGCGATGTACCTGGGGCTGGTGGAGGCCAGCTCGGGCAAGGTGGTTGCGGAGATGGAGGCCTCCTATGACGCCTCCGAGCAACTGGTGGTGATGGCCATGGATGATTATCTGCAAAGTCGAAGAGCCAGGGGGTATGACAAAACCAATTTGGAAATCATGATGCGGTCGCCCATAGAGTTCCAGACGTTTGTCTGCACGCAATGCAGTAAGGCCCTGGCAGAGACGCTATGGCCGTAAATTGGGGTTAAGAGGATGCGCAGGATGACGATAGTATAGGTGTAGCCTAACAGGGGATGAAAGCGTGAATATAAAATCTCTAACTGATCATGTCATGCCCGAGCGGTTAACGCGGTTGGAAGGGGTCAAAACCCACCAACCCGTGCGTCCTGCGCGCCCTGGAATTCGTGGCGATCAGGCCAACACCTCCCACCTCAGCCAGATGATGTCGCAAAGCGTCAAGGATCTTAACCTCCTGACCACCCCGCGCGCAGAGAAGCTTCAAGCCTTCAAAGACACGCTGGATGAACCCCTGCAGGCCTCTCTGCAGGTCACCAACATCATCTTTGATCGAATGCTCAACGGTTAAGCGGCATTTTTTGCCGCCCCTCGTCCCCGGTTCCGCCGTTCCCGCCCGTTTTGGACTGTCTGTCTTTTTTTTGACCTGCCCGGTCCCCCTTCCCTCACCTGCCCCTGCGTGCGAGTGGCATCCATCGTGCTACCCGCCGTAGTATGAATAGTGGAATCTACAGTCCGGCCTTTCGAATGATTGCAGGGCAGATGAACCGGATGGAAGCCATCACGGAAAATCTGGCCAACAGCACGACGCCGGGATACCGGCGCCTGCAGGTGGATCACAAGCTGTTCGATCTGATCTTCCGCGACGCCATGGCGCGTCCCATGAACACCAACTGGAAGGAAGGCGAGAAATTCGACCCCATCACGGTGGATTTCACGACCGGACCCATGCGAACCACCGACCGCCCCCTCGACTTTGCGTTGCACGGCGACGGCTTCTTTGTGCTCGAGCAGGATGGCAAGGAGTACTACACGCGCAACGGTTCATTCAAACTGGACACCGAGGGCCGCCTGGTGAACGCCAGCAACATCCCCGTCAAGGGCCGCGCCGGCGAGATTCTGTTCCCCCCCCGCACCCTGCTCTCCACCGTCAGCGTCAGTCCCGATGGCACCATCCGCGCGGGCGAACGGGTGCTCGACACGGTTCAAACCGCACATTTTTCGGACTTGAGCAAACTGGAACGGGTGGGCCCCACCCTGTTCAAGGCGCCTGCCAGCATGCCGCCTGAAGCCCTGCCGGAAAAAACAGCCATCCTGGGGCGCGTCCTGGAAGAAAGCAACACGACGGTCTTTGCGGAAATGGCGGAGATGATCAGTTGCATGAGGGCCTTTGAAGCCTGCCAGCGCATGATCCGTTCGCAGGATGATGTTCAGGGGAAAATGATTCAGCAACTTGCATAGCCCGGTTTAACAAGAGGAGAAGAGGTCATGGAAAGAGCATTATGGTCGTCGGTTTCGGGAATGAGCGCCCAGCAAATGGCGCTGGACATGATTGCCAACAATCTGGCCAATGTGAACACCGCCGGATTCAAAGCCAGCCAGGTTCGGTTCCAGGACATGCTCTACTCCGTCCTGACCACCCCCGGCGCCACCAGCGGGGACGCAGAGGTTCCTGCCGGCGTGCAAATCGGATACGGAACCCGCGTGGTCGAAGTGGCCAAGATCTTCCGGCAGGGCCCGCTCAAGGAAACGGGGCGCGATTTGGACCTCGGCATCGAGGGGGACGGATTTTTTGAAGTGATCCTGCCGGACGGAACCTCCGCCTATACCCGGGATGGATCGTTCCGCACCACCTCCGCCGGAGAGGTGGTCACGGTGGATGGCTACAAGGTGGCCGGCTTCGATGCCATCGACCAGGGAACCACGGAAGTCACCATCGCGGGCGACGGGTCCTTTTCAACCGTGGTCAACGGCGCCCAAGTGCCCAAGACGCGCCTGACGCTGACCCTCTTCACGAATCCCGAAGGCCTGCGCGCCATTGGGCGCAATTTGTTCCAGCCCACGGAATCCAGCGGCCCGGCCCAGTCCGGGAACAACCCGGGCGAAAACGGCGCGGGCTTCCTGGCCCAGCGCTACCTGGAACACTCGAATGTCAACCCCGCCGAGGAGATGGTCAACATGATCGTCACCCAGCGGGCCTATGAGGCCAATTCCAAGGCCATCCGGGCCAGCGATGAAATGCTCGATGTGGCCAATAATCTGAAACGGTAAGGAACAGGCGCAGAAAGAGGGAGACCCCCATGAACAGGCACAGTCAAACAAGATGGATCGCCGGAGCGGCCGCCCTGCTGGCCGCCAGCGCATGGCTCGCCCAAGGCTCCTCACTGCAAATCCGCAATCCCGCCCTGGTCAGCGGACCCGAGATTTTGTTGCGGGACCTGGTCCATGCCTCCAGCCCCCTTCCCGAGGGCTGGGGCGACCGCGTGGTCATGCAA
>CAZFSE010000248.1:0-3183 GCA_964521805.1 uncultured Verrucomicrobiota bacterium
CGGCGTTCACACCTCACGCCCCATCCCGCATTTTTGCTGTTTTCTCACGGGTTCTTAATACCCGCCTAACACGCCCCCGTCACTCTCCGCCCAACGATACAGACCGAATGGAACATAAAAGGGAGGTGGTTCGAACAACGATCAATGGGCCGGTGGTTTGTGAACGATTCAGCAATTTTTAACGCATCAAAAAAGGAGATTCAGAAAATGAAACGAATAGTGACGGGACTCTGCGCTGTCTTGTCCGCGGTGAACATGACGGCGCGCGCGGAATGGTACGAAGACATGAAGATCAAGGGCGATTTGCGCTATCGCTTTGAGCACATTGACGAAGAGGGCAAGGATGCCCGCCAGCGGGACCGCATTCGCGCCCGCATTGGGGCCTTCCCCAAGATCAACGACGAAATCGAAGCCGGCTTCCAGCTGACCACCGGCGGCGAAAAGGGCAACAAGACCGATCCCGTTTCAGGCAATGCCTCGCTGACCGATGTGTTCAGCAAAAAGGGCATCTACCTGGACCTGGCGTATTTTGCCTGGAGACCCGAACTGGTCAAGGGCGTCACCTTCTCCGGTGGTAAAATGAAGAACCCCTTCGTTTGCGTCGGCGATTACATCTGGGATGGCGATGCCACCCCAGAAGGCTTGGCGCTGAATTACAAGCTCGGGGATGACATCCAACTGCTGGCCAATGCCGGCTATCTCTGGCTGTATGAACGCTCCGCCAGCGACGACAACCGCCTCTATGGCGGCCAGATGGCCATGCGTTTCAAGGCCTCGGAAAAATCCTACGTCTTGGGAGGGTGCAGTTACTACTTCTTTGACAACATCAAAGGACAAAAGGCCACGGAACTCAACTGGGAAGGCGCCGCCAGCGGCTATGGAAATTCGCTGGACAAGGTCGTGGATGGAACCACCACCAATAGCCTTTACGCAAATGACTTCCGCTCGGTGGAGCCCTTCATCGAAGGCGGCTTTGACATCGGGTTGCCCGTCAAAGTCTATGGCTCGTACGTCGTCAATACCGAAGCCGATGACAACAAGAGCGGCTACATGGGCGGTCTGACCCTCGGCAAGGCCAAAGATCCCGGAAGCTTTGAGCTCGACTACAACTACCGCCGGCTGGAAAAAGATGCCTGGCTGGGTGCGCTGGCTGACTCCGACTCCTGGGGCGGCGGCACCGACGGCAAAGGGCACAAGCTCAGCGCCAAATATCAGATCCTCAAAAACTGGCAGGCAGGCATCACCTACTTCATTGATGACAAGAAGATTGATGACTCCGCCAGCTACAAGCGGCTCCAGATTGATCTGGCCGCCAAGTTCTAAAGTATAACATCGGATGGAGAGACCCGCCTGCAAGCGGGCGGGTCCCTCCCCCGAAGACCAGCCGGGCGCCCAGGAGTTGTTTATGGTCACATTAAAAGACTCACGGACAACAGAGGATGAAAACTCTCTCCTGCATTCCATCCGCGAACTTCTTCAACGCCATGCCGCCATGAACGCCGCCCAGATTGCCGATTACTTCTCCATGGACATCGAATCCGTCCGCGAGGGCTTGCTTCAGCTGGCCCAGACTCCGGAGGTCGAGATCCTCCGCCCGGTCGGCGCCCCGCCCAAAGAAGACGGAGGCTGGAATGATGAAGGCGATTATTTCCGCTGGAGAAAAAAAGAGGACCGGCAATACCTCTGGCAAATCGCCCTGCGCCACAAACCCATTCTGTCCACCGGCCACCTCTATGACCTGACGCGGGCCTGACGCCTAACATCCAATGGGAGAAATCATCGGAGTTGAATTGTCCCGCTCGAGTCGGTACGTTGATGCTCAGGAGACCATCTTATGCCCGTTCATCTGCAAAAAGAAATTGCCAAGCTGAAAACCCAACTGCTGACCCTCAGCGCCATGGCGGAGGAAAGCGTCCGCCATGCCGTCACCTCACTCGCCCAGCGGGACGCCGCCATGGCCACCCGCGTCATACAAAAGGATAGCGTCATAGACCAATTCGAGGTGGACGTGGAGGAAGAAGGGCTGAAGATCCTGGCCCTGCATCAGCCGGTGGCCATTGATTTGCGCTTCATCATCGCCGTCATCAAGATGAACAGCGACCTGGAGCGCATTGGCGACTTGGCGGTCAATATCGCCGAACGCACCCTGTTCCTTTGCACACAGCCCAGGGTGGAGATCGCCTTTGACTTTCCCGGCCTCTCCGAAAAGACCCAGCTTATGCTCAAAAAAAGCCTGGACGCCCTGGTGAACCTGGACGCCGCCATGGCCCGCGAGGTTTGCGCCATGGACGACGAGGTGGACGCGCTCAACCGCCAGATGTATGAGCAGGTCAAACACATGATCCGTGAACACCCGGAACAGGTGGACTCCCTCATCGCCCAGCTTACCGTCTCCAGATGCCTCGAGCGCATTGCGGATCACGCCACCAATATCGCCGAAGACGTCATTTACATGACCCGCGGCGACATCGTCCGGCATATGGGCGCCCGCATGTAAGAACCGGCCCTGCTGGGCGTGGGCTTTCCCCTTGGCGCTTGCCGCGTCCCACATGGATGACCGGCAATTTGCCGGAAGGGTTGACGGCACCCAATAACCACGAGGGCAGACGGCGAACACCCATCCATGATCTAACACATTCCTAATACGCCTCTAACGCGAACGACCTAGTCTTACATTTTTAAGACAGAATCTTTAAAGGAGGTTCGTCCGCGCATGAGACAAAGAAGTTTGCGTTTTAAGGTGACCGCCCCCCTGCTGGCTGTGGCGGCCGTGGGCATGAGTTTGATGTCGGGCATCTCCTATTGGAGAACCCAAAAGGGGTTTGAAAAACAAGCCGCCGGGGATCTCTTGCGCACCGCACAGTTGATCGCCGGTCACGCACAAACCTGGACCGACAACATCCGGAATAGCGTCTCCAATTGGTCGGCCCAGGCGGTCTATGCCACGGCATGCGAGGACACCTACATGGGCAAGGCCAATCGTGCCTCCGTAAATACTGGCTTCAAAGAATTGCTGGCGCAGTATCCGTGGTTCTCCAGCTTTTTCCTGTGCAGAGTCAATGGGGAAGTTCTGGCATCTTCCCTGCCGGAAGCGATAGGCCAGCATCCTTTTGAGAACGCGTCCTTTTTCGCCGAAGCCCTGAAAGACCAGCTGGTCCTCTCGCCCGCACTGGAAGGCGGCGC
>CAZFSE010000248.1:3283-4458 GCA_964521805.1 uncultured Verrucomicrobiota bacterium
AGGCGGCGCGGGCCGGCGAGGCCGGCAAGGGGTTCGCCGTCGTCGCCGAAGAAGTTCGCAATCTCGCGCGCCGGAGCGCCGAGGCGGCCAAAAGCACCGAACAACTCATCGCGGAATCCCAGGCCAATGCGGGGCGCGGAGCTCGCACCGCCGATGACGCGGCCAAGGGGTTTCGCCAGATACAGGAAAGCGCCGGCCAGGCCGGGGCCTTGATGGCGTCCATTGAAAAGGCCTCCCGCGAACAGGCCACCGGCATCGAACAAGTCAACGTGGCGGTGACGGAAATGGACAAGGTCGTCCAGCAAAACGCCATGCAGGCCGAACAATCCGCCAACGCCGCACAAGAGCTGTCCACCATGGCCGGCGAAATGAACCAGCTCCTGGCCGACTTGACCGGCCTGGTGGCCGGCTCCTCGCAAGTCAAGGAGCCCTCGCACCAAGTCACCGCCTTATTAGCCGAACGGAACCCGGAGTCGTGACCCTTCACAATGCCTGACCCTGATCAGCTTCAAGGGTTGGGAAACCGCCTGCCAACCGGTTGACGGGAATGCCACCCGCCATTGGATTGACTTCGCACCGCTTAAAACACATCCCTGACCGAATGGAATTCTTTAAGGTCGCAATTTGCGACCTTAAAGCGCGGGCAACACAGGAAGTATTTACCCTATGTCTTCACCGAACACGGAGCGATTATGGCCGCTAACGTGCTCAACAGCGAACAGGCTGAAACAATGAGTGTCGCCGTGGTCCGGGCCTTCGTGAAATTGCGCCGGATGGCGTTGTCCGTCGAGGCCCTCGCCCGAAAAGTCGCGACCCTGGAAAGCAAATACGACGACAGTTTCCGAGTGGTTTTCGACGCGATCCGCCAACTCATGACGCCGCCAGAGAAATCCAGCAAGTCCATCGGCTTTCATGCCAACTAGTTTCTCCAAGCCTTGGAACTTTTTTCTCGATTTTTTCCAATGGTTGGAACTTTTTTTCGCGCGGTTAAAAACCATCAACCCCGATGGGCCATGCAAAGCGGTGCGCACCTCTTCCCCAACACTTTTTACGACAAGCCCGCAAGGGGCGTCCCTATCCCGATGGCAGATCAATACTTCTCTAACAGCGCCTTCCTTTGGGCATCATATTCATCTTGGGTGATAAGACCATCTTCTTTAAGCCTGTTGAGTTCA
>CAZFSE010000249.1:0-4441 GCA_964521805.1 uncultured Verrucomicrobiota bacterium
GGCTTGGGCGCCATCTACAATGCCAGCACCCCGGCCCAGCTTACGCGCCTTTATTTATACCATGCGGATGCTGGCAAGATCAGCATAGATGAGTCCTACGTCGACTTCATTGGTCGCGAATTCGACCAGGCCGGCTCGCTCATTGGGTACACCACGCTCTCGCTGAGCCAGGTCCCCATCAACCGGTATGGAAGCACCACCGCCTACGAGGGCTATCACACCCACACAGATCCCAATACCGGCGCCATGGTTTCCCATGACAACCTCGCGCAATTTGTGCGGTACACCATGTCCGGCCCGTCGGATCACCGGCTGACCTATTGGGGCATCCCATCGGCCAATTATGCGGGCTCCGAACTCCCGCCGGGCCAGGTGACCACCTTTGACATATCCACCGTGTCCTACCCCGGAACCATTAATCTCCCTTTCATTGATCTGGAGAACGGCACGCTTCGAGTCAACACCCGCACGGGCGCTTACAGGGTCGAAACCGCCAACGGAGGCGTGTTCTACGGCGATTCACACACCCTGCAGTTCTATGGCCAGGCCTCCCAGGGGGTCGGTTTTTCCGGCGTGGATCCCACCCCCGGCCCCGGGCCCCATGGGGTGGCCCTGGCGGGATTCCAATCCACCATGGAACCTCCCACACCCGCGGAATCCGGCGTGGAACAGATGCAGGGATATGCCTGGGTCGGCACAAGTCCGGGAGGTCCGGGCTTCCGATCCTTCCAATCAGCGGACCCCCTGCAGGATGGCTTCATGGACAATGAGGGCCGGGTCGGCGTGCAGATTGACAGGGACAACACCACCTTTCAATCCGTTTCCGTGAACCTCAATGTCTATGAAAATCCGTCTGCTCCTTCCCCAGACACACAAATTCAACTGGGCAATCCCGATATGAGCTTCTACGTGGAAGGACGTGAATTTCAAGCCAAGTATGACAACCCCAACCAGCAGGTTCAGGTCAGCGCCACGCGTAGCGGAACCGATTGGACCTGGGGCGAATGGAACGGAGAAATGCAAACGCCCGACGGAATGGGCGGCACGCAAAACGAAGAGGTGCATGGGGAATTTGTGGCGGGCAGTACCTTGAGCGCCCTCGCCTTCCAGGCCCTGGCGGCGGGCGGCTCTTCGTATATTCTGCAGACCCCGGCGGGCCAGCCGGGCCATGCCTCTGGCATGCTGATGGATGGGGTCGCCCAGATCAACCTGCAAGGCACCTGCGCGTTGCAGGTCAACATCCCCGGCAACGGCAACCTGCCCAACTGGAGAGGTGATTTTAACCTGTCGAATCCAGACGCAAGCTCAACGCTCAATATGACGGTCTTTACCACGGCCATTTCGCCCAACGGCCACCTCAAGGGAACGCCGGCCGTTTATGCACTGACGCATGGCGGCGTGACCTTTGACCAATCCACGCTGGTCCGGGGTGACATGAACGGTTCCCTGGTGGGCCCGGGCACCGGCCCAACCCCCGTCACCGGAGCCATTGGCTCGGGCAGTTTCCAGCACAACAATGGGTACTCCGTCAACATGACCTATGGAACCGATCTTGCGCCCTGACAGCCCCTGGCGTAAACTCCGCCCATGCGCCGATTACCGGTTATCGTGACAGGCATGCTGGCCCTGGCGGGCTGTCTCGTCTTGTTTTATTTCAAACCCGATTTTCTGGAACCCATTTCGCGGCAGGCCACCGACCTGCTCGCGCGCTCCATCTCCCAGCCGCCGCAAAGCAACCTGGTCTGGATTGTGGACATTGATGAGGCCAGCCTGCGCCAGGCCGGCCAATGGCCCTGGTCCCGAAAGCGCCTCGCGCAGTTGCACCAGGAGATTCTCCAGCGGGGTGCGTCCGTCATCGCCTATGACATCCTCTTCCCCGAACCCGATCGAACCTCGCCTGAAACCGCCCTTGCGCTTTGGAGAAGCGAGTTGGGCGCCGACATTGATCTCCGTGGCCTTCCCGCTGAATACACGGATTTCGACAACGTCTTTGCCGAGGCTGTCGCGCAGGGAAAAACCATCCTGGCCTGCTACATGGAACTCTCACAAGGGCCGGTGGACCGCCCCCCCGCCCATGACCTGTATCGCGGACACTTTGTCGAGACAGAGCCCTCCTATCGGAGCATCCTGCCACAGGCCCGTCGCGTCATCACGTCCCTGCCCCTTCTGGAACAGTCCGCTGAAGCCAGCGCGTTCTTCAACACCCGGGGGGATGCGGATAACATTGTCCGCCGCACCCCCCTGCTCTTTGCCGTGGGCTCCACCCGGCTGTATCCCGCTTTTTCCCTGGAAGCCCTGCGTTTGTATCGCGGTGAGAACACCTTCACGATTCGCTACGACGAGGCCATCCACGGCGTGGCCGACATCCGCCTCCGAAATTTCATCATCCCCACCGACGAACATGGCCAGCTCACCCTGAACTTCCGGTCCACGCCCTTCCCGCATATTTCCGCCGCCTCCCTCCTGCTCGGCCAGGCGCCTCCCCATCTGTTCTCCAACCGAATCGTGCTGGTCGGCACGTCCGCCGCCGGCCTGCGCGACCTCGTGGCCACCCCCATGGCGCCCGAGGTGCCCGGCGTGGAAATTCATGCCACCGCCCTCGACAACATGATCGCCGGCGACATGCTGTATGAGCCCCGCTGGCTCAAGCTCGCCCGGCTGGGGGTGATTCTGCTCTGGGGCGCCTTGATGATCCCCGTCTTCCACATCACCCGCTCCTGGATCGGTTTCATTGCGGCTCTGGCCTCCCTGGCCGTGGCCTTTTTCCTCTGCGAGTGGCTGATGACGGCCCACCATGTCGTCGCCTCGCCGGTGGAACTGGGCGCCTCGTTGGCGCTCATCTACACCCTGATGACCCTGATCAAATTTTGGAATGAGGAGCGCGAGCGCCACCACATCCGCACCATGTTCGGCACGATGGTCTCCTCCGATGTCATGCTCTTCCTGGAAACGCACCCCGAGAACTTCTCCCTGATGGGGCGGCGCGAGGAAGCCAGCATCTTCGTGTCCGACATCGCCGATTTTTCCGGCATGGCGGAGGCGCTTTCTCCCGAGGCCTTGTCGCACCTCATGAACCGCTATCTCACGCCCATGTCGGACATCATCATGCGCTGGGGCGGATACGTGGACAAGTTTGATGGCGACGCCATCATGTCCGTCTGGGGCGTGCCCCGCCTGATCCCCGATCATGCCGCCAAGGCCTGCCTGGCCGCGCTGGAACAGATCGAGGCCCTGGAGCACTTGCGCCCCACCCTGTTGAAGGAGTTCGGATACGCCCTCCGCATCCGCGTGGGCATCAATACCGGCCTCGTCACGGCCGGCAACATGGGGTCCAGCCGCCGCTTCCAATACACGGTGCTGGGCGATCCCGTCAACCAGGCCTTCCGTCATGAGGACATCTGCCGCTTCTATGGCGTCTCCGCCATCATCGGCGAGCCCACCTTTCTCCAGGCGCGCGACGTCATCGAGGCCCGCCGGCTGGGTGAGGCGAGGCTCAAAGGCAAAAAACTTCTGACACCGCTCTACGAGATCGTTGGACACAAGGGCCAGATTTCCGAGTCCATGCGCAACGTGATCGCCTGGTATGAGGAGGCGGACGCTCTCTGCCAGCGGCGGGAATGGGCCCTCGCACAGTCCGCCCTGGAAAAGGCCCTGGGCCTGCGCCCCGAGGATGGCCCCAGCCGGTTCCTGCTGGATCGCATGGAAAAACACCTCCGCCATCATGCCGCGTTCGACCTGGAACCCTTCTGTGCCCCATAGCCGGAAAACCTTGAAAGGCGGAAGCCCTACTCCTGGACACGCGCCTTTTTCGGGGCGGGCGGGGTGCGGCCCAGGTGCTGGAGCACAGCCTTCATGTCCGCCCATACATCGGGCTTTCCCGCCTCATTGCGCAGGAGGTAGGCGGGGTGATAGGTGGGCATGAGAGGAATCCCCTCATAGCGGTGCCACTGGCCCCGCAATTTGGTGATGCCGGTTTCGGTGTTCAGCAAGGCCTTTGCGGCGGTGCCGCCGAGGGCCACCATCACCTTGGGCTTCAGCAGGGCGATTTGCTCCTTGAGATAAGGCAGGCACGCGTGCATTTCGCCGGGCAGGGGGGCGCGGTTATTGGGAGGGCGGCACTTGACGATATTGCCGATAAACACACTTTCGCGGGCCAGCCCCATGGCGCCGATGATCTTGGTGAGGAGTTGTCCCGCCTTGCCGACAAAGGCCAGGCCCTGCTGGTCTTCCTCTTCTCCAGGCCCTTCGCCTATAAACAGGATTTCCGGGGTGGAGCATCCCTGGCCCGGCACGGTCTTCGTGCGCGTGGAATGCAGGGGGCACAAGGTACAGGCCGCGACGCGCGCGGCGATGGAGGAGAGGGTGCTTGGAGCGCCGGAGGAGGGAGGGGGAGTAGGAGTAGGAGTAAGAGTAAGAGTAAGAGTATGAGGAAGAGTATGAG
>CAZFSE010000250.1:0-4422 GCA_964521805.1 uncultured Verrucomicrobiota bacterium
CTCGGGTGGGGGCGGCGGTTCAGAGAATTGCGCCCACAGGGTCATGGGCAGGCTGAGCATCAAGCTGGCGATGAGTGTGCGTTTCATATGGCGGATCCCTCCAATTCAAGCAGTTGGCGCGCGAGCGATTCGGCGTCGCTCTGTTCATTGAACGTGGTGCCGGTGTCCTTCCAATCGGACACGGCCTGGGTCATGGTTTGTCCGAGTTCTGTGTAGCGGCTGTCAAAGTCGTCCTCCCAGTCGGCCTCGGCGGCGGGCTGTGCGGCATAGGCGGGGTTGCGCAGGTGTGGGCGCAGGGTCAGCGCGAAGCCCAGGAGCAACACCAGCCCCAGGGCGGAGTACAGCACGGCGGGCCGCCAGGTGACGAGGAAGGGCTCTTTCCGGACGTGCGGAACTCGCGCCTCCCGGGTGGACTGCCTGCGCGCGAAGTCCAGGATTTGTTCCTTGCGAAAGGTCTCCAGCGGGGCCGAAGGCTGGAGGTGCGGGAGCAGGGCGTCTTGCAGGCGGCCGAGCTCCGCGGCGCCGGCCCGGCAGGCGGGGCATTTCTGTTGGTGGCGGCGCAGGAACCAGCCGGCGATTTTGGAGAGTTCACCGCTTTGTTCGAGCAGGACTTTTTGTTGTGCATCATGACATTTCATATCTTCACCCCCGGCTCATAATCGGCCTTGAGTTCTTCCCGCAACCGGGCCAGCGCGTACTGCATCCGGCCCAGCGCGGTATTGATGGACACCCCCTGAATGCGGGCGATGTCCTTGAAGGGAATATCTCCCTCCATCCGCAGGAGAAAGACCTCCCGCTGATCCTCGGAGAGCCGGCCCACGGCGGCGCGGATCCGACCGCCGAGTTCGCGGGCGTCCGCCTCCGCGGCGGGCGCGAGCCCGCCCGCGGGGATTCTGGCCGTCCACGACTCCCCCTGGTCATCTTCCCGGCCATCCAGGTTCACCACCGGTTTTTGTTTGCGTGCCTGGTCAATGACGAGGTTATGGGCAATTCGGAACAGCCAGCTGAGGAAGCTCTTTTCCCGGTACTGGTCCAAGCGCCGGATGGCGCGAAACCAGACCTCCTGGAAAATATCCTCCGCATCCCCGCGGGCTGAGATCATATTGAGAATGAACCCGAAAAGCGGGCGGCGGAAATGCTCCACCAGCAGGCCCAGGGCCTCGATGCGCCCTTCCCGATATTGCTCGATCCATTCGTGTACGGGGTCTGCCATGCTGTGCCAGTTTTCTCCGTCCGCTTTCCATGCCCGTATAACGGGCGTCCGCTTCGTTTATTGCCCGCCTCCGGCTATTTTTCCAATCATTGGAAAAATTGCTGAAAAAAGTTCCAAGGGTTGGAACTTTTTAGGGAAAAGTTTCCAAGGGTTGGAACTTTTTTTTCATTTTTTTCCAAGGGTTGGAACATTTTATCAGGGGGTGCGGACGACGATGGCGCCGAAGGGGGGGAGCTGGTCCTCCAGGAGTCCGCCATAGAGCGCGGCACCGCCGGAAAAGAGGGCGGCGTTGCGGAGGTGGCGCGGTTCGGGGCCGAGGTTGACGGCGCAGTGCACGGTGCTCTTTTTCAGGCGGCGCTCGAAGGCGATGACGGTGCGCTGGCTGGGCGCGGCGTCTTCGCCGGCGTCGAGCAGGGCGAAATCGCCGCGCAGGAGTTCGGGAGTTTTGAGGCGGAGCCGGATGATCTGCTGGAAGAAGGCGTAGAGCAGGGCGCGTTCGGCGGCGTCGCGCGCGAAGAGGTTGCCTTCAAATTCGATGCCGTCCTGGGTCCAGAGTTTTTCGCCGTTGGTGAGGCGGCGGCCTTTGTCGCAGGGGCGGATGCGGTCATGGATGGAGGGGCGGTTGAGGGCGCCGAATTCCTGGCCGGTGAGCAGGAAGGGCAGGGTGTTGGGAAGCAGGAAGAGGAGCTGGTTGACGGCCAGCACGGCGCCTGTGCCAAAGCGGAAGAAGCCGCGGCCCTCGTCGTGGTTGTCGGTATAGCGGGCGAGGAAATGCGGCTCGGGAAGGGCGCTGAAGGCCTGCTGGCAGTTCGAGAGGTGCTTCTCGAAGGCGCCGGCGATGCCGCCGGAGAGGAAGGCCTCGTGCTTGTCGCGGAAATCCTGGTTGTGGGCGGCGTCTTCGGACAGGCGGACGACCGAGGTTCCGTCTTCCTGGAGGGCATAGCCATAGACGCAGACCTTGTAGAAATCGTCGTCGTAGGCGGCGGTCATGCTTTTTTGGAAGAGATCGAGGTTGTTCTGGAAGCCGTAGCACTCGGCGAGGAAGAGCAATTCGCGGCCGGGGTGGCGGCGGCGCAGTTCGGGGAGGGCCTCGCTCCAGTAGGAGCGGTCATTGATGAAGTGGGCCATGTCGAGGCGGAAGCCGTCAATGCCGCCGGCGGGGCCGAGGAGGCTCAGCCAGAAGTCGTAGACCTCGGTCATCTCCTGGCGGAGGGCGGGCTGGGTGTAGTCGAGTTTTGCGGTGTCGGACCAGTCGCAATCGAAGAAGGCCTGGCCTTGGGCGTCCTTGACGTAGTACTCCGGATGCTCGTTCATCCAGACGTGGTCGCGGCTGGTATGGTTGGGGGTGATATCGAAGATGACCTTGAACTTCAACTGGTGGGCGCGTTGAACGAACGCCTTGAGTTCATCGAGGGTGCCATATTCCGGCTCGATGGCACGGAAATTCCGACTGGCGTAGGGGGAGCCAATGCCCTTGCGGTTGGCGATGCCGATGGGATAGGGGGGCATGAGATATAACACGTTTACGCCCAGCTTCTTAATGACCGAAAGCTGGCGGGTGACATACGCCAGCGGGGACTCCGCGAGGTCTTTTTCGCGGGCGGCTTCGATGGCGTTGCGCGGCTCGCGGGCGGCCAGCGAGCGAAGATTGATCTGGTAGAGGACGGCGGTTTGAATCCAGTTTTTCATAGTGGCGGCAGTATAGGGCGTTCTCCGGGAAAGAAAAGTCTGGAAAATCCAAAAAACAGCCCCGGTGGCGCTGGTGGAGCTACCCTGAAAATACCCGATTTTTATCCAATAAAAGCGTTTGAATAGACACTGGAAAGGGGTAATCTCTCCGAGACTTATGCATTCGTGTTTGTTTCATCCGCGCACAGATCGGAGATGCCTATGAAAAAGGCCTGCAATTCCCTCGCCATTCCCCTCACCTTGCTCACGTTTTTTGCCCTCGCAACAAGTGCCTCGGCGCAAGTGGTCAACACCCTGCGCTCTTCGAGTGGCGCGCAGGTCTGCGAGGTGGTCACGTTCACCAACCGGATTTTGAATCAGGGGTTGACGCTTTCGGGCCTGTACGTGACCAATATCATGCCGGGGTCCGGCATCTCGTATGTCACCAACGAGACGGTGATCACTTTGCCGGGCGGGATTGTGCTGACGAATGAGCAGGCGGAGCCGTCCGTGGATGGACAGAAGCTGGGGTGGGATTTTTCAGCACAGGCGGGGCCGCCGGCGGTAAATTACATTGTGCTCAGTGAGGTGTTCTATAACAGCACGAATACCAATGAAGGGGCGGAGAAGGCGTACCAGTGGTTTGAATTGTACAACCCCACCTTGAGTTCCGTGACGCTGTCGAATTGGTACGTGAAGGACACGGCGCCGGGCGTGCGCAACGATCTGCCGGTGATCACGATTGCGCCCAACGAGTATGTGATTGTGGCGGGGCGGACCAATGCCTTCCTGGAGCATTATCCCGGTTATGTGGGGCAATTGTTTGAGGTGGAGTCTGGCCAGATCGGAAGCGGGCTGAATCATTTTGGCGATGGCGTGGAGCTGTTCAATGCGTCAGACGTCCGGGTGGACGCGATGTCCTATGGGGCCTCGACCAAGGCGTACAATCCGGCGTCAGGACTGGTGACCACCAATCATTCGCTGGCGCGCGATCCCGTCAACAAGGACTCCAATACGGCCGCCGACTGGGTGGATCAAGACCCTCCGAATCCGGGTTCGGGGAACGCGGTGGTGGGCATCAACCCCGGGCAGTTCGTGGAGATCGTGTATAACGTCAAGGTGGAGTGTGGGGCGCTGGCCGGGCAGTTCCTGTCGTATGCGACATTCCAGCAACCGCCGGGCGCCGCCGTCTCCACCAATCTGGGCTCTTTCTTCCTGACGATCAACCAGGCGGATTTGACGGTGGAGAAGCTTCCAGCGATGCAGAGCGCGGGTCCCGATGACAACGTGTCCTGGGTGATCCGGGTGGAGAACAAGGGTTTTGGCGGCGCGCCGAATGTGGTGATCACGGATTCGATCGGTCCGGGCCTGGTGTTCGCCGGCTTTAGCCCGGCGCCGGTTTCGCAGACCGTGAGCAACGCGGTATGGGATGAGACGGTGCTCCCCGCGCTGACCAACCTGCAGGCGGGCGGGGTGGTGGAAATTGCCGTGACGGGGTTGTTGATCGCCTGCGAGGGGGTGTACAACCAGGCCGATGCCCG
>CAZFSE010000251.1:0-4411 GCA_964521805.1 uncultured Verrucomicrobiota bacterium
GGTCATGGAGCGTGTTGGCGGCGGCAATGAGGCGGGGATTGTCGAGCTGGGGATTGGCGGGGTCGTGCAACAGCGGATTGACCGTGATGCCCGCCGCCCCGGCGCCGGTGAAGAATTCCACGCCGGGATTGCCGTCCAGATCGTACCCGGAGAGATGGATGGCATTGACCGCATTGATCAGCTCATTGGCGAGGGTGTCGAGATTGGCGATCATGCTGTCTATGTAGGAGACCGTCTCCACCAGCCCCCCCAAGGTCCCCTTGGTGATGGCCACGGTGGAGCCATCGAGGGAAAATTCCATGGGGATGGAATCGGTGTTGGTGATCAACAGCTCGTTGCGGGTGGTGCCGTCCCCGCTGACCAGCGTTTGCCCGTCGAGGGTGATGGTGTAGTCACTGCCCACGGAGACGCTGGCCAGTTCGCTGAGATCCCGGAGAATCAGATCCCGCTGGTCCTTCAAATCATTGGCATTCACGCCCTGGGCGGTAAAGGAGGTGATGCGGCGGTTCAGGTCCTGGAGGCGCGTGGCCAGCTGGTTGACCTGGTCCACATCACGGGCCACCGCGCCGCCAAAATCAGGTCCGGCGCCTCCGGTGGCAATGGCCTCGCGATAATCGCTGAGCCGCTGGGCGAGCTGGTTGAACTGGTCGGTCAGCGTGACGGAGGTTTCGAGCACGGTGCTCCGGTAGGCCATTCGGTCGGCGTTGTTGGCCAGATCCTGCCAGGCGGACCAGAATTTCTGCAGGCCGGCGGAGAGGGAGGTGTCACCCAGGCCGTTCATCATGGCCTCCAGGTCGCCCAGCGTTCCGGCCAACTGCTCATGTTTGGCCAGTTCCCCGGCCTGGTCGAGCAGGATTTTCTCGCGCAGGGTGTCGCGCAGGCTGATGACATCCATGACGCGGACCCCCGTGCCGAGCGTGTAGCCGCGCGTGACGAAGAGGTTGGGGGCGTTCTCGGGATTGGTGCCCAGCACGGCCCGCTGGCGGTGGTAGCCCTTGGTGTCCACATTGGCAATGTTATGGCTGATGACCGCCAGCCGCTCCTGGTGGGCGATCACGCCGCTTCGTGCGATATAAAATGCATCATTCAAAGAGGCCATGGTTCATCCCTTCTGTTGCACGAGCATGGGGCCATTGATCTGGCCGATGCGCCCGGAGGCGTCATACACAAACGGATTTCCACCCTGCAGGGCATTGAGCCCGGCCAGGGTCCGGTCAATCACATCCAGGAACGAATGGGCGAGGGCCCGGTTGGTCCGGTAGATGGCCTTGATTTTTCGGGCGAGGCTTCCGATCAGGGAGTCGGTCTCCGAGATGGGCGGCGCGGATGCATCGCGTCCGGCGTAGTATTCCTTGTAGCACAGGGCGAACTGCCGCATGGCCGCTTCCTGCAGGTCAATGGCCTGCCAGATGGCGTCCGTCTTTCGCTGAAACAGCGCGGTCTGCAAGAGTTGCCCGGCCTGCTCAATGTCGCGCAGGCAGTCCATGAAACGGGTCTCGCAGGTGCGCGGATCGGATTGGGATTGGCGTGCAGGAGTGATCATGGGGTGTCCTCGGTGGTCCTTGGCATGTGTTGCACCATGTGGTCGTACAAGAGATTGGAGAGGCCCATGGAACCGGTGGCGCCCAGGTTGTAGGCCACTTGTTCGACGGCATATTCCTGCAGGGTGGCGCCGCTCTCGGCGGAGCTTTCGCCTTCGGGGTTAAAGCCGGGGCGCATGCCTTCCTTGAGGATGATGCTGAGGAAGAACCCCTCGAAATCGCGGCAGGCCTGCTGGAGCTTCTTGTCTTCCCGGAGGGTGTCCGCGCCGGTGGGCGAGGGATGGATGGGTTCAAGGTTCATCGGGTCTCCTCCTTACATGGTGACCAGTTCCATTTGCAGGGCGCCCAGTTGCTTGAGGGCTTCGAGGATGGAAATCAGGTCGCGGGGCGTGGCGCCGAATTCATTGAGCATGTCGGCCAGCTCCCGGATGGTGGTGGTGCCGGGCACCAGCATGACCTTTGCCTTGTCCTCCTTGGCCTGGGCGGTCCGCTCCTCCAGCACCACCGGCTCGGCGGTGGTGAACGGCTCCGGCATGTAGGCCGTCAGCTTGGATCCGATGTTGACCGTGAGGTTGCCATGGGCAACCACGGCTTCGCTGATGTGCACATCAGCACCCATGACGATGGTTCCCGTGCGCTCATTGACGATGACCTTGGCCTGCATGTCCGGCTGTAGCGAGAGCGTCTCCACCTCCGCGACAAACGAGGCGACCGAGCCCACGTCCAGGATCTCTTCCGGAATGCGGACCATGATGGTCCCGGCATCCCGCGCAATGGAGGCGCCCTGAAACTTGGCATTGATGGCCTCCGCCATGCGGGTGGCGGTGGTAAAGTCGGGGTGGCGGAGGACCAGGTGCAGGACGCCGTTCTTGTAGAACTCGTCATCCCGGCCCCGGCGGAGGACGGCCCCGGCGGGAATCGTGCCCACCGTGGTGTAATTTTTGCTGAAGGTTTCGCCCCCGGGGCCGGCGGTACCGGCGCTGAATCCCCCGACGGTGATGGGGCCCTGGGCCAGGGCGTAGAGATCCCCGCTGGCATCCAGCATCGGGGTCATCAGCAGGACGCCGCCCTCGAGAGAATTGGCATCCCCCAGGGAGGAAACCTGGATGGGGATGCGGTCGCCTGGACGATGGAAGGGGGGGGCCAGGGCGGTGACCATGACGGCGGCCACGTTCTTGCTCTTGATGTCCTGGACGGAGATGGAGATTTGAAACTGCTCCAGCAGGTTGGCCAAGGTCTGCTTGGTCAGGGTCAGGTCCTTGTCGCCGGAGCCGCTGAGGCCCACGACCACGCCGTAGCCGACGAGTTCCACGCTTTCAAGCCCCGCGATGCGGGCGATGTCCTTGATGCGCGCCTCAATGGCGCCGGCGGGCTGGACGGGCGCCAGCAGAGTGGCCAGCAGATACAGAAGAGCGATGGTTTTTTTCATCGTCGTGCCTCTCTAAAATGGGTTAATCCAATCCCACAAGGTGGGCAGGATGCCTTGTTTCTGGTTCTGGGCGATGGAGCCGGTGCTGTTATATTGGATGGCCGCATCCGCCACGGAGGTGGATTTGATGGTGTTGTCGCGGCCGATGTCCTCCGGGCGCACGGTGCCGGTCAGCACGATTTCAATGGCTTCGTTCTGGATGACCAGCGTCCGCCGCCCCTCGATCATCAGGTTATTATTGGGCAGGACTTCGATGACGCGCGCGCCGATGGTGCCGGAAAAGGTGTCCTTGTTTTCCATTGAACCCTTGCCTCCGAAGGTGCGCGTGGTGTCAAAGCTGAAGGAGGGCAGTCCCGCGTTGGTCCAGCTTGCGCGGGGCAGTCCGTCCACGATGGGAGACTGGAGGGAGATGCTTCCTGAGGCATTGAATTTCTTGTCGGTGGATTTCTGGGCGTCCTTGGCGGAGGTGGCTTCCTCCACGATCAGGATGGTCAGAATATCGCCAGCGCGGCGGGCCTTCTTGTCGCCGTAGAGCCGGGTGGCCAGGGACCAGTCGGTATCCGCCAGGGCGGCCAGGGGGCCCGCCAGGATCAGGGCGGCCATCAGGATGACGCTCTTTTTCATGTTCATATCGTTCCTCGATTTTTCCTGTTTAATGGGAGGCCAGAACCGTTGCTCCAAAATCAATCGTGGCCTGCTTGGAGCCCACCATCTGCACCAGCAGGCGCCGTTTGGACTGCTCGTTCATGCACAGAATCTTTTCCCCCAGCCGCCCATCGCTCAGGGCCTTGGCCCGCATGGCGATTTTGAGCGACCCTCTCTGCCCGATGACGGTGATCCATTCGCCGCGCTCCGCGCAGATTGGCTGTTGGAGATAATGGCGCGAGATCGGCTGGTCCAGCCGCATGGGCCGGTTGAGTTGAAAGCCGGTGATGACCTCCGAAACGGGGATGAGCCCCCGGCGGGCGCTATCCGCCGGCAGATGGCGGGGGCGGAGGTCCTCGGCGGTGAGGGTGTGTGTGCGGGTCAGCGGCGAGGCCGCCACCCAGAATTCGCGAAGGGCCTGGACGCGGGCGCGAACGGGCGTCACGCGGTCCTGCCGGCCATTGACGTAGATTCCGACCTCGAAGATGTGATAATCGCCATGGCCGCCCTCCGGCTGAACGCTTTCGATGCGCAGGGAGAGTTCGCCCTGCGGGGCGATCAGGATGGGGGAGCGGGGCACATCGCATTCCACCTGGGTGGTGCTGTCCTTCCAGGTTTCATCCTCTTCCACGTAGGCGCTGATGGCCTCCTGGACCCGCCTCATGTCCAGCGGGACGCCGTCGCGGCGGATGGTGATGTTCAGATCCCCGCGCAGGGCCGTGTCGTTCATGTCCGGATATTTTTGCAGGGCATAGGCGACGGTTTGCAGGGGGACCTGCTGGGGGCGGCCCGGGGG
>CAZFSE010000252.1:0-4392 GCA_964521805.1 uncultured Verrucomicrobiota bacterium
TTCGACACGCCGGGCGCGCATGCGCCCCGGCGGCTCAGCATGACAGACGGGTTTGACGGGGGCATTCTGCTCCCGTCTGCGATGGTTGCGGCACTGCCGCGCTGTGCCTTTTGTGGCCATTTCATCTGAAGAACGGCGGGCGAGCTTACTCCACCAGCTTGTTTTCGAAGGCGTAGCGCATGAGGGCGGCGTTGGTATCCATGCCCATCTTCAGCAGGACGCGCTCGCGGTAGGTGCTGACGGTCTTGGGGCTGAGCTTCAATTGTTTGGCCATATCGCCGGGAGAAACGCCTTGGGCAATCAGCTCGAAGACCTCGTACTCCCGGTCGGAGAGGGACTGGTGCGGATGCTGGGTGTGCGTGGAGCCCTGCATTTCCCCCGCCATGCAATTGCTGACCGCCCGGCTGATGTATTTTTTCCCTTCCGCGACGCAATGAATGGCGGCCAGCAACTCACTTTTCTCGCAGGCCTTGTTGAGATAGCCGGCGGCGCCGGCTTTGAGGCAACGCAAGGCATACTGCTCCTCGGGATGCATGCTGAAGAGCAGAACCGGCAGGCGGGGATGCTCGGTTTTCACCAGCTTGAGCGCCTCCAGGCCGTTCATGCCGGGCATGGACATATCCATCAGAACGACATCGCACGGGGTGGTGTGCAGTTGTTGGATCAGCTCGGTGGCGGTGGAGGCGGTGGCGGTGGCCTCGATATCGCCGGTGGCGGCCAGCATGCGGGCCAGGCCCTCGCGCACCACCGCATGGTCATCTGCAATCAGCACTCGAATCATAAATCCTCATGACTCACAACGGAGCGGTGGCCGTTACCACGGTTCCCCGCCCCTGCTCCCCAACGATGCTCAGCATGCCGCCCAGGGCCATCGCCCGTTCACGCATCTGGATTAATCCAAAGGACGAGGGATCCGCCAGGCGCGCCGGATCCATGCCTCGTCCGTTGTCGCGAATAATAAGCCGCAGGAGCCCCTTCTCGCAAGAGAGTTCCACCGTGATTTCGGAGGCCTGTGCATGCCGGGCGATGTTGGTAAAGCTCTCCTGGGCAATTCGGTAGAAGGCGGTGGCAAGAAGAGGGGGGAGATTTTCGGGCAGGCCTGCCGCCACATATCGGCAGGGGATTTTCAGGCGCTTCTCAAACTCCCTGACGCTCCATTCCAGGGCCGCGGACAGCCCAAAATCATCCAGGATGCCGGGGCGCAGTTCCATGGAAATGTTCTGAACGGTTTTGACGGCGGCATCCAGCGTTTTCTTGATGCTGGCCAGGGTGGTGCGAACCTCGCCCTCCTGGCCGCCCAAGGCATCTTCCAGCAGGCTTGTGTCCATGCGCACGGCGGTGAGCAACTGGCCCACCTCGTCGTGAATCCGCCCGGCGATTCGCCGGCCTTCATCCTCGCGGGCGGTTTGCACATGCTGGGCCAGCTCGCGCAACTGGGTCGTCAGCGCTTTCAGCTTTTCCTCGGCCTGCTTCTGATCGGTGATGTCGTCTACAAGTTCAATGGCGGCATAGACCTTGCCATCCACATCCTTGAGGGGGGAGGACACGATCCGGTAGTGCCGGATGCCCTGCGGAGTGGGCGTCTCCGTGGCGTCTTCGTGCACCAGGCCGTCCTGGAGTGTTTTGATGGTGGGGCAATAACTGCAAGGGCCTGCGCGCGGAGGGCTATTATAGGCAGAGAAGCACAGAGGGCGCTGGGTGGCATCCACCGCGGGAAACCACTCCCGCATTTTTCGGTTCAGGTCCAGGATTTCCATCTGGGGGCTGATGAGGGCCACGCCCACGGAGACGTTGTCATACAGCGCCCGGTATTTTTCCTCGTTGGCCCGCAGGGTTTCCTCCGCCTTCTTCAGCTCCGTGACATCATTCATGCTGGAGAGCACGCACCGTTCATTGCGGAGGGTGATAATGTCGGCGGAGAACAGTCCGGTCATGAGATCTCCGTTTTTTCGGCGGACCAGAACTTCCTGGCTGTTCACGGGGCGGCCTGAGAGGACGCTTTCCACCATCCGCTGACGGTCGTCCGGGTTGACCCATAGATTCATGCGGATGGAAGGGTTGCCCCTCACCTCTTTCCAGGTATATCCGGTGATGGTCGTGAAGGCGGGGTTGCAATCAATGAACGTTCCATCGCTGGCGCGCGTGATGGCGATGGCATAGGGGGAGGTTTGGAACGCCTTCGCAAACTTCTCCTCGCTCTCCTGCAAAACTTGCTCGGCGGTTTTGCGGGCGGTGATGTCCAGAAGGAGTCCGTTGTGGACAACGCGGCCCTGCTTGTTGATGGCCGTCGAGCGCCCTCCGAACCAGAGGCTTTCACCGGACGGCTTGATGAAACGTCCCTCAAAGGTCCAGGGTTCGCCGGTCTGAATGGCCTTTTCAACGGAGGCCAGGAAGGGGGGCCGGTGTTCTTCGGCGACATGCGCCACGAACCAGGGGAAAAGCTCCTTCATGTGCAGATTGGAGGGAACTCCGAACAAATCATAGCCTTTTTGGCTGAAATAGGTGACCTGGGCCTCCTTCAGGGTGGTGCCTTCAAACTGATAGAGCATGCCCGGCACATTGGAGCTGACCTCGTGCAATCGTTGCTCGCTTTCCCTCAACGCCTCCTCCGCTCGCTCCCGTTCCGCCAGGGTCCGGGCCAGCTTGAGATTGCTGTAGCTGAGCGTCGAGATCAGTGTGGCGAGCCGGGTGTAAAAGGCCATGACCGTGACCACCGTTTCCCGGCTCCAGCGGGGAGCCCGGCTGAGGGCTTCGAGGTAGTCTTTTTCATTGAACCCAAACTGTTTGGCCTGGGCGCGAAAGACTTCGGCATCGGGCTCTTCATCTTCAAAGAAAAACTGCCCCAGGAAGAGGTTGCCCAGGTGCTTCCCGCCAATCATGATGGGGGTGGCCATGTCCCACATGTTGTTTTTACAGCGGTAGAGCTTGAATCTTCCCGGCGTGACGCCCAGGGAGAGGGCCGTATCGCTTTCGATGCAGTTTTTGCAGGCTTCCGGATGAACCCGGTGGAACTGGGTGCAGATATCCTGCCAGCCGGTGGAAACCAGGACGGTGCCTTGCAGGTCGAGGATGGCCACTCCAATGCGCGTGAGGGTGAAAAAGTCATTCATCATCGCCTGCAGGGCGGGCATATCCACGATGTCGGAGAGCGGAATCGTCCCGATGTCGCCCTCGGGCAACAGGAGGGCCTCCAGCTTGGAACGGACCCTGCCCTCGCTTTCCCGCAGGGCCTGCTCAGACTTTTTACGGTCCGTGATGTCCTGGAAGATGGTGGCGAATTGCCGGGGCGCGGGGGCATAGGCCATCACCTCGAAATGCTTGCCCAGGACGGCGCTGTATTCCTCGAAATGCAGAGGCTTTCCGCTGAGCGCCACCTCGCCATAGCGCTGGATCCAAGCCTCTTCTGTTGAGGGCAAGACCTCCCGCACGGTGCGCCCCTTGACGTCCTGCGCCTTCAACCCGGTGAGTTGCTCGAAGGCGGGGTTGACGGAAAGGAAGCGATAGTCGCAGGGATGCCCTTGCGCATCCAGGATGATTTCATGCAGGGCAAACCCGCTGATCATGGAGGTGAACAGCTGGCGGTACTGCTGTTCGCTCTTCCGCAGTTCCTGTGCCAGGTATTCGCGGTCGGTGACGTCCTGTACAAAAGCCATGAACCGGGTGCTGGAAAGGCGCACGGCGGAGACCTGCGCCCAAAAGAGCTCTCCATCCCCACGCCGCATGCGGAGGACGCCTTCCGCGGCGCCGGTTTCCACGACCTGCCGGAAATGCGCCACGCCGTCCATCATGGATTCAGGTATCAGCAGATCCGGGATGCTTTTCGCCAGCAGTTCCGCCTCGGAGTAGCGGGTCATCCGGCAGGCGGTTTCATTGACTTCCAGAAGCCGCCCTTCCTCATCCGCGATAATAACGCCCATGGGGGATTTGGAGATATAGGAACGCCACTTGGCCTCGCTCGCGGCCAGAGCCTGTTCCGCCTGCTTGCGATCGGAGATATCCGCTACGCACACCATCACACATTCAAAAACGCCGGATTCATTGAGAAAGGGGGAGAGGCTGGCATGGCCAAAGAAACGGCTTCCATCCGGACGGGTGAATTCCATGTCATACTGTTCACTGCCGGGACTCGGGAGCGGAAAGGAGGGTGCCGGGGCGGGCGTCAGCAGGCGGAGGCCAGGCAGGCTGAAGAAGGATTGCCCCTGGAGCTGGGAGGATTCCAGGCCCAGCATGCGTACCATGCAGGCGTTCACAAAGGTGATCCGAAACGAAGGATCGGCCAGCAGGATGCCTTCCTGCATGTTTTCGACCAGCCGGGCGTATAATTTGTCCTCTCTGGACACGTAGCCTCCTTGGATCCCCCCGCAATCAAGCCTGCTGGCCGGAAAGATTAAC
>CAZFSE010000253.1:0-4378 GCA_964521805.1 uncultured Verrucomicrobiota bacterium
TTGAGTTCAGTAAAAAAAGCCCCGCACCCAGCAGGACCGGAAGGACGCCTGCGAGAACGCAAATCGTCGGATTTGTGGGCATATCCCAGGCAAACGAAACCCACATCCCTGCAAGGGTCACGCCCATGCCCAGCAACACCGACAGCCCCAACGCAGGCCCCAGGGCCTTGCTCATCATCAGGGCCGCAACCGGCGGGGCCACCAAATAGCAAAAAACCAGAAGGGCGCCCGCCGTCTTGGAAGCCGCCGCAACGACCAAGCCCAGCAAAATAAAAAATAACCACTCCCAGCGGGCGGGCCGCACCCCCAGCACAACCGCCGCATCACGATCCAGAAAAGAATAAACGATGGGCCTCAGGAACAGCAAGGCACACACCAAGGCGGGCAGAAGGACGCTCCCCAGCAACCGCACATCCGAAGCGGAAGCCACGATCAAATCGCCATACAAAAGCGCTTTAATTTCCTGAAGCCCCAATCCACTGCGAGCCACCAGAAGAACACTCGCGTTAGCCGCCAGCACAAACAGCACCCCCATCGCTGCATCGCGCGGGAGACGGCGGTTCTCCAAGGGAAAGGCCAATAAGCTGACCGCCAGCAGAGTCAGCATCATGGCCCCCAGCACCGGCGGGATATGGAGCAGTAACGCCAGCGCCACGCCACAGGCCGCCATCTCGGAAAGGGTGATGCCAATGAACACCACCCGTTTCAGAATGACGAACACCCCAAAAAACGAGCACACCGCGGACGTCAGCAGGCCGGCCATCAGCGCATAGGGAAAGGCGCGGAACAACTCAAAGACCGTTTCATGCATGGCCGGCCAGCCTTTCTTCCGCCTTGACTAGGCGGACTCGTCCGTGATTCACCTCGCAGACCGTTTCAGCCAGCGCCCAGGCCTGCGCCAAGCCATGATGCGCCATCAATACGGTCTTGCCCTCATCCACGCACAGGGCCCGCAGATGCCCCAGAACATCCTGCTCGGAAGCCTCATCCAATTCCGAAGTCGGCTCGTCCAGGATGTACACCTCCGCCCGGCCCGCCAGGGCACGCCCCAAAAGCGCCTTCTGCTTCATCCCGCCCGAAAGCTCCCCAAACATCTTGCATTGGTGCTCGCTCAAGCCCAGCCGCTCCAGCACTGCATCCACCCGGCGGCGCATTTCACCGCCGGGTTTCCGCCAGACACCCAATTCCGGGAATAAACCCATTTCTATGATCTGGCGTGTGCTGACCGGATAGATGGGGTCAATCGCTTTCTGCTGTGGAACAAATCCAGGCGCGCCACCACTTCCGAAAACCTGCACCCGTCCTGCGGAAGGCCTCAGCAGGCCCAGCGCCAGCCGAAGCAGGGTGGTCTTGCCCGCTCCATTCGGGCCAACAAAGGGCAAAAGAACGCCTTGATGCACATCCATGCATACATCCCGCAACACCTCCTGGTGCCCATACGCGAAATGCACGTGCTCAAAAGACAGGATGGGAAGCGGATTCTTCACGGGAAACTACCCACCCGTTGAATAATCAAGTCCATCAAGGCCAGATAATCCACGGCCAGCGGCTCTCCCCCCACCGAATTGGCCGAGACCACCACACGGGCGCCCGTCTTCGCCGCCACGGCATCTGCGGCCTTGCGGCTGTAAAAAGGCTCCTGCAGAATCAGGCGCGTGCCGGACGATTCAACCAGGCGCATGATACCGGCCAAATGGGAGGCGGAGGGAGGCACGCCTGGCTTGGGTTCCAGTTCCGCCACCACCTTCAAGCCAAAACGCCGGCAAAAATACACCCAACTCTTGTGGTAGGTGACGAGGCCCTGCCCCCTCCACCCAGCCATTCGATCCACCCAGGCCCCTTCGGTTCCGATATCCGGAGGGGTTTCCTCCGGCCACCGCGCCCATAAGGCCTCCGCCTCGGCAGACTTCAAGCGATTGCTCCCAAACATCTGCACATCCAACGACCGCTGAAAGGCCGCAAGATTCGCACGATACGCCTCGCCATGCGCAGGGTCCAGAAGCTCCAGCCTCTTCGCGATGGCCGCCGCAATCTGCCGTCCATTCCACGGGTCCAGCCAATAGTGTGGATTCCCCCCGGGATGCACATCTCCCATCGCGCGGGTAATCGGGCCTTGAGGAACATCCAGCAACCGCACATGCTCAGACACATCCAAATAGCCAGGCGTTCCCGGACGGATGCGCGCATTGCGGGATCCCTCCAGGATGGGTTTCTCCCAGGCCGCCTCCAACTCCAGGCCAATGGCAATCCACAAGTCCGCGGCTCGTGCCGCCGCAATAAAACTCGGCTTGGCGGCCAGAAAATGTGGATCCTCCACACCGGTGCAAATACTCCGAACGTCGGCATGTTCTCCGGCCACCGACCGGGCCAGCGAGGCCAGGTCCGACGTAGTGGTCACGATGCTCAACGCGGAAGCGCGCAAGGCGCTGGCGGCCAGCGCCAGCGCCAGCAAGCTTTTCGCAAGAGGGTTTTTCTTCATGGGCAATCTCCTGGTCGATGCTAAAACTTGTGGGCCCCATGCGCGCCAATGGACACCATCCATTGCACATAGACCTCGGTGACCTCCTCACGGCCCTCCTCGGTTGCATACGCCCCCCGGTTGACTTGAAGGCGCAGGCGCGAGAACTCGGATGGAGTAAAATCAAGCATGCCGGAAGCCTTGTAACTGCTGTCAAAGTCTTCTGAGGCGCCAGTGGGGAGATCGGCACGGTTGATCAGCCCCACCTGCTCCCAGCGGGCGCCCAACCGCCAGCGGGGCAAGACTCCATACACGGCCTGAACATAATACCCATTCTGGTCGTCCACGCGGCTGTTGCCCACAAATTGCGGGGCCAGGTCGTGCGCGATCAGGTCCAGATCCTTGCGGCGGCTGAAATATTCCGCCTGAAGGGTTGCATCCCCTTCTCCATGGGGTTTGGGCGCCTTGTACTTGTACACCACATCCCCGCCCCAAAAGGTGCTGTACCCATCCAGCCAATGATCGTTCTCGCCGTCCCCATCCCCATCATGCTCCTCCTGGTGGCGGCCCCGCCCGCCAAAGACGCCGGCTTGCAAGCCATGCGCCCCCGGCAGGTTCGGCCCGGCCTTCAGCCAGCCCACAAAAACACGCGGCCCGGCATGCTCCGGCAACGGCTCTTCGCCGTGATAGGCAAACATCTTTTCGTTGTCCCCCTGAAAGGCCTCCGCGCCCGCCATCAGGTAAAACGGAATAGGTGCCAGCCAGGACAGTTGTAGCCCCTTGTCATTGAGCCCATGATCGCCCAGCGCCAGGTTGTAGATCAGCGGCTGGTCGGTGAAATCCCACTCATGCGAGTGCTGGGCATTGATGTACCCAAAATCACTGTAGAATTTTCCTCCGCGGATCTTCAAGCCCCAGGGCAAAGCCGTCGTCTCCATCTCCGCCGTTTCCAGCTCGGCGCCATCCGTGTCCACGGCGACAATCACCGACCCCTTGAAATAGGGGTCCACATCCGCCGAGAGCATCAGCTCCACATGCCGCAGGTTGAAGCCATCCTCCACCCCGTGGTGGTGATGTCCCTCCCCTTCATGCGCATGCGCATGACCAAAGCCCTGCAGTTCCTCCAGGATATGGCTGATGCCGTGCTCGGAATTGTCGGTGTGATAATTCAAATCCACAATCGCCGACAGTGCGGGATTCATGGACTGCAGGACCTTGCCCACTTTGTATTCCGCCTCTTCAGCGGCTTTCTGCTGGGCCTGGGCATTCAGCCCGGCCCCCATCAACAAGGCCACCAGGGCCATGCGTTTCCAATAACGCTCCACGATCATGATGTCTGCTCCTCCAAAAATAAATGGTAGTTACGCCAAATTAACCAGCCGATCACCGCCCCATTGGGGGCGGGCTGTATGCGCTCAAACCATTCCGAGGGGAGGCCCTTGGGAAAAGGGCAGGAGGACGACAGATTCCGGAAACACGGATGAGGGCGCGACGACAGGACCGGCGGCGCAGGCCCCACAGGGACGGGGCGCATGCGCCACCGAAGCGTCGGCAAGGCGTGTGGCGGCCAGCTGGCACATGGCGCAATGCGCGGCATCATGGGGCGCGGAGGGCTCGGAAGACCCCGGCGGCGAATGATCGCATGAACCACAGCCGCAACCGGCATCCAGGGCCACATAGGCGACATGGACGGACGGCCATACAACCGCCGCCAGCACCAGCCACAGCAACATTCCAACAAGAGTTCGCCGCATAGGGTTCAGCCCCGAGTTGACATTCGTAATACGAAGTAATACCATACTCCGAATGAAAAGCAACCCAAAGAGTTCAGGCAGGGCGCCGGCGGAGGTCATCACCTTCAAGGCGGATGCCCATCTCTCCAAGGCCATCCGGGGCGTGCGCAACCGCTCGGAATTCATC
>CAZFSE010000254.1:0-4366 GCA_964521805.1 uncultured Verrucomicrobiota bacterium
GTTGGAAGATTTTCCAAAAAAAGTTCCAACCCTTGGAAAAATCCAGAAAAAAAGTTCCAAGGGTTGGAAAAAATGCAAAAAAAAGTTCCAACCCTTGGAACTTTTTTCTTTCTTGTGCGCGCGAAATGATGAGAATGGCGCGTCATCATTTTTTCAGGAGAGCGTATGGTTGCTGAAATCAAGGAACAAGAGCCGCTGGAATCCCTGTCGCTGTTGACAGACGAATTGAAGATTGCGCCGCGCCAGATTCTGGCCGTGGCGCATTTGCTGACGGAGGGCAACACCATCCCGTTCATCGCCCGCTACCGCAAGGAAGTCACGGGCAACCTCGACGAAGTCCAGATTGGCAAGATCCAGGAGCGGCTGGCCTATTACCGCGAGCTGGAAGACCGCCGATCCACGGTCCTGTCCTCGATCGAGGAACAGGGCAAGATGACGGATGAGCTGAAGGCGAAGATTCTCGCCTGCACGACCAAGACGGTCCTCGAAGATCTGTACCTGCCCTACAAGCCCAAGCGGCGCACCAAGGCCATGGTGGCCCGCGAAAAGGGCCTGGAACCCCTGGCCCTTCTCGCCCTCCAACAGCCGCTGGATGGCTCTCTGGAAGCCGCCGCACAGGCGTTCATCAGCGACGAAAAGAAGGTGGCCTCCATCATGGAAGCCCTCTCCGGCGCGCGCGACATCATCGCGGAAATGGTCTCGGAAAATGCCGATGTGCGCAGTCTCATCCGCCAGTCGTTTGCCCAGCAGGGCGTGGTGGTCACGGAGGCCGTGAAGGACAAGACGACGGAACCCACCAAGTTTGAGCAGTATTACGACTTCAAGGAAAACGTCGCGGCGATCCCCTCCCACCGCTACCTGGCCATCCGACGGGGCGAAAATGAGGGCGTCCTGCGCCAGCGCATCGAGGTGGATTCCACTCCCCTGCTCCAGCGCATGGGCGAGATCATGAAGGTCAACCCCCGCTCCCCCTTTGCCGGCCTCCTCACGGACGCCTTGGAAGACGGCTATAAACGGCTCATCGCGCCCAGCGTCGAGGTGGATGTCGCGGTGGAATTGAAGATGAAGGCGGACCGCGCCGCCGTGGAGATCTTCGCCCAGAACCTGCGCAACCTTCTACTCGCCTCGCCGCTCGGCGGCAAGGCGGTGCTGGGCATTGACCCCGGCATCCGCACCGGTTGCAAATGCGTGGCGATTGACGCGACCGGAAAGTTCCTGGATTACATGGTGATCTTCCCCGGCCAGGGCGAGCGCAAGGATATGGAGGCGCGCCTGGATCTGGTGAAGTTCATCGCGAAGTTCAAGCCCGCCGCCGTGGCCATCGGCAATGGAACCGCCGGGCGCGAAACCGAAGCCTTCGTCCGCGAAACGCTCGCCAAGGCCGGCGTGAAAAATATGATTGTGGTCTCGGTCAGCGAGGCGGGCGCCAGCGTGTACAGCGCCTCCGAAACCGCGCGCGAGGAATTTCCCGATCTCGACCTGACGGTGCGCGGCGCGATCTCCATTGCCCGCCGCCTGCAGGACCCGCTCGCGGAACTGGTGAAGACGGATCCCAAGTCCATCGGCGTCGGCCAGTACCAGCACGATGTCTATCAGCCGCTTCTTCAGGACAAGCTGGAGGAAGTCGTAGTCAGCTGTGTGAACCATGTGGGCGTGGAACTGAACACCGCCAGCGCCTTCCTGCTGGCACGCGTCTCCGGCGTGAACGCGGGCCTCGCCAAAAAAATCATCGCGCATCGCGACAAAAATGGGCGCTTCAAGAGCCGGAAGGAGCTTCAAAAAGTCAGCGGCCTCGGGCCGCGCGCCTTCGAGCAGGCGGCGGGCTTCCTGCGCATCCGCGGCGGCGAGCATCCTCTGGACGCCTCCGCCGTGCATCCGGAGCGCTATGAGCTGGTTGAACGCATGGCCAAGGACCTGAATGTCCAGGTCGCCGAACTGGTCGGCAATGCCGCGCTGGCCGATAAAATTGACATCCGCAAATACGTCAGTCCGGAAGTGGGCGAACCCACCCTGAAGGATATTGTGGCGGAGCTGAAGAAACCGGGACGCGACCCGCGCGCCACCTTTGAGCCGCCCAAGTTCCGGGACGATGTGCGGTCCCTGGATGATCTGAAGCCGGGCATGGAACTGGAAGGCATCGTCACCAACGTGACCGCGTTTGGCGCGTTTGTGGACATCGGCGTTCATCAGGATGGACTGGTCCATATCTCGGAGCTGTCGGATCAGTACGTCAGCGATCCCTCCGAGGTGGTGCAGGCCGGTGTGAAGCTCAAGGTGCGCGTGCTCAGCGTGGACAATGCCCGCAAGCGCATTGCGCTGTCCGCCAAATCCGGCGCCTCCGCCGGCGGCGCGCCGCGAAGCTCCAGCGCCGCGCATGGCTCCGGCGGTGGAGGCGGCGGCATGCGCCCCCGCGCCCCGCGCCCCAGCTTCAACGCTAATCCGTTCGCCAATCTATAGGAACCGCCGCCCCCTTATTGTTTTAACGCCCCATGAGCACCTCCAAACAGCACATCTACGACGAGAGCAAGATCAAGACGCTCTCCTCGCTGGAGCACATCCGCAAGCGCACGGGGATGTACATCGGGCGCGTGGGCGATGGCTCGCACTACGATGATGGCATCTACGTCCTGCTCAAAGAGGTCGTGGACAACGCGGTGGATGAATTCATCATGGGCCATGGCAAGAAGGTGGAGGTGCTCATCGAGGGCCCCAAGGTCACGGTGCGCGACTATGGCCGGGGCATCCCGCTGGGCAAGGTGGTCGAATGCGTTTCCCGCATCAACACCGGCGCGAAATACAATGACGATGTCTTCCAGTTCAGCGTAGGCTTGAACGGCGTCGGCACCAAGGCGGTCAACGCCCTCTCCCGGCAGTTTACGGTCAAGAGCTACCGCGAAGGCAAAATGGCCGGCGCCCTTTTTGAACGGGGCGAACTGGTGCGCGAACTCAAAGGCCGGGCCGGCGACGAACGGGACGGCACCTGGATTGAGTTCGAGCCGGACCCGACGATCTTTGGCAAGGTCAGCTTCCTGGATGAGCACATCCGCCAGCGCGTACACCTCTACACCTGCCTCAACGCGGGCCTCAAGATCATCCTCAATGGCGAGGAATTTGTCTCCGATGGCGGCCTGCTGGATCTGGTGCATGAGGACGTGGAATCCGAGGCGATTTATGAGCCCCTGCATTTCCAGTCGAAAACCCTGGAGATTGCCTTCACGCATACCCAGCGCTTCAACGAAACCTTCTTCTCGTTCGTCAATGGCCAGTACACCAGCGATGGCGGCACGCACCTCAGCGCCTTTCGCGAGGGCCTGCTGAAGGCCTTTAATGAGTTCGCCAAGCAGAAGTACGAGGGCGACGACGTCCGCGAAAGCCTGGTGGGCGCCATTGCCATCCGCATCAAGGAGCCCGTCTTTGAGTCGCAGACGAAGAACAAGCTGGGCAATACGGAACTGCGCGGCGATCTCGTCAACCAGGTGAAGGAGGTCGTGGCCGACCTGCTCCACCGGAACCCCGAGACCGCCCAGAAGGCCCTGCAAAAGATCGAGGAAACCGTCAAACTGCGGCGCGAACTCCAATCCATCAAGAAAATGGCGCGCGAACGCTCAAGATCCACGACGATCCGCGTTCCGCAGTTGAAGGACTGCAAGAAACACTTCGACCGCAAGCGGGAGAAGGGCCACGACTCGATGATCTTCATCACCGAGGGACAGTCCGCCGCCGGCTCCATCGTCAGTTGCCGCGATGTCAATACCCAGGCCATCTTCACCCTGCGGGGCAAGCCGCTGAATGTCTGCGACCTCAACCGCGAGGCGCTCTATAAGAATGAGGAGCTGTACAACCTGATGCGGAGCCTCAACATCGAGGAATCCATCGAGCGCCTCCGCTATAACAAGGTCATTCTGGCCACCGATGCCGATGTGGATGGCCTGCACATCCGCAACCTTTTGCTGACTTTTTTCCTGCGCTTTTTTGAGCCCCTGGTCAATGAGGGGCATGTCCACATTCTGGAAACCCCGCTCTTCCGTGTGCGAAACAGCAAGAAAACCATCTACTGCTATTCCGAAACCGAGCGGGATGCGGCCATGAAGGAAATCGGACGCGCCAGCGAGGTGACCCGCTTTAAAGGCCTCGGGGAAATTTCTCCCGGCGAGTTCAAGCAGTTCATCGGCCCCAGCATCCGCCTGACCCCGGTGAGCGTGGAGAATCAGCATCACATCCCCATGCTGTTGGATTTTTACATGGGCAAGAACACCCAGGAGCGGCGCTCCTACATCATGAATCATCTCGTCGTGGAGGCCGTGCCATGACCGACCGGCAGGAATTTCTTTTTGGCGAGGACGAGATCGTCGGCCAGAAAAAGGCG
>CAZFSE010000255.1:0-4264 GCA_964521805.1 uncultured Verrucomicrobiota bacterium
CACGTAGCCTCCTTGGATCCCCCCGCAATCAAGCCTGCTGGCCGGAAAGATTAACGTATACGCGAGGGTGAGGCAAGGCACGAAACATGAAATCTCATGCCGCAAGGGTCAGGAACGGTGACGAATACTCTGACCTTGTCATCCCGGCAGACAGGAATATTGAGCCTCGCGTCCGGTCGGTAGAAATCGCCGCGCTCTGCCCTTTACGGACGTTCCTCCGCCTTCAAATAGGTCCGGATGTCGTGCACGCGGTAATGGCCGCGAATGCCGGAGAGGGCGATGTAATCCACGTTGTCGCGGGGACTGCGGAAGGGCAGGGGGAAGGTTACTTTGGCGGTTTTTTCGCCTTCGGCAAGGTCGGCGCGCGTGACGCTGAACTTGGCGGTCTTCACGTGGGGCGTGCGTCCGCCCTTGATTTCGACGACGCCGGTGCAGGGAGCCTCCGAGAGCGGTTCAATTTCGATGGTCAGGGTGTCCCCCAGCGCGAGGGCGAGGAACGAGGGATAGAGGCGTGCGCCGAACCATCCGCCATTTCCGGTCAGTTCGACCTGGGATTGATCCGGGGCGGCGGAGAATTTGACATCCGCGCTGGCCTCTCCCTTGAGGATTTGCCACCAGGGCAGGAGTGGAATGCTCTGGGCCGGGTTTGCCGGTGGCGATAGCCGTACAAGGGGCTGGCCGTTCTCCGCAAAGGTGGACGGCTCGGAAAACAGAAACGATGGCGGCGATATTTCGAGGGAGCCGGAGGGCAGGCCCCCCATGTAATTTTCGTAGACAAAAGCCAATATATGTGCGGGCTTTGATGAAAGCATGCGGGGCATGGGCAGGACCAGCCTCGTCCATTGCTCGCGGATGATGCCGGCTGAAAGGGCGGCCAGGTCCACGTTCCAGGAACACAGGACGCTTTCTGTCAGGCCTTCGCTGGTCTTGCATTCCACGCGAAGCAAGTTGGGGGCGGGGCCCGCGGGGCCCGCGATGACGTCCAGGATCAGGTAGTGGCATTCCCTCAGATCGCTCGCATCAAAACTGCCCCAGACGCCGGAGAATCCGTTGCTGATGCCCACGTTGTCGAACTCGAAATACAGGGCGCCGTCCGGCGTTTCGCGGGAGAGATCCTCGGTGGATCCGCCAATGGAGCCGGAGCTGGCCCAGCGGGGTTGAATGGCACCCGGCAAGGGTGAGGGCCGGTGGGGGCGCGGCGTGAATTCGGGCAGGCGGCCCACGGCCTCCATGGCCGCGCGCACGTCAATCTCTTCCTGTGGCTGATTGGCGTTGACGAGCACCAGGGATTTCACCACCACCGAGTCGCTGGCCGGGAACTCCGGGTTGCGCACGGGATCATCCACGGAAAAGGCGATATAGGTGAGGGGCAGATGGGCAAAACGGCGGCGGTGCTTCAGTGGGAAGGTGTACGTTTTCCATTGCTCATCCTCGGACACCACGCCGGGCTGACGGGTGTCCAGGGCAATAGGCTGAACAATGGTGGTGTCTTCGCGTTTGAGCATGATGTTGAAGCGGTGCGGTTTCCCGTCGTTTGGAACGGTGACGCGCAGATGGGTGAAGCCGGCCAGGTAGGGCCGGTTGGTGTCGAGATAGGTGCCCCACCAGGCAAAGCGGGTGTAGTCACTGGCGGTGACCGGGATATCGTAGTTCACCAGCATGAGGCCTTCGGTGATTTCCCAGCGCATGTTGCGGCCAAGGACGGAGGACACCCCCGCGCCATGGCGGTCATCCTGACGTCCTTCCATGATGTTTTTCAGGATGTCAAAGGTGGGGGTTTGTGGCGTGTAGGCCATGGGTTCCGCGGAGTAGTCGCGCTGGGGCGGGGTGGGGAACGGTTGTTTGGGAGATCGAATCTCCTTGAGATTTCGGGCGGCGAGCATGCGCCGGACCGCCTGTTGCATCAGCTCGTTAAAGGCGGCCAGGCAGGTGATGTCGCCCCCCGCGACTTTTGCGGAGGATAGATATTTGGAGACGTCCTTGCCGGTTCCACCGCTCAGGGCAAGCGCAAGAATGTATTGCGAATCCGCGCTCAGGATGTCGGCTCTGCCGCCGGGGCCGACAGATTCAAGGGGTCCGAACTCGGTCAAGAGCCGCTGGTCCCTGATGAGGGGGATGAGCCAGTCCTTCGCCGCGTTGGGGCCCGCCGCCAGTGCGCCGGCGGTTGCGAAGACCACGGCGCAATCCGTTCGCTGGATCAGCTCCGGATGCTGGGCCGCGCTGGGAACGCCCATGCGGGTGTAGGCGCCCAAGGCATCGTATCCGGTCGCCAAAAAACCGGGCGTGCTGTTTTGGACGGCAAAGTCGGCCTGTGCGTACTGGCTGTTATACAGGAGGGGATAGAGAGGGGTCTGCCGGGCCGGCAAAAGGAACAGACTCCACATGATTTCATGGTTCGAGCCCAAGGGCCCCAGCGGGATGTCCATGACCTCTCCCTGGCTGGTCTTCCACTCGGCCAGGCGTCCGTTCAGGTTGTTCCAGGTCTTGGTCCGGATTTCATTGCTCATCGGGGTTTTCAGCAGGCCCCAAAGAACGGCGAGAAGATCCTCTGTCCAAAATTGATCCAGATGGCTTTTGGGATTTCCTTTTCCGCTGGTGACATCAATTTCGCGGAAGAATCGCAAATTCTCCGAATCGAAAAAGAGGCTGTAGTCCTGCTTGTCCAAAAGGGCCTGAACCTTGGCATGCACGTTTTGCACCATGGGATCTTTGTTTCCGTCGAGGGCGCCGAGGATGGCGGCATAGGCCCAGCTCAGCAGGCCGTTGTCGAGCAGGGGGACAAGATTTTTATCGCGCAGGACCTTGCCGTCCGGGTAGATGCTGGCCCACGCCATCATCCCTCCGAGATGGGCCCCCGTCAGTTCATCCTGTGAGATCATCGTTTCGATGGTGTCCAGGGCGCGTTGCATTCGAATGAGGGCCAGCGTCTGATTGTTGGGTGCGACGGAGAGCTTTTCCAGAGCGGAGAGCTCGGCTTCGCTGGGGATCAGATGCACCTGTGAATAAAAACCTTCGGCTTGGTACAGCTTCAGCAGAAAGAGGATGTAGGGGGCGACCTTGGAGGCGGCGGTGTAGGCACCCTGGCCCCAGGTGAGGTTGCTCTCGGGATCAATGCGGATGTGGTCGAGCGGGAGGCCGGTGTTCTCATCCACGCCGATGCCGGGCTGTGAGTAGTTGGCGATCTTCTGAAGAATGGAGGTGAGAAAAAGGTCCTGTTCGGCGAAGGTGGGTCCCGTCTTTGCTACAGGGTGTGCGGGCGATTCTGCTCCGAGGCAAGGAGAAAGGCTGGATAAAAAAACGGCAGTTAAAAAAAGCAGGGATGAGCAACGAAACAGTTTCATATATTCCTCCGCGACATAAACATCAAAACAGCCATGACAGTACATTAGAGAGCGCTCTCAAGCAAGCAAATAGATAAAAAAATGAAGCGATGATAATCATGTTATTAGATTTTATTGGGAATGGCGCATTTTTTTACGAAACGTTTCGGTCTTGCGCTGGTTTTCCGCCCAAGAAAAATGATTAAAAAATGCCTGTCCCTGCATTGTCCCTGCGATCTGCTCCACGTCTCTTTGTGTGAAAGAAGGTTCGACCTGCTAGAAATACATGGATAGATTGGAAGCTTAAGGGAGGGTCATTCATGAGCATGTTGAAGGGTCTTGTGTGGCTGGTTGTGTGCGGGGTGGTGCTGTGCGCGGGTCCGGCGGGGGCGGCGACGTATACGGTGACGAATAGTGGCGACACGGCGACCGGCGGCACCTTGCGCTGGGCGATTGGCGCGGCCAACACGAATCCGGGGCCGGACACCATTCAGTTTTCCCTGGCGGCACCGTACACGATTTCGCCCACGGGGTCGCTTCCGTATATCACGGCTCACAACACCTTCATTCGCGGGGGAGTGAATCCTCCGCAGGTGATTCTTTCTGGAGGGGCATCGGTGGCGGGGGTGGATGGTTTGAGATTTGCGTATGTGACCAATGGTCTGGTGGAGAATTTGCACATCCGGGGTTTTACCAATGGCCTTTACTTGGTAGGGGCTTCCAACTGCACGGTGCAGGGCAATTGGGTGATGGGAAACAAGGGCCGCGGGGTGCATGTGCTCGGTTCGTACAATCTCATTGGCGGCTCAAATGCCGTTCAGGCCAATGTGATTTCCTCCAACGATTTTTACAACATAGAGATTTCAGGATCGCTCAGCGCCAACAATCGGGTGATGGGCAATTATATAGGAACAGATCCCACGGGGATGAAGCGCTGGGTGGGG
>CAZFSE010000256.1:0-4200 GCA_964521805.1 uncultured Verrucomicrobiota bacterium
GAAGGCGCCTTGGAGCAGTGCGGTGGCGGAGGGATCCGCGGTGATGGAGAAATCAAGCAGGGCGGCACCGGCGCGCGCGTCTGTGGCAGAGGGTGGAGGTGTTGGTTGAAAATCCGGGGCGGGCGGTGAAACGCGGGACAGGCGAAGGACGCGTGAACCCATCAGCCTCTGAAAATGAAATTCGCCGGCGACCCATTCCTGCAACTCGTGCAGGGGGGCGATGCGGGCCATCAGGGCCGCATCCACCTCGCGGTCGGAGGGGGTGCTGATTTCCAGCAGGAAGATGGGGCGTGGATCTTCCCAAACGGGGGTGAGCGCCCTGCGCAGGGCTTCTTCCGCGGGCGCGTCCACGGAGATCATCGAGGTGGCGGGGAAGGCGCGCGCGGGGGTGAACCAGCGGACCATTTCGCAGAGCGGGCGGCGGCAGAAGACCAGGCTTCCGGCGGGGATGTGCCGTTCGAGTGCGGCGGTGAAGGCGCGCGCCTGCGGAATCTGAAAGGGAGGTTCGCTGGGCTGTGTGCCCAGCAGACGGACCAGGGCCAGCAGGATCGCCAGCAGGGCCAGGAGGTGCTGGGTGAAGAGGCGCACCCGTTCCGTTGCGCGCGTGGTGAGCATGGCGGCCAGGGCGAGGACGCCCCACGCGGCGAGTGGAATTCCGAAGACGGCGGCGGCATAAAAATAGCGGCGCACAAACGTCCAGTAGCAGGCGTAGAACAGCGCATGCACCAGCATGGCGGGCAGGATCAAGCCCGCCAGGATGCGGTTCCGCCGCCCGAGCGCCATTCCTGCGCCGGCCAGCACCGTGAGCAAAAATGGTCCGGCGGCGAGCCGGTAGTATTCCTGGGCCACGCGGACCGTGGAGCGGATGGATTCCCAGCGGTAATTCATGCCGGGCACCAGGGTTTCCTGCTGGGCCGATTGGGGCGGGAGAATGGCCTGGCCGGTGCTCAGGTAGCTTTGCCATAACAGCGGGGCCAGCCCGGCCGCCAGGGCCGCGCTGAAGACCAGCGCATCGCGCCAGAAGCGGATGGAGCGATTGGCGCGCCAGGACCAGAAGGCGAAAATTCCGATGGGCGGGAGCAGGAGCACGGAGGTTTCCCGCACGCAACAGGCCAGCCCCAGGAGGAGTCCGGCCAGGGCCGGACGCAGTGCGCCGCCTCCGGCGGTGGCCTGCCGCACCAGCAGGAGCAGTGCACCGAGGACCAGCAGATAGGAAAGCGGATCGCGGTAGGGATTGGCCAGCTGGACCACCAGCGGCGCATCAAATCGGAAGAAGATGGCCAGGGTCATGAGGGCCAGTGGCCAGCGAAGGACGCCCTCCTGGGTGCGGCAGGCCGAGAGGCCTAGGAGCGTGGACAGGACAAAGACGCCCAGCAGGATCGGGACATTGACCAGGAAGACGGCATACGGCCCCGCCCAGTCGAGCACGGCGCGCAGGACGACAGGAAAACCCAGCGGCCAGCGGCTGGTGTGGATCTCCGTTCCGAGGTTGCGCGCGTAATGGAGCCAGTTCATCGGGTCTGAAAAAGCCCTGATTTCGTAATTTCTAAGGACGTACAACAGCCAGGCGGCGGCCAGCGCCGCAAGGAGGGGGCCATACAGGCGCAGTATGGCCCTGTTCAGGCGATCTAGGAGAGGAGGGCTCATGCTTTGAGAATTTCCTGATAGACTTGTTTAAGGGCGGAGGCTACACCGTCCGGCTTGAAGCGTTCCGCATCCCGCCGGGCTTGTTGGCCCATCGCCTCGGCCTGCGCGGGTTGCTCCAGCAACTGGCGCAGGCTGGCGGCCAGCTGGTCGACGGAGCCGGGCGTGAAGAGCAGGCCATTTTCGCCGTGGCGCACCAGGTCGAGCGGACCGCCCGCTCCGCTGGCCAGCACAGGGGCGCCGCAGGCCATGGCCTCCAGCAGGGCGACTCCCAGGCTTTCGGTCCAAATGCGGGGATCGGAGCGCGAGGGCAGGACAAACACCGCGGCCCGCGCGTATTCGTTCATCAATTCGTCGTGCGTCAGCCAGCCCCGGAAGGTGGCGGGCACTTCCCGCTTGCGCGCCAAGTCTTCCCAGGCGGCGCGCTCCCGTCCGTCGCCGACCAGGAGCAGTTCGAGCGAAACGCCGACCTGGCGGAGCTGGGCCGCCGCCTCGATCAGCAGATCACCGCCTTTCCAGTAGACCATGCGTCCGACAAAGAGCACCCGGCGCGCTTCGCGAGCGGGGAGATTTTTCGGCACATCCCAGCCCAGGGGCATGGGCAGTACGCGGGCGGGCAGATCGCCCGCCAGCGATTTCAGCCGCTGGAGGGTGAAGGAGGAATTGCACAGGTGCAGTCGCGCCCGGTTCAGCAGGGGGCGGAACAACAGGCGCAGGGAGGGGTGCTTTTCCAGCAGGGAAAGCTCGGTCTGGTGGTAGTGAAAAATCCAGGGGATGTCCTTCAGCGGGCCGGCGAGGAGCGCGAGTGGAATCGGCCAGTGAACATGCACCAGATCGGGCTTCCAGGCCTTGCGGACGGCGCGCGCCTTGAGCCATCCCCCCAGCAGGAGGGCGGGGACCTGCGCGTAGCGCAGGGGCGACTGGCGCAATCGTTCGTAGATCGCGGTATCGTGGGTCAGCGTCTCCCAGGCGGCGGGTGAATAGCGCCAGCGCCAGATGGGAATGCCCAGGACCGCCTGGTCCGGCTGTCCGCGGTGCGCGGAGGTTAAAACCCGGGCATCCACGGAGCTGTCCCGCAGGGCCTTGAGCAGGCGGGTCAGCCAGGGCGTGATCGCGGATGCCTCGCTGTCCGCGAAGCACGTGGCGATATGCAGGACCTTCACCGGGGCTCTCCGGGCGGAGGGGCGGCATCCTGGCGCTGGGCCATTTCCAGTTTCCGGACGCGGTAGAGGGTTTCATCCACGGAGACGCGCAGGCGGTCGAGCATTTCCGCAACCAGGCCGATCAGGTAAACCATCAGCGAAAATCCGAAGAGGGTCGCGGCGGTGAAGCCCGCCCATTTGTGCGGGGTGAACCCGCCGGACGCGATGCGCCAGCCCAGCAGGAACAGCGCCAGGGCGAGGGCGGGGATGGCGCTGATCGCGGCCAGCGTGCCGAAGAAGCGCAGGGGCTGGTAGTCGCGGTAGGTCTTCAGGATGATCGTGGCGGTGCGCCGCCCGTAATGGAACAGGTTATGCGCCACCCGTGATTTGCCAAACTCCCGGACGCCGCGCACCCGGACCGGCACCTCCTTGATGCGCACGCGGCTGAAGGCCAGGCTCAGGAACGTCTCGTGCGTGTAGGTGAAGTTGCCCAGCAGAACCAGCCGCAGATACGCATTGCGCGAGTAGGCCCGGAAACCGCACGACACATCATAGAATTTCTGGCTGACCAGCCGGCTGATCCAGCGGGCCATGAAATCGTTGCCCCAGCGCTTGGTGCTGGGCATCTCCGGCACCAGGGCCGGATCCATGAACCGCGAGGCGGTGACGAAGTCCGCCTCGCCCCGGATGATGGGCGAAAGCACGGCGGGGATGTCGTCCGGGTTGAACTGGCCGTCGGCGTCAATCGTGACGATGATGTCCGCGCCCAGCTCCGTGGCGCGGGCGATGCCGGAGCGGAAGGCCGCGCCCACCCCCAGCGGCTCCTCGTGGCGGACGACGTGCGCGCCCGCCGCGCGCGCGATTTCCTCCGTGCGGTCGGTGGAGCCGTCATTGACGACCAGCACCTCCACCTCGTCAATACCGGGGATGGCCCTCGGAATGCTGGCGATGACCGAGCCGATGGTTTTTTCCTCGTTCAGCGCTGGCAGTTGGACGATCAGTTTCACGGTTTTTCCTTTTTTTCCAAGGGTTGGAAAATTTTGCGGAAAAAGTTCCAACGCTTGGAAAACCTTACCGGAAAAGTTCCAAGGTTTGGAACTTTTTTTTGGGGTATTTTTGGAGTCCTTTGCGTGCCAGCGGCTTATTGCGCCGGGCGGGCGGTGCGGAAGCCGATATCGGCCTGGGACCACCCGGGTTCGAGGATGCCGCGGAAGGCGCACCAGGCGGACTCCTGGCGGGAGCGGTAGGAGCCGCCACGGACCACCTTGACGGTGCCGGTGGCGGGGCCGGAGGGGTTCAGTGCCGTTTCCTTGGGATAGTCGCTGTACCAGTCCTGGCACCACTCCCAGACGTTGCCGGTCATGTGGTGCAGGGTCTGGGCATTGTCCGCCGGCATTCGCACGGGGAGGGTGGG
>CAZFSE010000257.1:0-4184 GCA_964521805.1 uncultured Verrucomicrobiota bacterium
TCGCCCCGCCGCCCCGTGCAACCCATCACGCCCATCTCCAAGCCCCAGAATTCAACCCGTTTGGTTGCGGCACTGCCGCGCTAGGAAAAGCTTACGGAGCCGACTCGTTCATTGAATTAAGTTTCTATTCCAAGACGTCAGGCCCAGCAGGAAGTTGATGATTTTCATCGAAAGGGGAATTGCCAGAATCGTTGTGGCGATCTCAACAGCGAATGGCGAAAATCTGGTTCGGAGTAAAGAAGGTCTGGCCGTAGTGGCTGGTTCTGCCTATGCCGTCTTCAGATGCCGATGCCGGAGTTCTTCTTCAACCTTCTCCGCGAGGAAGATCTTCAGCAAAGACTGATAAGGCACATCACGCTTGTTCGCCAGCATTTTCAATCCGACGAGTATGGATTCCGGCAAGCGCAAGGAGATCGACTTGGTAGAGGGCTTCAAATTAGGGAAGACGGCCCGCTTGGCCTTCGACCAGTCAAGAAACTCCGTGGAGTCGTGAGTCGCCCAGAACTCCCGCTCTTTGTCCTCGTTCTTGAAAATTGGAATCCGCTTTTTGCTCATGATCGGTATACCCTCCGTTCCTTCCTGCTCATGTCACGTGCCGACACCATATCTTTCATGCGCACACCGTATATAATGACCATATGCGCATCAAGGACGATTCTCTCCCGTCATCCCTCGAGGTGAGTTCCGCGCACAGAGTCCGGTAATCCTATTCGCGTTGATTCGTGTGCGGGCGCGGTTCAGGATTCTTTCTTCCTCATCATCCGCGGGGTCATTTCTTCCCTGGGCCGAACAGATTTCGGCCCTACGGGTTGAAATCCTGCCTCAGTAGGTCCCAAATCTGTTGGGACCTCTTTCCGCCCCTTTGACGCTATCCACACCCCCACCTCGGTAAAACTGTTGCACGCAGGTCAGCATCTCACCTCCTGGAGAGTTTCTCTCCGTCAAAACCAGTTCGCCACTCCCGGTTGCGACGGAGCGCAACCCTCCAAAAAAGCATAGACCCCACGGATGAAGAATCTCGGCGCGCAAAGCCGCGCAACACTCTTCAAAATAATGCGCCCCCTCATTTGCCAGGAGCACCAGGCCATGTTATGCTACAGCCATGCGGGAGCCTGAGAGCACCGCCGGAATGACCGATATGAAAAAGCTGACCTTGTTGCAATTGGTGATCGTGGCCGGGCTGGGGCTTGTCGGCTGGTCTCTGGCCGGGCTGAATGTCTGGCAGATCCTCCTCTGGATCGCGCTCCCCGTCCTCGTCCTGGGGCATGCCTGGTTCTGGTGGTTCCGCCACGTCTACTTCTATCGCGATCCGCCACGCCAGGCCGCCTGCGAACCCAGCGCCCTTCTCTCTCCCGCTGACGGACAAATCATGTACCTCTACCCCGTCAGAGCCGGCGAAGTGGAATCCAACAAACTGGGCCAGCGCATCCGCGTCAGCGAGCTGGCCAAAACGGAGTTCGCAGAATCCGAGGGCTGGCTGATGGGCATCTACATGAGTCCATTCGATGTGCACTTCATCCGCGCGCCAGTCGCCGGCGCCATCCAGGTCCTCCATCATCATCAGACCGGGCTCAACCTGCCGATGGTCGATTTGTGGGAGTACATCCGCTTCGCCTTCCTTCACAAGGCCGTCAATTTGTTCGCGAGGCGCTACCATCTTGAGAACGAGCGGCTGACCATGCGCATCCAGGGTAAAGGCCCCCCGGTCTTTCTTGTGTTGATCGCCGACAAGTTCGTCAACAAGATCACCCGGTTCTTTGCGGAGGGTGGCGCCGTCGAGCGGGGCGGGAAGCTGGCCTTCATCGAGCGGGGCTCTCAAACGGATGTGTTTATCCCCACACCATCCATGGACTTCCGGGTGAAGCCTGGTGACCAGGTTTATGCGGGAAAAACTGTATTGGGATATTGGGTGGACAACAGCCATGAGTCTAGTGCCTGATACCATCATCATAGGCAACCATACACAGGGGTTGGGCATTCTGCGCTCAGCCGCCCAGGCCAACAGCCGCGTTTTTGTGCTCAACGACTACCACCTCAGCCTGACCCGCTTCTCACGCCATCTGCATCAGTATCACGCCCTGCCCCGCCACACCTTGAGCCACCTCGAGGAAGACCCCGTGGAGAAGGGTCTGCGAGACCGCCTGCTGGCGCTGGAGGTCCGGCCACGCTCCCTCCTCTTTGGCGTCAACGAGGACATCAACCGGTTCATCTACCGCCAAAGAGAACGCTTGTCAGAGCATTTTTTTATTCCACCCAACGATCTCGGCCTGATCTCGGACAAGCACCGCTTTAACGCCTTTCTGCCCCCCGCCCTGCGCCTGGAAACACAGGTATTCTCGCGGGAGGCGCTCCAGAAGGCCCAGCCCAAAACTCGCTACCTCCTGAAGGGCCGCCGCGGAAACGCCTTTCGCCGCAAGACCGGGCAAAAGGCCCTTCCACTCTCCGGCATGACGGAGGCCAGGGCGGAGCAACTGGCCTCGGAACTGCCGCCGGAGGAACTGCTGATTCAGGAAATTCTGGAAAACCGGCTTCCGGTGAAATCGGTGTGCTCCTTCAGCATCGAAGGCCGGGCTCATGTCATGTTCCAGTACAGCAAGCTACGCCAGCATCCCAACCGCTATGGAACGGGAACCTTCCTGCAAAGCATCTGGGAGGCGTCACTCCGCTCCCTGGCGGAATCCGTGCTGTCCGCCCTGCGCTATACCGGGATTTCCGAGATTGAGTTCATCCAGGATCCCGAAAGCGGCCAGTACAAGGTCATCGAGATGAATCCGCGCCCCTGGAAGTCCATTCACTTCGCCACCCAGTGTGGCGCCAATCTGACCGCGGCTTACCTGAACTGGCTCGCGGACGGCTCTGTCCCGGAATTCCGGCAAGGCCGGCACGGCCATTTCTGGGTGGATCTGGCCACCGACCTTCCCCAGCTCGTTCGTGAGCGCAAAGGGCCGGACTATCCGCGCGGCTGTTTTGAATGTGTCTGGCAACAGTCGGATCCAGGACCCTTTGTGGCACTGTGCGTGCTGTTTCCCTTGCTCGCTTTGAAGCTGTGAAAAGGAACTATCGCTCATGGATTATATTTTATATCCCGGCCAAGATCAGTATGTGACGGACCGCCTCAAGGAAGCAGGGCACCGGCTGGCCTTTTCACCCGCCAAAAGAATGTACTATCTTTTCGCGCGTCCCGTTCTGCCCATCCGCGTGCGACAATGGCTCCAAAAACGCTATGGCCGGCGTATTCACTGCCGTCCCGGCTTTATAGATGATTCGCTCGTGACCCATCTCAAACAGCAACCCGCCTGGCAGGCTTTTTCACAAAACCTCTGGCCTGAAGGCAAGGCGGCCGCCCTGGTGCTGACCCACGATGTCGAGGAACAGAGGGGGCACGATCACATTCCGGACATCCTTCGGGTGGAACAGAAGTACGGATTCACAGGCTCCTGGAATCTGGTGCCACATAAATATAAGATCCGTCCGGACCTTGTGCAGTCGATTCGCGACAGCGGAAATGAGATCGGTCTGCACGGCTACAACCATGATGGGCGGCTGTATTTTTCAAAACGCATTTTCGACCAGCGCGCCCTCCACATCAATGAGGCGCTCGCCGCCTACCATGCCGTGGGCTTCCGCTCCCCACAGGCCCACAGGAATCTGGCGTGGTTGCAACAGCTGAACATCGCCTACGACGCCAGTTGCTTTGACTACGACCCCTTCCAACCCATGCCGGGCGGCACCGGCTCCCTGTGGCCGTTCCAAGCCGGCAAGTTCATCGAACTGCCCTACACCCTGCCCCAGGACCATGTGCTGTTTTATACCCTGAAACTAAAAGGCGCCCAGCACTGGATTCACAAGGCCGAATGGATCATCCAGCAGGGGGGCATGATCCTCCTGCCCGTGCACCCGGATTACCTCATCGAGAAGGACCACCTGAAGTACTATGAGGAACTGCTCTCCTGGCTTGCGGAACGGAAGGATCTCTATCACGCCCTGCCCCGGGACATCGCCGCGCATTGGAGAGCCAAATTGAGCGCGGCCAGCCCGCCAAAAACGAATGGACCCCACGAAAACGAGTCAGGCCGCCTCCATTCGTCTCACCAGCCCACCCCCGCCCAACCCAACCGCTACCGATAGCAGCCCTGAGAAGGAGGCTCTGGGGGTTACTCCCGCCGCTCCACCAGGAAGGTGAT
>CAZFSE010000258.1:0-4166 GCA_964521805.1 uncultured Verrucomicrobiota bacterium
TTTTTGGCGCGGTTGTACTCGATGATGCAATCCCGGACAATCCCCCCCAGCCAAAACCGCACGCCACCGCCGCCATTTGGACTGGTGTTACTGCGCACAACACAGCCCAGCACGTAGCCATGGTCATCGTCGCCCGAACACTGGAAGCCGCCGCCCCACGCCGCCGTGTTGAGTTCAATGAGGCAGTTGTGAAGCATGCCGCCAAAATACACCATGGCGCCGCCGCCGCTATCCAGGGCGCGGTTCCCCCGCAGGACGCAGTTGCTGGCATAGCCGCCTTCGTCAAAAACAAGAGCTCCGCCGTTCTCCGTCGCATGGTTGGTGGCGAACGTCGCATCATACAGAAACGCACCCTTGGACAAGCCCACCGCCCCACCCCACCGGCTGGTGTTGGCCATATAGAGCCCGCCGCGAAGAATCCCGCCCTCATCGAGCATGACCGCACCGCCATGCGCCCAGGAACGATTGAGGCGCCCGGTACAGTTCAGCAGTTCCCCGCCCTGGACGCACGACACGCCGCCGCCATCGTTCGTGGCCGTGTTGCCCGATAGCCAGCAAGCCTCCAGGCACCCGCCTTCGAGCAGGTAGGCTCCACCCCCATCGCCGGCGCTCTTGTTGCCCTCCAGGCGGCACTCCTGCGCCCATCCGGCCTGGCTCATGTAAACGCCACCGCCCGCCGTGGTGGCGGAGCTGTCGCGAATCACACAGCGGTTCATCCGCCCGCCCCCGGCATGGATATACACCGCGCCGCCGCTGGCCGAAACCCCGTTGGAGAACGTCACCTCCGATACCACCGCGCCGGGGTGATTGAGTTCGAGGCACCGGTTGAGTCCCCGGCCATTCAGCGTCACGCTGGCCGCGCCATTGACCGATTGCAGGGTGATGGCGCGATCCAGCACGACCGGCTGGGTCAGTCCATACGTGCCGTTGGTGATATAAATGGTTGCGCCATCCCCTGCGAGGGCGGCCGCGGCGGCGGGGTTCGTCGCCGCCGTCGCCCAGCTTGCATAGGGCGCGGCGTGACTGCCGGTGCGCGACACATACAACGGGCCGGCATGCAGATTTGTGCTGACCAGTGGAAGGTATTCGGCCTGCCGTTGCGGGGCATTGAGGTGATGAAGCAATAACACACCGATGATCCCATCGCGTTCGCAGGCCGCCCGGTTGTACATCATGACGATGTTGGTTCCCGGCTGACTTTCCCGCAGAAATGCGCCGGGGGACTGAACCCACCAGAATCCATTGCTGGCGGCATCATACTGCCGCAGAGGCGTGCAGTCCTTGTATTCCCAGTCCACCAGACTTTCGACATGATAGCGAAACGATGTGTTGGTCGTTGAGAGCCCCAGATCGCCGGCCCGGGCCAGCAGAAAAAAGGCCCGGTTGTTGTAGAGGGCGGTAGGCATGCCGGTGGCGCTGAGGCCATGCAGATCGGCTTGATAGGTCCAGACGCCCGTGCCGACATCTTCCACCCAGGTGCCAAAGATGTCACTGCCATCGCCGTTGCTGGTCGTTCGCGATTCGGCATGAACAATCCGGTCGGCCCGGCCATCCCCATCGAGATCCACCGGCACATGAAGCGTCGCGGCATTCAGGGTCGGGAGCGCCTCGCTCAGGGCCACGCCAAAGGCGACCCAGGCATTGGTAAACGCGCCGCCGCCCGCCTGAACGACAGGCCAATCGCTCATCACGCCACAGCTTTCGATGGCGCCAAAGCCCGGGTGGTTCGTAGCCCGCCAATGCAAGGCAAAGGCACTCGTCAACGAAACCCAGTTGCTCGGGAATACGGACCCGGTGCGCAAGCCCTGGCCGGACAAGACGAGAGGCACACTGCCGGTGGCCGCCCCAAGAACGATCTGCGTCGTGGTGCAACTCAGGGCCGAGGCCGGACGAACCACCGCATGCAACGCCAGCCGCAGGGCCGTTCCCGTGGACGGCGTGAGGGTCATGTAGCCGGACTCCTCGCTGAGCCCATGACGGGGGAACACGCCGTCGCTCGTCGCCTGGGTATTCGCCAGGGCCGGGGCGTGGACATTCCGCAACTGGCCGGCCGTCAGGGTCAGTCGCACCGGCAAGGTTGTGGCCGCATACGCCGCGAGCCACACATTGGTCCCGCCCGGAAAGCCAAACTCCGCTCCGGGCACATCGGACAACCCGGCATAGCCCAGCCGAAGGGTTTGCGCCACACCGGAGCGGTTGACAATTCGCACCTGGCGTTCCACCTGCGTATTCGTGGCCGCCTCAACAAAGCCAAAGGAGCCATGAACGCCGCCCGGCCAGTTCGTGGCATAGGCGATGAACGGAGCCGCCAGCGCGTTGGTGATATCCAGCCGCCCGGCCCCGGCCCGGCTGGGCGCCCAGCGAGGAGGCACCCCGTTGGTCAAAGCAAACAAATCATGCGCCGAGGTGTTCAACAGGAGCGCCTTCAACTCTTCGATCGTCCAGGAAGGATAGCGTTCCAACAACAGCGCCATCGCGCCGGCGGTCACCGGCGCCGCGCAGGAGGTGCCGTTAAACAAGGCCCCCTCATGGCCGCTTCCTGCGCTCGGCGCAAAGATGTCCGTGGGCGAGGAAACGTCCGGTTTCAGCAAGCCGCTCAAGGACGGCCCCATCGAGCTGTAATCCACGATCGTGTCCGCCCGGTTGCTCCAGGTCATGGTGGTGTCGCCTGACAATTCCGCCTTCACTCCGCCCGCCAGATTGGACTTGATGGCATGGCCCGCCGCCTGTGAAATCATGACCGAAGGAATCGTAATGGAAGGGTCGCTTCCGCCCAAACTCATGGGCGCACCTTCGCGGTTGTTGGCCACGATGACGGCCCTCGCTCCGGCGTCCTGGGCATTCTTGACTTTCACGGTGAAGTCATAGCTTCCCCGATCGACCAGGCAGATTCTATTGCTGACAGCCGCGGCGTTGACCAATGGCGAACCGGCCAGCGGAGGATCGGCATACACAATATTGGTCAGGATCAAGGCCCCAAGCGGCGGGCCAAACTCGGCCGTAGCCGCCTCGTACAAGCCCGTGATGGCATTCGGAGTGACCACCTTGAGCGCATACGTCCAATACGTGTCATGCACCGAGGCGGCCACCACTACACTGCGATCGCCACGACAGCCGCTGATGAAAAAGGAATCGTAATCGTTACCCGCGGACTGGATGATCATCACCCCGGCCTCAGAGGCCATCTCGATGGCCAGATGGCTCAGGTCGCCCGGCGACTCGAATTGCGATCCAATGGAGATATTCACCACATCCAACCGGTCGGCAAACGATCCGTCGCCATCGGGGTCCACCACCCAATCCAGCGCCTGCGGCACCAAAAAGGTCGAGCCCTCGCAACCGAACACGCGAAGGGCATACAGCTCCACGCCCGGCGCCATGCCGGGCGGAATGAGCAGGGACTGAATCGGCGTACTGGCGCCATAAGGCCCGCTGTAGGTCTCGCCGTTGGTGGTGACCCCCAAGCCTCCGGCCACGCCGGCCACGAAGGTCCCGTGGCCATCGCAATCCATCGGATCGAGATCCGGACGCGGGATGTTGTACCCGGTATAGTCATCACCGGCAAAATCGTAGCCGCCCGCCACCTTCGCATTGGGATAGAGGCCGGGCAGATCATCAATGCGGGTCCCATCATTTTCTTCGTACTGCATCCCGGGCCCGCCCAGCCCGGCATGAAGATAATCCACGCCCGAGTCAATAATGCCCATGCGGATGCCGGCCCCGGTCAGGTTAGTCACCGCCCATTGCCAGGCCGCCGTAGCACCAAGGAACGCATTGGCGGCGGCCACCCGGTCCGGTTGCATAGGGCGAATGGGACGCACGCGGGCGACGCCCGGCAGATTCTTCAGCGCCTCGATCTGATCCGGCGAGGCCAACACCGCCAGGCCCGCCGCCGTATTTTGCAGGGCATAAAGCTCCTGAGCATGGAGGCCCGATTGGGCCAGGGCGGCGCGCACAGCCTGTTGCGCCGCTTGAATCCGGGCGATCTGCCGGCGCGCCGCAACCGCCGCGCTCCGGTCGGCCTCCGAAGCCGGGAGATGAAGGCCGGCCTGGTGCTTTTCCTGCACATACACCCGCACCGCCGGTGCCTCTTCCACTTCAAGAAAGACCGCCACCGTTCGCGCCGGAAGCGGCGCGGAAAAGACAGAAAATGCCCCCAGCATCCA
>CAZFSE010000259.1:0-4143 GCA_964521805.1 uncultured Verrucomicrobiota bacterium
GGCTGGCGAGGATGGCTGGTTCCATGTGGAGGGCGAGCCGGTCTACATCAAAGGGGTCTGCTTTTTCGAGAATCACAGCGTCGAGGGACGTTTCGAGCGCTCGTCGCTGGAGGTGCTGGACCATGAATTTGCGCGGATCAAGGCGGCGGGCTTCAACGCCATCCGATCCCAGCTCCGCTCCGAGGAGCTGGCGCTGGCCCGGAAACATGGGTTGCTGGTTTTGCAAGGCGCCAACCATCTTTGTTTTTCCAGGGAATATCTGGCGGAGGGTGTCATCCGCGAGCATGCCGTCAAGACCAAGGAGATCCTGTCGTATTCAAAGGGGCATGACAATATCCTGGCCTTCCTGATTGATAACGAACCGAATGTGCAGGAGGGGATATTCCGCCAGGGTGAGCCGGCCATCAACGGGTTTTATCGTCAGTTGACGGATATTGTGCATTCAGCGAGTCCGTCGGCCTGTGTATCCATGGCCAGCTTTCCTCCGGCCGCATTTTTGGACGATTCGATTTTTGGCGCGCAGTTTATCAATCTGTATCCGTGGTATCCATCGTCATCTGCGGCGGGGTATGCCGATTATTTAAATTGGGTCAAGCGGAGGCATGCCGTCCGAAAGCCCCTGGTGGTCAGCGAATATGGCTGGACCTTCTCCCAGGGTGAGGCGGAGATGAACCGGGCGATTGAGGCGTTGCTGGACGCGCAAATACGGGCGGGCGCCAGTGGGGGCTTCTTCTTCACGTGGCGCACGTTTGGGCCGGAGGCGCAGGATGACAACCTCTGGATGGGCCTGGTGCCCAACGAGGGAAGGGCCGGAGATTACACGAATGCGGCACGAAGCGTGGCGGATGTGTTGCGGACCTATTTTGAGGCCGTGGTGATTGAGCCCTTGCGGGACCATGCCTATTCAGGAGAACTGCCGGTTCGCGTGTATGGTTCTGACCGAACGCACTCGATGGAGGTGCTTGTTGGACGCCAGCGCATTTCACTTCAGAAGACGGGCCGGTATTGGTGGGAGGCCCGGCTGGCACTGCCGCCAGGCCTTTCCGGACGGCGGGAAGTGGTGATCGAGTCCCGTGATCAGGAGGGCGGCGTGCTGGCCCGCAAGACGGTCTGGATCGCGGTCAACCAGGCCCGCCCCGTGTGGACGGTGAAGATTGTCTCGGAGGTTGCCTCGCCCGCTTCAGGATCTTGCTACAAGGCGCGGATTACAGTGGCTGATCAGGACGGCCAGCCCGTCCGTCACGTGCGAATTCCGTTGTTGGTGAATGAAACCGGAAAGGATTTGTTTGGTGGCATTCCCTTCTCGGCCAGCACCGATGAAAACGGTGTGTGCCTTTTCACGCGGGAGAATCTTGTTCCCGGCTATTTCACCTTGATGGCGGGCCTCGGGATGAGCGACGAGGAAAAAACCGTGCAAGCCGATGTGGAAACGGTGCGGGTTGAGCCCTGAAAAATCGAGGGAATCAAAATGGGGGGGGCGTCAGGGAATTTCTGGGGGTTCCACGAAGGTGGCGCCGTCATCGCTGACCCAGATAGTGTAATAGTAGCTGGCACCCGCTTGCAGGCCGGAATGGGTGTAGACAATTCCATTGGTTGGGGGCAGGGGACTGCCATCAACGAGAGTTGCAGGATAGTTGTTCGTTGAGACCCTCAGCAGGACCGTGGATGATTGCATTCCGCACTCCGCGGGATCCGGCCAGCGAAGCAGGACACTGCTTTGCAGGGCGGTGGCTCTCAGTTTGAAGGAGGTTCCTCCCCCTTGTGTTTGATAGCGGGCGCTCCATTGGTTGTTCGTTCCCGTTGTTTCCGCCACGCCATTGGTGGGATTTATAAAAGCCCTGAAGTCCGCCCATCCTCGATTGGTCGGAGGGGCCATGGTGGGCATGTACACGTCGGTGATGCTGAAGGCCGGGAGCACGGGGATGGAGGCCGCCGCATCCGGGGTGTCGTCTGGTTGCGCCGGTTCCGCCTTGTCCGTCCAGGCATGAAGCAGGACACGATTCAAGGTTCTGGCGCCATCGTTGTTCACCCGGATGCAGGGCTTGATTCTCCAGCCTTCCGCAGTGTTGGTGTAGACGAGGGTCACCGCGGTGATGGACAGATCCGACTGCAGGGCCGCCTCATAGTCCGGACAGTCAGCCAGGAGCCCTTGCTGTTTGTATTGGTCGCACTTCACCTGGACTTTTTGATCTCGTTCGGGATTGCCTTCCAAGGCGCAGTAATAGGTCATCAGGGCGGAGAAGGGATGGGAGATGGAGGCGTAGGGGCGCGAATTGGTGGGCCATGCCGGGACGGCATACAGCACATAGGCCTGATTGTTATACTCCTCTTGTTCAACGATGCCATTTTGGGCGTCAACAAACGCGCGAATATAGTTGGTGCCCGGTTGGATGTGCAGGAACGGGAAACTGCCCCGGAAAGTGACGCTGACAGACTGGCCGGGCAGGATGAGGTCATTGAGCTGGGCGGACAAATCTCCTTGGAGCCCTGATTCCGCGGTCCAGGGCAGGTTGCCCCACACATTGAGCAAGCCGCCTTGCACGGGAGTGGTTCCCGCGTTACTCACCTGCACGACGATATCCAGATAATTGGGGGCGCGGTCCACTCCCGCCACAGGGGAAACATTGATGGACGACAACACGAGATCCGCGGCGCCCCCGCCGCCATTGGTGATGAAGCTGGCGGTGAGCGTCAAATGGCTTGCGACATTGGTTTCCCGCCGGGTGGCGTTGGTCTTGCCATCGCTCCAGCTCACGAATGACCAGCCGGTGGCGGGTAGTGCGGTGACGGTGCTCCCATCGTTGCCATAGAGCACCGCCTGTGGGTTGGCACCGGCAATGGACCCCTGGCCGTTAGTCAGATAGGTGAGGGTATAGGTGATGCGATCAAAGCGCGCGGTCAGCGACAGACCGCTGATCACGTTGGTTTCTCTCCGGGTGGTGTTGGTCCTTCCATCGCTCCAATCCACGAAATACCAACCCGTGGCGGGCCGCGCGGTAACGGTGCTCCCACTGTCCCCGTAGAAGACGGTCTGTGGATTAGCGCCGGCAACGGACCCCTGGCCGTTGGTCATATAGGTGAGGGTATAGGAGAGCCGTTCAAAGCGTGCGGTGACGGCCAGGTGGCTGGTGACATTGGTATCCTGGCGGGAGGCACTGGTGATTCCATCGCTCCAATCCGCGAAATACCAGCCGAGGGCGGGGTTGGCTGTAACCGTTGTTCCGTTGTCTCCATAGAACACGCTTTGCGGATTGGCACCGGCAATGGTGCCTTGGCCGTTGGTCAGGTACGCCAGTGTGCAGGTGATGCGTTCAAACCGTGCCGTGAAGGCCAGACTGCTGGTGACGTTGGTCTCCCGCCGGGCGGCGTTGGTGTTCCCGTCATTCCAGTCCGCAAAAGACCACCCCAAGGAAGGCCGCGCCGTGACTGTGCTTCCATTAGCCCCCTGCATCACCGCCTGCGGATTCACGCCCAGAACCGAGCCATTGCCGCTGGTCAGATAGGTGACGATATGTGGAGGAGGGGATGTGCCGGCCTGAACTTGAAAGTTGTTGGGCGCGCCGGGATAGAGCCCGTCGCCGTTCTGGTTGTCCCGGTTGGCAGGCGCCGTGGTAAAGTTTGGGAAACTCGGATTATAGAGAGGAACCGATGTTTTGGCGGAATTGTAGTACCAACTGCCCTGCGTGGGGATGGTGAGCTGAAAAACACGGACAAAGACGGTGCCCGTGCCGTAGCCGGTGTACAGGATCAGGGAGCGATGGAAGTCCCCCCAGACGGATGCCGCCGTTCCTGCCGATCCATCCCAAGAAAGAATAAAGGAGTCCAGCAGACGGTTGCCGCTGGTGGTGTCCATGTAGCCATTGGAGGCATCGTCGGTAGCGGCGCCTATTACACCATTGGTGGAGAAGATCAACTGCACCAGCACACTGCCCGGTGGGTTGAAGAGCTGTGTTTGGCCGTCAGGAGTTGTAAAAAAACCGGCCGCCGCGCCATACCCGACATTGACATCCGCGACAGCCGTTGAAAATAGCGCGCACGCGGCCATTATGCATGCGGCTGTCTGGGCTGTCTTTCTGGTGGCATCCAACGAAAACATCGCGCCTCCCAGCGGTAGCATACCCCTGGAGCGTGGTTCGGTTAATT
>CAZFSE010000260.1:0-2506 GCA_964521805.1 uncultured Verrucomicrobiota bacterium
ATGTAGGCCGCCTCGGCGGCGAGGCGCAAGCAAAACTCTTTGATGCGCACCAACGCCCTCGCATCCGTCACAGGCACCGCATAGCGCTTGCCAACGGCAGAATCCACCGCGCTCTCGGCCCCGGCGATATCCGCCTCCAGATCAGCCGCGTGCGCAGGCATGGAGTAGAGGCCCGCAAAATCATCGCGGAGCCTCTGCTCCAGATCCTGCCGTTGGATGTATGCGCTCATGTTATGCACTCAAGATCCGCAAGCCCCCCCAGGGGTAAGGAAGAAAGGGGGAAAGACCTTCCCCCAGGGGGGCGCGGAATTTTAGAGGATGCCTCCGTACACAAGCCACGGGAATGTGGGGGCTCCCGCGGCGCGTCCGGTAGCGAAGAAGTCGGCTTTGCCGTTCTTCTCTACCAGGTCCGGATCCCGGTCCATCTTCGGCGCCGGATTTTCGCGGACCTGCAGGACGATCGGCTTGATGGGCTTCGAGCAGTCCAGCAAGTACCAGTAATCGTCGTAGGAGCCAGCCAGATCGGGCAGGACCTTCATTTGCACGCGGCCCACGTTGGGGTTATCGAGCTGAGCGGCTCCAACGTTCTCGGTGCCGAGGACGTTCTTGACCAGCTCAACGGTCGTCTTGGACTCAACGATGCCGTGCGCGACAGCGCGGAGTTTTTCGCCGACGAGCAGATGCGTAAAGAACGGCTTCACCAGTTCGCCGTTTGCAAACTTCCACTCTGCCGCCGCAAGCAGTGCGGCCTCAAAGCTTGTTTTGGTCAAAGCGTTCGTCGTCTTGTTCACGAGCGAGACCTTAGAGCTGAGCTTGTGCGTGCCACAAAGTTCAGTGCCCGTGTAGGTCACCGGGTTGGCGAGCAACGCTTCGAGAACCAGCTCAGCCTTCTTAATGGGCCAGCTCTCCGCCTGCATCTGGATGACTGGAGCAAGAACGCCATAGGTATCGTCCAGGATGTCGGAGCGCCCCACCGAGTTTGAGCACTCAAAAAGCCGGTTAATGACTTCGTACTTCCGCCCGTTGACGTTGTTGAAGATGCGTTCATCAACCCACTCCCTGAATCCGGGGATCAGATCAATCCACGCATAGAAGTTCGCGGCGTTGGTGCTCGGGAACTCACGGAACATGAAGGCCACATCCGTTGCGGGCGCCTTTTTGACGCCTTCCTGAAACGCAGTCATGTAGGTTTTGAACAGCGCTTCCAGGTTTTCTCTATTGATTAACATTGCGTATTCTCCTTATTGGTTATTGTTGCGAGAGGGTTTGCTGTGGCTAGTTGGGGTAGACGGCCACGACGTAGTTGGTTCCGTTGATGGTGATGGCCCACCCCGCCGTGGCGGTGTTGGTGGGGGCGGCAACAGCCGCAGGGCTGAACACGGGCTTTGCGCCAAAGGTCGGGACGCCCGTAAACGAGGAGGTCCCAGTAACCGCGGCATTGCCGGTCACGGCCAGGTTGCTGGAAATGGCGACGTTGGCTTGGAGCGTGGCATTCCCGCTGGCGCTGATCGTGGTGAACGATCCGGCCGTGCGCCCGAGGTGGAAGGTATCCACCCAGACATAGTCGGCATCCACGTTGCGGATCATCCCGGCGATGATGTGGTACGTTCCATTGGTGGCCTGGCTGACGGTCTGGTTGTCCACCACAAAGGCGATGTCGCCAATGTCGGCGTCGCCAATATCTCCCGCATTCTCCCACCCGAAACAGCCATACGAGACAGGGACCACGAGATCCCCGCTGTCGTAGTACGTCGCATTGACGGTCTGTTCCGCGCGGCCAATCACCCGCAGGCCGGTGGCATCCGCCGCGTTTACTGCGTAGCCGGACCCGTTAATCGCCACCATCGCGCCCGCATAGATAACCGTGCCGGTGTAGACACCAACAGAGATCGCCTCGCCCTCACGCTGGGGCGTATCGCGGTCCGCGGTCAGCGCGGCACCAAACGCGGGCAGAATGCCCAAGAACACCATGACCAGCATCCAGCCGGCCACCATTTTGCATACTCTATTCATTCTCGACTCCTATTTTTGCTTGTTGAACTGCTGTCGTTTTTTTGATCGGTTTTTTTGAGGGGTTAATCAATCTTGGTCTTGGCGACCTTCTCCGGGTCCATGCCGCAGGTCAGGGCGACTTGCTTGAGCGTATCGCTCAAGGCGACTGCGTCAGCGGGCTTATCGTCCGTGGTGACAGCCTGAGTGACGGGGACCACGATGGGCGCGTTCTTTGCCCAATCGTTGAGCGCCAGGATGTCCTGGGATTCCGCCCACGGCACCATGGCGGCGGTCAGCTTGCCTTCGGCCTTCAGCGCCGTGATGGTCCGGGCCTTCTCGGCGGCGTTGAGCGCCTTGAGCTGAGTGGTGGCCTCGCTCAGCGCCAGCGCATCTGCCTTGCCCTTCTCGACGGCGGAGAGGATCTTCCCCGTCGCGGTGGAAAGGGTATCGGAATCGCTCAGCGCCAGCGAGTCCTTGAGGGAGGCGATCTCCACCGCCTGCCGTCGCAGCGCCG
>CAZFSE010000260.1:2516-3945 GCA_964521805.1 uncultured Verrucomicrobiota bacterium
CCTTGAGGGACTCCATGAGCTTCTTGCCTGCGGCGGCGATTCCATCGCCCTGCAGGATCTTCGCTTCGACAGCGATCGCCAGCGGGGTCAGGTCCGCGTTCTCCGCCGTGAGCGCCACGGCATCCAGGCCGGCCACGCGGCACAGCCTCAGTATGATGTTCTTCATCTTCGCTTCCTCCTGGTTGTTGTTGTGTCCGAGTCTGCGGACGTTCATTCCGAGAATGGGTTCTGCGCGGGCGGCGAGAATATCGAGATCGTTGAGGCCCGGCACGTTGGTCAGCGTAATGGATGTAATGCGGGGCTTGCCGGACTTCAGCCCCCGGATCGCGGGCGAGAAATATCCAGCCAGCTTGGTGCCGGCGGAAGAGAGCAACTTGCGAGCGCCATCGGCCCACTTCTCGATCGTGGCCCAGACCTCGCCGTTCTCCTCGCTCAGGCGGGCAAAGCCCTCCACGGAGTTTTCTCCCAGCATGGGATACTGGGCCAGCAGATCGGTCTCCTCGACACCGAGTAGCTGAGCCACGGAAAAAAGGAAATGCTCGGCATCAATGGGAATGGCCACGCCCTTGAGCGCGTGATAGTCGAGAATGGAAGCGAGCTGGGCATCAGCCAGGGTGAGTTCGTAGAACTCGCCATCCTGGCTGTACACGTTCTTCCCGCGCCGCAACACGCGGAAGGCCGTGGGCACTCCAGCGCTGTCGCGCCGGATGTTTTGCTGTTCGCTCAGAGCTGTAATTTGTTCGTTGCCGGTCTTCATAGTCACCATTAAAGCACAAGTCGAATCTTAACTTTCCACTTTTTTTTATTTTTTTTCTGGGGCGGAAAGGCCCAGCTTTTTGGCCTGTTTTTGGAACTGGCTCTCCACCTCCGCCCGCAATTCCGGATCTTCGATGGTCGAGAAGTCAGGCGCGGAAAAGGCGGCGGAGGGCCGCGAATCGAACACGAACCCGCTGGAGGCCGGGCTTACGTCGTAGACGCGCCCACGGTGCGAGACCCGGCCCTGCTGTGCGCCTTCCGGGGTGCTCTTGAAGCCTGCGCTCTTTCCGTTGGGCTCGGCATCCGTATCAATCACCATGCACTTGCAGTTGTAGTCCCACGGTGGCAGGTGCGTATCCCAGAAGGGATCGTTCTTGGGCAAGACGAGTCCATCGAACTCCGCATGCCGGTCCGTGTTGGCGACATACTCGTAACACGGGAGCACCTCCATCACGGCAGGATGTTCCGCAACCTCCCGCTGGGCCACGGCATGCGCCATGGCCACATTCTGCCGGAGCACCAGATCCAGCCGTGTGGTGCTGGCGATGTTGCGCACGTCCTTTTCGCCCGCTTCTCCAACGCCGGGGACCGCCGTGCCCAGAGCCTGCTGGAACTCTTTGATCCGGGCGCGGGCGCTGGTGTAGTCGCTCTCGCCACGGGCCACCTTCTCCAC
>CAZFSE010000261.1:0-3944 GCA_964521805.1 uncultured Verrucomicrobiota bacterium
GCACGCCAACATCATCATCACCGAGGGCGCTTGCACCACGGCAAACGTGCTGGAGCTGTCCCGGCAGATGGCGCAGGCGGTGGAGCAAGCGTTTGGATTGCGCTTGGAGCGCGAGGTCCGGTATTTAGGAAACGAACCCAAGAACATGGACACACCGTGACAGTATTCATACAGGGGTCGGATAACTTTCGCCGTTCAAAACGGGGTGATCCCCGCAGGCCAGGGGGTGTTCCCTGGTTGAGATGGGGCCTGTTGATTCTGGCGGCGCTGGCGGTACTTGCGCTGGTGCTGGATCTGCGGCGGCTTCAAAGCCGGTTGCAGGGGGGAGGCGCATCAGCGGAGGGCGCCAGCGGTGATCGCAAAGATCTTGTGCTGGGGTTGGGCGGGCCGCGTTATGCGGATCCGGCGGGGCGTTTTTCCCTTGTGCCTCCCAGGGGCTGGCGGATGGAGCGCCAGCCGGAGGGGACGACGTACGATGTTTCCTTTTATGGGCCGGGCCGGATGGATTTGAGCCTGCAAGTCAGCGAGTCGCCCACGGAAAGTTTTGGGGACTTGCTCAAAAAAATATGGGCGATCGAGAAGAAGATGGATGCGGACATGCACGTGGAGACGTTCACCTTTGCGGGCCGGACGGCGGTGAAGCGCACCATGCGGCTCTACACGCAGAAACTGCTGGTGATTGATTTCGTGGAGGGCGGGGTGGCGCATCATCTGCAATTCGGCGCGCCGCCGGAGGTGTTTGATCAGTACCTGCCGCAGGTCTTGGATCTGCTGGAAACGTATCAACCGGGGCCGTGAGCGTCAGGGCTTTTCCTCTTCCATCTGGTCGAGTTCGCGCATCTGCTTTTCGAGGCAATCCTTGCACAATGAATGTGACACCTCGTTCAAATGGCCGGGTTTGACATCCAGCCACTTGCCGCAGTACGCGCACTTCACATACATCAGCTCGCCCAAATCGTCCGCTTTTTCCTGCTCACTCATGATTCACACATACCCCAAACAGCCCCTTTCAGACAGGGGGCAGGTTTACTCTTTGGGGAACAGCGCCGCAAGCAAGAAATAGCCCGGCCGCGGAATATTTTTTTCTTGATGCTTTTCATGGGCGATTCGGTATGCTGGCCCACCTTGAACAGCCGTTCAGGAGACGGCGGGAAAGGGCAGGACATGGCGGCATACCCATTTGCGGCAATCGAGAAGAAGTGGCAGAAATTTTGGCTGGAGAACAAGACGTTCCGGACGGGGGAGGCGGTGGATGTTTCCCGCCCCAAAAGCTATATTTTAGACATGTTTCCGTATCCCAGCGGGGCGGGTCTCCATGTGGGGCATCCGGAGGGCTACACGGCCACCGATATCGTCGCGCGTTACCGCCGCATGAAGGGCTTCAACGTGTTGCATCCGATGGGCTGGGATGCCTTTGGACTGCCGGCCGAGCAGTATGCCCTCGAAACCGGCACCCATCCTCGCATTACCACCCAGCGCAACATTGACCGCTTTCGCGGGCAATTGCAGGCGCTGGGCTTCTCCTATGACTGGGACCGCGAGGTGTCCACCACCGATACGAACTATTTCAAGTGGACGCAGTGGATTTTCCTCAAGCTCTACGAGCGGGGCCTGGCCTATCAGGCGGAGATCCCCGTCAACTGGTGTCCGGCCCTGGGAACGGTGCTGGCCAATGAGGAGGTCATTGACGGCAAGAGCGAGCGGGGCGGGCATCCCGTGGTCCGCAAGCCGATGCGGCAATGGATGTTGAGGATCACGGAATATGCCGAGCGCCTGCTGGCCGACCTGGAGGGCCTGGACTGGCCTGAAAGCATCAAGGAGATGCAACGCAACTGGATCGGACGTTCCGAGGGGGCGGAGGTGGATTTTGGGGTGGAAGGCTTGCCGGGGGAGACGATACGCGTGTTCACGACACGTCCGGACACGCTGTTCGGGGCGACCTACATGGTGCTCTCGCCGGAGCATCCGCTGGTGGAGCGCCTGACCACCGAGGGCCAGCGGGAGGCCGTCACCCGCTACCGCGAGGAAGCCTCGTGCAAGAGTGATTTGGAGCGCACGGAGCTTCAAAAAACCAAGACGGGCGTATTCACCGGAAGCTATGCCGTCAATCCGGTCAACCATGAACGCATCCCGGTTTGGATTGCGGATTACGTGCTGGCCAGCTATGGCACCGGCGCCATTATGGCCGTCCCCGCGCATGATGAGCGCGACTATGCCTTTGCCCGTCAGTTCCAATTGCCCATCCTTGAGGTGGTGTCCGGCGGCGACATTTCCACAGAGGCGTATACCGGCGATGGTAGCCTGGTAAACTCCGCCAGCGAGTGGGTTTCGATTGACGGCCTGGCCGTGCCCGAGGCCAAGAAAAAGATTACTGACTGGCTGGAAGGACAGGGGCTGGGCGTGCGCAAGGTGAATTACAAACTGCGCGACTGGCTCTTCAGCCGCCAGCGCTATTGGGGCGAACCGTTTCCCGTGATCTTTGTGGACGGCAAGCCTCAGCCGCTGACGGCGAAGGATCTGCCGCTGATGTTGCCGGAGGTGGAGACATACACCTTGAGCGGGACGGGGGAGAGTCCGCTGGCGACGATCGAGGCCTGGGTCAACACGGTGGACCCGGTCACGGGCAAGCCTGCGCGGCGCGAGACCAACACCATGCCGCAGTGGGCGGGGTCGTGCTGGTATTACCTGCGCTTCATTGATCCCCGCAACGACCAGGTTCTGGTGGACCCCGAAAAGGAAAAATACTGGATGCCGGTGGACTTGTATGTGGGTGGGGCGGAGCATGCCGTCCTGCATTTGCTGTATGCCCGCTTCTGGCACAAGGTGCTGTACGACGTGGGCGTGGTCTCGACCAAGGAGCCGTTCCACAAGCTTGTCAACCAGGGCATGATCCTGGGCGAGATGGAATATACGGCCTACCGCTCCGCCGAGGGCCATTGGATTTCTGCCGAGCATGTGGATGACACCGGGTGCGACCACCGCACCGGGGCCGAGCTGGAAGCGCAGAGCGTGGAGGAGGCGGATGTCCGCAAGGAGGGCGCGCATTTTGTGCTGGCCGCCCATCCAGAGGTGCGGGTCGTGGCGCGCAGTTTCAAGATGAGCAAGAGCCGCGGCAATGTCATCAATCCCGACGACGTGATCCGCGACTACGGCGCGGATTCCCTGCGGCTCTACGAAATGTTCATGGGCCCGCTGACGCAGGTCAAGCCGTGGAGCATGAAAGGGGTGGAGGGCGTGTATCGCTTCCTCAACCGCGTCTGGCGGCTGATCGTGGATGAGGAAACGGGGGCGCTGGCGCCCGAAGTGGTGGAGGGCGAGGCGACGCGCGAACAGCTCCGTGAATTGCATGCCACCATCCAGTCGGTCACCGAGGATATTGTCAGCATGAGCTTCAATACCGCGATTTCCGCCATGATGATTTTCCTGAATGAGGCCCAGAAGTGGGACCGCCGGCCCAAGAGCATGCTCTCGGATTTTGTATTGGTGCTCAGTCCCTTCGCCCCGCACATGGCGGAAGAGTTGTGGCAGAAGCTGGGGCATGAGACGACCCTGGCCTATGAGCCCTGGCCCGCCGTCAATCCGGAGTATTTGGTGCAGGACTCACTGGAGATTCCCGTCCAGGTGAACGGAAAATTGCGCGGAAAAATCAGGGTTCCAACCGCGGCGGACAAGGAAACGATTCTCGACGCCGCCCGACAGGATCCCGCGGTCGCGGGCCATCTCGCGGGCAAAACCATCCGCAAGGAAATCTTTGTGCCCGGCCGCCTGATTAACTTTGTGGTGGGGTAGGGGCGGGATACTGAATCTTCCACAGCGCGCCAGTGCCGCAACCAAACGGGTTGAATTCTGGGGCTTGTAGATGGGCGTGATGGGTTGCACGGGGCGGCGGGGCGAAACAACTCGCCTGCCCCGACACTTCGGGGCGCGTGATATTGGCCCCTCTG
>CAZFSE010000262.1:0-2104 GCA_964521805.1 uncultured Verrucomicrobiota bacterium
CCGCGGCCAAGCCCGCGCCAGAGGCCCCCGAACCTCCGCAAGCCCTCGTCCCTGCGCCCGCCGAGGCCTCCACGTCCGTTCAAAAAGCCTCCACCCGGCAGAAGGCCGACGAAACCATCCGCGTCTCCGTGGCCCTGCTCGACGACCTGATGAACCTGGCCGGGGAGATGGTGCTGGGCCGCAACCAACTGCTTCGCACCTCGGAGACCGCCGCCAAAAATATCCCCGGCCTGCCCGGCATTCTCCAGAACATCAGCCTGGTCACCTCCGACCTGCAGGAAAAGGTCATGCGGACCCGCCTCCAGCCGGTCGGCTCCATCTTCGGCAAGTTCACCCGCATCATCCGCGACATGTCCCACCAGCTGAAGAAGGAAATAGACCTCAAAATCGCCGGCGAGGAGGTCGAGCTGGACAAGTCCATCCTCGAAATGCTCTCCGATCCGCTGACCCACCTCATTCGCAACTGCGCCGATCACGCCATCGAACCCCCGGATGAGCGCGAACGGCAAAGCAAGAACCGCGTCGGCATGGTTCATTTGTCCGCCAGCCATGTCGGCGGCCAGGTCCATATCGTGGTGGAGGACGACGGGCGCGGGCTGGATCCGAAAAAGCTGAAGGCCAAGGCCATTGAGAAGGGGCTGATCCAGCCGGCGGATGCTGAAAAAATGAGCGACCGCCAGGCCTGGAGCCTGATTTTTGCGCCCGGTTTTTCCACCGCCGCCAAGGTGACGGATGTCTCCGGGCGCGGCGTCGGCATGGATGTGGTCAAAACCAATATTGAAAAACTGGGCGGCACCATTGACTTGGACTCGGAGTTGAACCATGGCACACGCATCGTTCTGCGCCTCCCCCTGACGCTGGCCATCATCCCCGCCATGATGATCGGTGAGCAGGGCCGCCGGTACGCCGTCCCCCAGGTCAACCTGGAAGAGATTGTGCGCCTCGGCGGCAAGCGCAAAATCGAGGCCATCCAGGGCGCCCGCGTCCTGCGCCTGCGAGGCAAGCTCCTGCCCCTCGTCAGCCTCCGCGAGGTGCTGGGCATCCCCTCCTCCGAAAACGCACCGTCCGACATGAGCCGCGACTACATCCTGGTGCTCAAGGCCGACCAGGAGCGGTTCGGATTGGTTGTCAGCCGCCTGCTCGACAGCGAGGAAATCGTGGTCAAACCCCTCAGCACCTACCTCAAGGGCAACAAGTGCTATTCCGGCGCCACCATCATGGGCGACGGCAAGGTGGCCATGATCCTGGATGCCGGCGGCATCGCCACCACGGCCGAACTCCAATTTTCGGATGCCAAAAAGGAAGACGGGGACGGCGCCATGGTTCGCGGGCGTTCCGAGAGCGGAGAGATCCAATCCCTCCTGCTCTTTCGCAATGCCGGCGAGGAGCGGTTTGCCGTCAATCTGGTCATGGTGGCCCGCATCGAAAAAATCGCCACCCGCGACATCAACCGGGTCGGCGACCGCGAATTCATGCAGTACGGAAAGACGTCCCTGCGGCTCATCCGCCTGCACGACTTCATGCCGGTCAACCGCCCCGAGAAGGATCCCGAGATCCTCTATGTGATTGTGCCCAAGCTGGTGAGCCACCCCATGGGCATCGTGGTCACCGCTGTGGAAGACACCCTGGAAGCCGCCGTCGAGCTGGAGCGGGAGGATTTCAAGGGCCCTGGCCTGCTGGGGTCCGCCATCATCAACGACAAGCTGACGCTGTTCCTGAACATCTACAGCCTCTTCGAGGCCGCCGACCCCGAGCACTACGCGCCCAACCAGGGCACCCTGCCGGATAACCGCCGCGTGTTGCTGGCGGAGGACACCGAGTTCTTCCGAACCGTGACCCGCCAGTATCTTGAGGAGATCGGATGCCGGGTGGAAACGGCCAGCGATGGCATCGAAGCCTGGGACATGCTCAACCGTGTGCGGTACGACCTGCTGTTGACGGACATCGAGATGCCCGGCATGAACGGGTTCGAGCTGACCCAGCGCGTGCGGGGCAGTCCCTCGTTCGCCCAGCTCCCGGTGGTGGCTCTGACGGCCCTGGCCGCCGAGCATCACCGCGCCCGTGGCCAGGAGGTCGGCGTGGACGCCTACGAGGTCAAGCTCGA
>CAZFSE010000262.1:2204-3940 GCA_964521805.1 uncultured Verrucomicrobiota bacterium
GATGTCGTCAGCGTGGATGAAAAAATCGTGGACCCTCCGCCCGCCCATGCCGGCGGCGTGAAGGGCAAGTACCTGGATGGCGTCGTCAAGCTGGAAGATCATCTGCTCATCACCCTCAGCGCCGTGGAAATTTTAACGCAAACAGAATAGATCAGGAGTCGTACTTATGAAGATTACAGTTGGGAAACGTATTTCGCTTGGTTTTTCTTCCGTGCTTGTGATCTTGGTCATCCTCAGCGTCGTGTCTTTTTACATGATGAAGTCCTCCGAAACGCTCTCCGCCCTTGTGGACGAGCATATTGTGCCCCTGAATGCCGTTGCCGCCAAACTGCTGGCGGAGATGGACGAATTCCGCCTCAACGCAAGGGTCTTTGGCCTTACTGGTAATGAAGCGGACATCCAGCTGACGCGCACACGGCTGTCCGAGGTTCGCAAATTGGAGGGGGAAGCCCTCCGCATGGCGGCTGAGGATCCCGTCATGGCTCAGGCGCTTGAGCGCTTGCAGGCCTTCAGCCAGGCCCTCACCGCGTATGAGCCCATCCTGGAGGCCACCGTCCAGGGACATGCTGAGATTGCCACCCAAAGCAGTCTGATGCGTGAGAACGGTGAACAGGCCCAGCAGGAGATCGGGGATCTCCTGGGCTTGATGGTGGCCAATCAGGTCAAGGAAATCGCCGATTCCAACATCGCCCGGGAGCGCCTGGGCGATCGCACCCTGCGCATTGCCCAGGTCAGCGACGTGCTCAACGTGATCAATGGGGTCCGGATCGCCAACTTCCGCACCCAGGCCACTCGCAACCCCTCCTACACCCGCGACGCCCTCCCCAACATGGAAAAGGCGCTGGTCACCTCCAAGGAGCTCCTCTCACAGTATCATGACGCGAAAAACCGAAAGCAGATGGAGACCGTCATCGAGGCCATCCAGAAATACCTGGCCGCGGGTCGCTTGTTGATTGTCGCCTATGAACAGCTTGCGCAAGTTAATGAGCAGAGGGCCCGCGCCGGCGAAGTGGCCGCGCAGGCCACTTTGGCGGTCGTGGAGGAAACGGTCCGCCTGACCAGTCATGAGATGAATTTGCTAAGCTCCAACCTCCGCACCGGAGAATCCGTGATTCTGGTGGGTGCCATTCTGGCCTTGCTGGCGGGCATCTTCCTGGCGGTCTTCATCACCCGCAGTATCGTAAAGCCCGTCCAGATTTGTGTCGGATTCAGCGGCATCCTGGCCAAAGGCGATTTCTCGACCGAACTCCCGGAGGACTTCCGCCGGCGCAGTGATGAACTGGGCGATCTGGCGCGTGCTTTCCAGGACATGGCCAATAGCATGCGCACAGTCATCAAGGAGATGGGGCAGAATTCTTCGACGCTGGCGGCGGCCTCCGAGGAGCTGTCCGCGACGTCCACTCAGCTGGCATCGGGCGCCGAGGAAATGAACTCGCAATCCCGGGCCGTGGCCTCCGCCGGCGAACAGCTCTCCTCCAACGTCAACACCATGTCCGCCGCCGCCGAGGAGATGTCCTCCTCCTCCACCTCCGTGGCCTCGGCCATCGAGGAAATGAGCTCGTCCATCAATGAGGTGGCCAAGAACTGCGAAAAGGAATCCCGCATCGCGCACCAGGCGAACGAACAGGCCGGACAGACGCGGCAGATCATGGCCAAGCTGGGCGAGTCCGCCCGCGAGATTGGCAAGGTGGTGGAGGTCATCAGCAACATCGCCGACCAGACCAACCTGCTGGCGC
>CAZFSE010000263.1:0-3856 GCA_964521805.1 uncultured Verrucomicrobiota bacterium
CCTCGGGCCCGCCCACCCAAAAACGGACCACGGATTCAATGCCAAAATCTCTTAAAACAGAAATCATGGCGGCCATTTGGCGGGGGTGGATGGTGCATCCATATTGTTCCAGCAAGGAGGGATCGCAGGAGGGAAAGACAAATTCAACTCGCCGGCAGAGGGTTTCCTGCATATCACCCAGCGTTTCCTCATCCAGGAAGGTGGGCAGGAGCTGAAGAGACCAGGGCTGGGCATTGCGGCCATCCTTGAGAGCCGAGCACCACTGGCTCAAGCGTTCCACCGTCCAGATGCCGGGGGGATCTTTCAGGCAAACCTCGGTTACCCCCATGTGCGCACAGTGAAGCATGGCCGTGGCGGCCCGTTCGATGGGCCAGACTCGCAGGGGTTCAGAAAGGGCGCCACAAGCCCGGTCGGAGGGACACCGGCTGTGTCCGCGCGTGAGGCGCATTTCGGCCCTGCAGATATCGTGCCCCGAACCCACCTGATACGCCTTCCAGAAAATGCCTTGCCAATCGGGCAGTGAGAGGGATTTTAAATCCGCCAGCCAATAGGGCCTTGTAGCCTGTGCGCGGGGCACAATCAGACCTGGCACACGTTGAAGCCTCCGCTCCACGTCCATGTAATCGAGCAGGTTGCGGAGAATGGGCTCCGGGTCGCCCGCCACGGCAAAGTCGGTCCACGGCAGGTTGGCCGCATGATCAGGAAAGGCTGAGGGGTAAGTCCCGCAAAGGACGGTCTTGCTTCCGGGAAATTGACGTTTGGCAATTTCCAGCACGGCAATGGCCTGGCCAAGATTGTGGGTGGTGGTATTGACCACAAACAGGCGGGGGGAGGGCATGGCTCGGATGGCCTCCACAAATTCCTTTTCCAAGTGCGTATGGTGACGGCAATCCAGTAACGAGCAGGTGTGGCGGGTGCGATCCAGCAGGTAGGCGCGCAAACACAACAAATTCCACGGAGGCGAAAAGCATTCAGCGTCGCAATGCACACTTTCGATGGGCTTTATCGCATGCTCCACCGAAGGCGGTTGTATGAGTACCACGTTCAAAGTTGGCTCTTTTCTTTTTGAGAAAGTGCTTTTATCCACGATGCCAACGACGTATCCTCATGACAAGTTACAGTTTATGCATGCATTTTGTCCAGAGAAAAAAATGATCACGTTGGATTGCAATTATCTGGTGATTGGAAGCGGTTTGGCGGGGTTGACGGCCGCCCTGCAATTGAGCCGTCATGGCACCGTGATTCTTGTGTCAAAGAAGGAGCTTTCCGAAAGCAATACCAACTATGCCCAGGGAGGAATCGCCTGCGCGATTGATCCGGAGGACAGCTTTGATGAGCATGTTCAGGACACGCTGAAAACGGGGGCGGGACTGACCAACGAAGCGGTTACACGAGCCATTATTTCCTCGGGCCCGGAACGGATTCGAGACCTGGAACAACTGGGGGTTTCGTTTGAGCGGCGTGACCGCCAGGGCGAGGACTATGACCTGGGGCAGGAAGGCGGCCATTCCCGGCGGAGGGTGTTGCATGCCGGTGACATCACAGGCCACAAGCTCATTGAAGTTCTGCTGAAAAGGGCGGAGGAAAATCCAAAAATCACCCTGTTACGCAACACGATGGCCATTGACCTGGTGACAACGGGATGGCTGAACCTGCCGGGCGAGAGCCGTTGCATTGGCGCCTATTTCCTGAATCAGGACAAGGGCGATATCCTGGCCATCCGGGCGGCCTTCACCGTGCTGGCCACGGGCGGGGCTGGAAAGGTGTACCTCTATACCAGCAACCCGGATGTGGCCACGGGGGATGGAATTGCCATGGCCTGGCGCGTGGGCCTGCCCATTAAAAACATGGAGTTCGTCCAGTTTCATCCCACCTGCCTCTACCATCCAGAGGCCAAGTCGTTTTTGATCAGCGAAGCGGTGCGGGGGGAGGGGGGCGTGCTGATCAATGCCGCCGGGGAATCCTTCATGGAGCGCCACGATCCGCGAGGTTCGCTGGCCTCGCGCGACATCGTGGCCCGTGCGATTGACCACGAAATGAAGACCCGTGGCACCCCTTGCGTCTACCTGGACATTACCCACAAATCGGCGCGTTTTCTTAAACAGCGCTTTCCCAACATCCACGCCAAGTGCCTGAAGCATGGCATCAATATGGCGGAAGATCCGATCCCGGTCGTTCCTGCCGCTCATTATTTTTGTGGTGGAGTGGAAGCGGGGGTGGATGGACAGACCGCTTTGAAGGGGCTTTATGCCTGCGGTGAGGTGGCCTGCACAGGACTCCATGGCGCCAACCGTCTGGCCAGCAACTCCCTGCTGGAGGCCCTGGTCTGCGCGCACAACGCCGCCCAAGCCATCGCCCTCCTGCCGGCGGACATCCCAACCGTGGATATCCCCGCTTGGCGGTACAACGATGCGGTACCCAGTGACGAGGCGGTGGTGGTGGAGCACAACTGGAACGAATTGCGCACCTGCATGTGGGACTATGTGGGCATTGTCCGCACCAATAAACGCTTGGAGCGCGCCTTGCGGCGCATCAATACCCTGCGGCAGGAAATTCGCCAGTATTATCTCTCCTATCTGGTGACCTCCGATGTGGTGGAGTTGCGCAATATTGCCGCTGTGGCCCTGCTGGTGGTGCGCTCCGCCATGTTGCGCAAGGAGAGCCGCGGACTGCACTATACCTTGGATTACCCGGAACTCTCCCCGTCTGCTCCCGCCGATACCCTCATCCTGGACCAGCCCGGCGGAAAATATTAAGCGCCTGGGCGTTTCTGGTTCATGCCCCAATGCGAGGGCTTCCCGGCGAGCACTTTCTTTGCATCACGGTGTCCACAAGGCTTGTTGGATTCTGTTTCAGGATTGACCGCCACCGCTTCTCCATGCACCATGGGAGCCGATCGGGACGTTTTGCAAAGGAGTGGCCATGATGACTCGGAAAATAGTTCTACTGGTATGGGTGCTCTTTCTTCTTGCCGTTTTACCTTCCGCTTTTGCACAAGAGAGCCCCCTGGCGGCGGAGCGCAATGCCCTGCTGAGCAAGTTGCAGTCCATGGGCCATGGCTACTATACGGAGGCGGAGTGGCAGGAACTGATGGCCCAAGTGCAGAGCGTTACCGAAAAAGCGCAGAAAGCGGGTGCTTGGAACGATCTGGTGGAACTCAATATCATCAAGGCCATGGTGTATAGCGACATGCTGGGCGATCATGGCCGGGCGCTCAAAATCCTGGAGGAAGCCCGCCAGCAGTACGGAAAGATGGAGGTGGCCGCCATGCCACGGCTGTATGTCCGGGAAGCGGAAGTCTATTCCAAGCTGGGGGATGAGGACGCCATTCGACAGCTGATCAAGGATTTTAAGGCCAGTCCCTATTATGATCCGGAAGCCTATGGATATTCCGGCGGGCAAGGCCGGGATGTCCCCCTGGTGGTGACTCGGCCTGATGCACGGGGCAGTGACTCGATCACCGTGACGTCCATGGAAAAATTTCGCCGCCAGGCCCGCTTCGCCGCAGGGCGCCTGTTCCCTGAATTTGAGGCGGTGGATATGAGCGGGCGCCCGGTCCGCCTTTCTGATTACCGGGGCAAGGTGCTGTTGCTGGACTTCTGGGCGGAGCACTGGGCCCCCTGGCGGAGCAATCTCGCCACCCTGCGCAATGTCTACCGGCAATATCGCGATCAGGGCTTTGAACTGGTGGGTGTGTATCTGCCTCGCGATGCGTCCGGATTGCCTGCTCTTCTCAAGGCCAACGGCATGACGTGGCCGCAGATCGCAGATCAAGGCGAGGTGGCCCGCAAGCTGGGGCTGTTTGGCGAAGCGTGCAATTTCCTGGTGGATGGGAATGGGATGATCATTGGCCGGG
>CAZFSE010000264.1:0-3824 GCA_964521805.1 uncultured Verrucomicrobiota bacterium
GGCCTCCCCTCCGCCCCCGCCGCGCAAGCTGGAGATCCAGAAGCCGGTCGTGCGCAATGAAAAGGCCGCCGTGCAGGCGTATAACCGGGGCACGGTGTACCAGGAGAAGCAGGACTGGGACCGGGCGATTTATTATTACATTCGCGCGGTGGAAAATGACGACCGCTTTTCCGCCGCCTTCTATAACCTGGGGACCGTCTATTGGGCCAAGCGCGAGTTGGAGCTGGCCCAGTCCGCCTACCGGCGTGCGGTGGAGATCACCTCGGACAATGTAAACGCGCGTTTCAATCTGGCGCTGGTGCTCAAGGAAATGGGCCATAACTCCGCGGCGGCGGAAGAGTTGAAGACCATCGTGAGGATCGAGCCGGGGCACGCCAAGGCCTTCTACGTGCTGGGCCTGGTGTATGCGGGTGATCCTGGCACGGTGAAGCAGGCCCGCCAGGCCTATGAGCGGTTTTTGGCCTTGGCGCCGGAGGATCCCTCCGCCCCCATCGTCCGCCAGTGGCTAAAGGCGAATTGATGCTTTGTGGGAAAAGGCGCAGGAACGGATGCGGTGGGATGCCCGGGGCGCCGGGGCGAGTCAACTCCGCCCGCCCCGGCTATTCGGGGCCCGGCCCGCAAAGCCGGGCCTGGGTGGACGGCCCTCGTTAGAAGTTCGCCAGGTTTTGGCGGGCGATGTCCTGGAAGTAGCGGTCCGTGGGCCAGAATAGCAGGGCCATATCCGCGCGCGCGCCCGCCTTCAGGGTCTTTCCGTCGGCGAGCAGGGCCGCGATGCCGGACTTGAAATCGTTGTAGACCAGGCTAAAGAGCTGTTTGCCGGCAGAGGTCTTGACGTAATCCAGATAGAGCTTGAGCCGTTCAACCTGGGGGGGGCCTTCCTCCATGGTTTTGTAATCGTTGAAAAGTTCTTTGACGGTTTGATTCTCGACTTCGCCAACGCCGGGCAGGTAGGGTTTGTAGGGCTCCAGCTCGCGGAGTACGGACAACCGCCGAAGGGCATCCCTTTCTGATTCCACTTGCTCAATCTGCTGAAGGACCGCCGTCTTCTTGGCGCTGAGCTCCGAGATCTTCTGATCGTAGGTGCGGTCGAAGAGGATGTTGCCGGTTCGCACGGCCTGCTCATACCACTGGATGCGGGCATCCAGATCGTATGGCGTGATGTTGGATTCTTCCTTGACGTAGTATTTCACCAATTGCTGGGAGATCTGGGTCATGGCCTTCATGGCCTTGACGTCGGCCGGATTTTCATCCACGGCCGCCTTGGCTTGCAGGAAGGCTCGTTCCGTTGCGCTCCACGCCCGGCCTGTTTGTTGCGCCATGCAGATTTGGCTGGCGAGCAGGAAGGCGGCGGCCGCTGTCATGAACAATTTGCTCATGGACTTGACTGTACCATCTCTTTGGAATTTGTCATCTAAACTTACGATCATGAGAATGGACGTCCCGGCGGTCGCAATTTTGAGAAAGAAATGAAGGAGTGCGGTGCCGTCCATGGCGCTTGCGGGTTGGAAGGATTCCATGCCAGGCTTGTTTTATTGGGGGGTCAAGGTGAATCCTCCAACATTTGCTCTTCATCTTCCTGTTCTTGGAACGGCTTTTGCTTAACAAGATGGGGACAAACCCATATCCATTAAGGGGGATGCAATGAGCAGGGATGCAGTCTTCTTGAATACAAGCCGTCAGGCGGCCATCAAAATGAATGATTCGTTGTCAAGCAACCGTCAGGGGCAGAAGCTATTGGCGTTTTATGATGTGCTGTTTTGCTCTGAGGATTCGGCCCTGTGGCATGAGTATTCCAACTTCTTCAAGGTTCATCAGCCTGCCTTGCGGGTTGGGTATCTTCCCAGTCCTGACAAGCTTCAGCCGGTGCTCTCCCGTTTGGCGCCGGAAGGTTTGTTGCTGTACGATTTGCGCAATGCCCGTCCTGAACTGACGGATGAGCAGGTCAAGATGTGGGGGCGCATCAAGGATCGAGCGGTGGTCATTGGACTTCATTCCTCGGAAGACTTGCCGGAGCTGTGCGAGAATGGCCCGTGGCTTCGCCTGGATGCGGTGATCTCCGCCGGAACGGGCGCCCTTGAAAGCTGGAGCCGCATCCAGCATATTCGGAATGCCTTGAAACAGCCGCTAATGAGCTTGCGGATCGAGGATGTCGAGGTCAGCAGTATTTTCCAGTTGCTGACGATGAGCGAACGGGCCAGCAATGTGGTGATTCATGGGCGCGTGGGCGAGTCGTTCCCCTGGGTGGATGGCCGGTTGTTTCTCCAGAATGGCGTTCTTCAATTCGCCATGACGGGAGAAAAATCTGGAAATGAGGCGGTGCATGAATTGCTGGCGTTGAAGAATGGGACCTTGGAGGTGTACTCCTGCTACTGGCTTCCGGGGCGCCGCAATATTCAGGGCACGATGGACCGGTTGTTGCTCGATTTTGCCGTCGGCTATGACGAGACCTCGACGCCATCGGACCCTCCGGCGCCGGCGCCGGCGCCGGTGTCCGAGTGCGTGGAGGAGGTGAATGACCCGGGGTTTGAAAAGGAGGAGCTGGCGGTGGCGCTTACGGCGGGTTCCTGGGGGGCGCCTGCGCAACGGGAGAGTCCCGACCGCTTCCAGGGGGTGTCCTCCTTCCAGATGTTCAAGACCCTTTGGGCGGATATTTCGCCGGCTCTCATAGACCGGCTGGAGCGGGTGGAGCAGGGGCGGTTGCCCTTGGATTGGATGACGCCCGGCGAGCTGGCTTCCCATCTGGACCTGCATCCCGGCCAGCGGGTCGTGGCCCTGCGCGGCAGTCTGGATTTTCTGATTTGCATCCTGGTTTCCTGGCGTGAGCATTTTCAAATGGACCGCCTGGCGGCCGGCGCGCGCCCGGTGATCCGGCTGGAGGATGAGGAGGGGGGCTCCATCTGGCTGGTGGGGGATCTCGATGACCAGCCGCTGGATGTGTTGGGTGATTATCCCTGCGCGGTCTGGACGGAACCCAAGGAGGCCGATCTGACCTTGCGGCGCACCGCGGCGCTGGGACATCCGTCCGTGGTCCTGATGACCTCGGACCTCAAGCTGTACAACATCTCGTTGAACTGGGGGTTTGCCTACGAGGGCCGCGTGACCGTGCCCCACGACGGCATTCTCCTGACGGCAGATTCCTGGAGCCATGTGCGGCGCGGGTTGGGCCGGATTGTGCAGGTCCTCAAAGGGCTGGCCGTTCGCTGTAAATGACGGGTCATTACGGTTGTCTTTTGTTGCGGACCTCTCTATAAATGGCCGGCGGAGAAGCGCATGCCCCAAAAAAATTGGCAATTGATTCCAGAGATTGAGTCCGATCCCCCGCGCACACTGACCGCATTTCCCCTGGTCCTGGGCTCTGGCGAAGGGTGCGACATCTGCGTTCCAGACAAGACGGTTTCACCCCGCCATGTCCGCCTCGAGGAGCGGGGCCGGCGATTGGTGATCGAAGATCTCGAGAGCGCGCACGGCACCCTGCTGAATGATGAGCCGGTGCGCAAGGGCGTCGTGCGCCGCTCCACCCAGGAGGAAACCCGGTTGCAGGTCGGGCATACCGTGTTTCGCCTGGTCTATGGCGAACCCGGCCAGGAGCGGACACCTCCTCCGGGTGCGGCCAGCGATCTCTCGCCGGTGGAGGAATGGCACTACCGCCAGGAAGGCCAGGAGGTGGGCCCGGTGGATGCCCGCACCCTGCTGGCCGCGGCCCGCAAAGGGGGGATTGGCCTTCATACGGAAGTCTGGCGCACAGGGGAAACGGCCCGCCGCCGCCTCTTTGAACTCAGCCTGGCCCCCGAATTTGAGCGGGCCCTGCGGACCGAGATCTCCCC
>CAZFSE010000265.1:0-3747 GCA_964521805.1 uncultured Verrucomicrobiota bacterium
ATATTCTGCTCCAGCGGAACGAGGTGGAGGTGATTGGCCTCTTGGACCAGAATCCGGCGCTGAAGGGCACCGTCGTTGATGGCGTGCCCATTCTTGGAGACGACCGCTTGTTGGAGGATTTGCTCCGGCAGGGGGTCCGGCATGTTTTTACCGGGGTGGGGGGCGTCGGCGACAACCGTCCCCGCCAGCGGGTGTTTGAGCAGGTCCTGGCCATGGGGTTTGAGGTGGTTTCCGCGATTCATCCCTCCGCCGTGGTTTCCCCGTCGGCCCAGGTGGGCCGGGGGGTGGCACTGATGCCGCGCGCGGTGGTGAATACCGGCGCGAGGCTGGGCGACAATGTGATCGTCAACACCGCCGCCGTGGTGGAGCATGATTGTGTGATTGGCTCCCACGTGCATATTGCGCCCGGCGCCTGCATGGGTGGAGCGGTACAAATTGGCGAGGGCGCCCATATTGGGATTGGCGCGGTGCTGTTGCCCCGGGTGGTGATCGGCGCTCGCGCCATCATTGGAGCCGGCTCGGTGGTGCTCAAGGAGGTGCCTTCGCTGGCGGTGGTGTCGGGTGTGCCGGCGGAGGTGATGAGGTCTCTCGACGCCTGATGCGTCTCACGGATTCTTATGTGTGGAATTGTTGGGGCATTCAAGTTGGACGACAACCCATCCGTGGAGGCGGGGGCGGTGCGCTCCGCCATGGAGCGCATGGCACGCCGAGGCCCGGATGAGCAGGGCCTTTTCGAGGGGCCGGGGGTGGCTTTGGGGCACCGGCGCCTGTCCATCCTTGATTTGAAATGCGGCCAGCAACCGATGACCGATGCCGCCACCGGTGTTACGCTGGTCTATAATGGAGAGCTGTTCAATTACCGCGAATTGCGCGTGCAACTGCAGGCGAAGGGGCAGGTCTTCAAGACGCAGTCGGACACCGAGGTTCTTCTGAAGGCTTGCGTGGAGTGGGGGCGCGAGGGGCTTCAGCGGCTGTCCGGAATGTATGCCTTTGCGGTGTTTGATCCGCGCGACCGCTCGCTGTTGCTGGTGCGCGACCGGATCGGCGTCAAACCGCTGTTCTATGCCCAGCGTGGGTCATGCCTGTATTTTGCGTCGTCCATGAAGGCCCTGCTGGCCTTCCCCGGCATCGAGCCGGTGTTGGATGGGTCCGCGGCCTCGCATTATCTGACGACCATTCGCACGACCCTGGGCGCGCGGACGCTGATCCGGGGTGTCTCGGCTTTGCTTCCCGGCGAAAGCCTCCGGGCGCGCCGGGGTTCTGCCGCCCCAGAGATCCGCCGCTACTGGGATTTCCCGGTGGTCCCTGCCGCCGACAAGGATACGGGCGGGTTGAAGGAAGCCGCCGCGAAGGTTCGGGACATGATGACGCAAGCGGTCCGCGAACAATTGATCAGCGATGTCCCGCTGGGCGGATTTTTGAGCGGCGGGGTGGACTCTTCCATCCTGTCGTCCCTCGCGCACCAGCTCACCGGCGGGAATTACAATGCCTACAGCGTGGGTTACGATCTGGAAGGCTATCACGAATGGCCCTTTGTCCGCACGGCCGCCGAACGGTATGGCATGTGGTGCAAAGAAATCCATCTGGAACCGGAGGGCTATCCCAAAGACTGGCGGTTTTTGATTGAAGAAAAGGGCCTGCCGCTCTCCACCCCCAACGAGGTGCCGATCTACCACCTGGCCCGCGCGCTGAAGCAGGACTTCACGGTGGCGCTGAGCGGGGAGGGGGCTGATGAAATCTTTGGCGGCTATGTGCTTCCGTATTTTTCTGCGTACGACTTTGAGCGGGCGCGGCATCATGCGCCCGATCCCGAGGCGCCGCTGGGGGCCGTGGACCGCGCCATCCGCCGCCTCTACCGGCGGCCGTGGCTGGTGGATCATGTGGACCAGCATTTCCTGCTGAATTCCTGGATGGCACGGGAATCCAAGCGGGCCCTCCTGACGCCACAGGCCTGGACGGCCATGCGGGAAGATGAGGAAATGCTGTCCTATTACCGCGATTTGTTTGGACGGTTTTCGTCCTGCACGACGCTGGATCAGCATCTGCAGGTGCATGCCCGCGTCAATCTCGAGGGCCTGCTGTTTCGCGTGGACTCCAGCACGATGGCCGCCTCGGTCGAGGCGCGCGTGCCGTATACGGACCACCGCCTTGTGGAATACCTTTTCCGCCAGCCCGATGCCTTCAAGCTCAATTGGTTCAACGAGGAGGCCCGGCAGGCCGCCAGCGCCCTCAACGCCTCGGAAATTGATCGCAAGGGCCTGGTTGAATCCAAAATCCTGTTGCGCCGCGCCTTCGCGCAGGATGTGGATGAGGCCATCTTGAAACGAAAAAAGATGAGCTTTCCGGTCCCGGTCCGCGAATGGTTCGCGGGATTCTTGCGCGAGATGGCGCAGACCACGCTGGCCGAATCGGCCTGGCGCGGTGAACTCTTTGAACCCGCCGCGCTGGACCGCCTGTTGCAAACGGCGGACCAGCCGCTCTCCGGCGTGGCCCTCTGGCCGGTGGTCAATCTATGCCTGTGGCAAAAATCCTTCGGCGTAAGGGCCGGGTGAGCGCATGAAGATTTCCATGTGGCAGAGCGGCGGCGGGTTCTACGGCATATTCCGTGAATGGATGACGCAGGAGTTTCAGCGGCTAGGCCATGCGGTGGAGCCCTTGCCCGTGCGGGGCACGCCGAATCAGATTGGCGATCTGATGTTCAGCATGAACTTCAGCCCCGAACTGGCGCGACTGGCCAAGGCCATCCGAAAGCCGTATGTCTGCTGGGTCTGGGATGCCCTGGTCAATCATACCCTGTTAAATCCGGACTGGGCCTCCGGCTACACCTTCATGTTTCAGTTCGCCCGCTCGGATTTGGCGCGGTTCAAGAAGGCCGGGTACACGCAGGTCTTTCACCTGCCGGCCTCCACCCAGGCCGCCGCGCTGAAGGCTCCTGCACAGGAAAAGACCTGCGCCGTTGCGTTTGTGGGCCATTGTTATCCTGATGCGGCCACACCTTTTCGGACCTATAAAACTCAATACGAAGGGCAACACCTTCCGCCTGAATTGGGGTTGCGGGCCTTGGAGGAGTTTATCGAGGAAACTGCGCGGAAGCCGGTTCATCGACTCCGCGATTTTTTCCTGGAATTCATGACGGAGCGCCACCCGGGTTTCTTTGCCTCTGTGCCCGTGCCGAATCGGACCCTGTGCCACCCGGTCACCGATTCGACCCTCGATTTTTTTGTGAATACCCTGCTGTATCATGAGGTGGATATCCGCCAGCGAAGCCGCGCCCTTCAAGCCTTGGCGCCCGTGGGAGTGGACGTGTGGGGCGAAGGCTGGGCGCCCCACGTCCGCGCGGGCATTCATCTGCGGGGGTCGTGCGACTTGAAAACACAGGCGGGGGCGGTGCTGGCCTCCAGCCGAATCGCGCTTAATCTGGCGCGCACGCTCAGCGACGGCGCCAACATGCGGTCCTTTGAAATCCCCGCCGCCGGCGCCTTTCAACTGGCGCTGTACTCTGATGAGCTGGCCTCGCTCTTTGAAGACGGACGGGAGATTGTGCTGTTCCGCACGTTTGAGGAGGCCCGCGACAAGGCCGCCTACTATTTGGCGCATGATACTGAGCGCGAACGCATCGCCGCCGCCGGGCATGAGCGTTTTCTGCGCGATCATACCCTGGACCGCCGCTGTCGCCGGATGATGGAACTCCTGCGCGGCGCCGGCCTCGTCTAACGAAATCCTAATAAAGCGCTCACGCACGCTTAA
>CAZFSE010000266.1:0-3690 GCA_964521805.1 uncultured Verrucomicrobiota bacterium
GTGCCATGAAATCACGCCGGGCCAAGGGGGTCCTGAAGCGTATGGCCAAGGACCCTGACCCCTGGATTTCCCGTGACGCCAAAGAGGCGCTGGATGCCCTCTTTTGACGCGTTTATTGGTAAAATATCCATATTTTTGAGCTGTTGGGTCCCGAAATTCCCGCAATGGATATTTTTCAGGAAAAACGCTTGACCAAACGGGCCTATTTTTCGTACATTCACCAACAAGTTTAGGTGTGATCGGTAAACAGGTTAAGTTGCAGGGGCAACGAACAGGAGAGAACGATGAGGAAAGCATTAGCAATCATGGCGGTGGCTGTGTTGGGCGTTTGTGGTGTGAACGCGGGTTGGGATGAGGCCAGCAATTATTCGGCGGGCTGGGATACTGTAAGCTCCTATGGAACGGGCTTTGGTACATGGTCCTTCACGCAAGGCGGCGGTTATTGGGTGCCCATCTATGGGACGGATGCTTTCTTGAACGATTTCGGGGACATCGGCAGTGCGGATGACCGCGTGCTGGCTCTGAATTGGGGTGCAGGCTATGTGGACGCCGCCCGTGACATCACCACCTGGGCGGATGGCTCGACGTTCAGCATCACTCTGGCTACGCACTTGCGCAACTTTGGGTCACGTGGTCTTGACCTTCGCAATTCTTCCGATGGCGTGCTCTGGAATTTCCATGTGAGTAGCGCTGGCTATGGTCCTACAGCATGGGCGAGTCAAAGTGATATGGTCCTTAACTTCACGGCGGTGCAGGCGGGCGGCAACCTGAATATCTCTGTGGTCGGTTCCAGCGTACTTGGTTCATGGACGGACACCTATAACACGTCCGTGGCCGGAACGCTGGAGAACTTCAAACTGTATATTGGCGACACAGCTGGCGATGGCAATTCGGGCGGACTGCTCATCAACGACATGGGCGTGACGGCGATTCCTGAGCCCGCGACGATGAGCCTGCTGGGCCTCGGCGCGCTGGGACTTTTCCTGCGCCGCAGGATGCGCAAATAATCCTGCCCTGCAGGATGAACAAAAGAGCGGCCTTTGGGCCGCTCTTTTTTTATTTCCCCGTTCGTGTGCGAAGGACCCAGAGCGCCAGCAGGCAGAGAAGGGCGCCGGTGGTGTCGGCCACCCAGTCCAGGAACTCAACCGAGCGGGAGGGAATAAAAGCTTGATGCCCCTCGTCCAGGGCGCCGTACAGGGCGGTCAGGGCCAGGGCCCCCAGGGCCGCCTGCTTGAAGGAAAGGCCGCTGGAGAACTGGAGGGCCCGGCAAAGCAGGAAGGCCAGCATGCCAAAGACGAGGGCGTGCGCGATTTTGTCCTGGTGTTCCCATAGCGAGGGTCCTTCGGGCGCTGGCAGGGAGCTGGCCATGAAGATCAGCCCGGCCCACACGATGGCGGGCGCCCAATAGCGGATTCTCTGTGTCCTGTTGGCCATGGCGCGGCACCTTAATGGGGTGCCCGGGAAAAGGCAACGCAAGAAGAAGGTTCCCTTTGTGTCTTTTCTTTCATTTTACTTTGGCCGGGGCCTTCTTTTTGCTATGAAGGACGGGCCATGATTGCCCCCCAAAAAGATCAGGACGATGAATCTGCAAACCGGATTTCGACGGTCCGGACTCGGACCGAGGCTTTTTTTTGTCCTGGCGGTGTTCTGGAGAAGGCGTGCGCCGGGGAGGAGTTTCCCTTCGAGCCCCGCCCCCAGCAGGCGGAGATGTCGTCTTCCATCGCGGCGGCCATGGAAAATTCCCGGCATCTGATTGTGGAGGCGGGCACAGGGGTGGGCAAGAGCTTCGCGTATCTTGTTCCAGCGATTCTCCTGGCCTTGGAGCAACGAATTCAGGTGGTGATTTCCACGTACACCATTTCCCTCCAGGAACAGCTGATCGCCAAGGACATTCCCTTTTTACAGAAGCACATGAGCGAGAAGTTCAAGGCGGTGCTGGTCAAGGGCCGGAGCAATTATTTGTGCCTGCGGCGGCTGGCCCGCGTGCGCCAGATGCAGGGCGAGCTGTTTGGGTCGGAAACCGAGATGGAGCTGGACCGCATCCGGTTGTGGGCGGCGCACACCACGGAGGGCAGTTTGCAGGATATGACGGAGCAACCGTCCTCGGAGGCCTGGAGCGCGGTGTGCGCGGAGCACGGGAACTGCCTGGGGCAGAAATGCCCGGAGCACAAGCGGTGTTTTCTGATGCATGCACGCAGTCAGATGCGCGATGCGCAACTGCTGGTGGTGAACCACCACCTGTTTTTTTCCGAGCTGGCCCTTCGCGCCGAGGGGGCGGCCTTTTTGCCGCCCTATTCGGTGGCGATCATGGACGAGGCGCACATGATGGAGGGGGTGGCCTCCGAGCACCTGGGGCTGAGGCTTTCGCACTACGCCTTTGAGCATTGGTTGCGGCGGCTGTATGTCCCGGAGGGCAACAAGGGGTTGCTGGCGGCTTTGCGGGAGGGGCAGGCCGCCCATGAGGTGGTGCGCATTTGGGAGGAAGTGGACCGGTATTATGGCGAGGTGCGCAAGTGGGCCGGGTTCGACCGGGAGGGCGGCCAGCGGATTGTGGCCGGACCGCTGGCGGTCCCCACGGAATTGCCGGACCTGCTGGGGCGGCTGGTGGTGCAGTTGGATGAATTGTGTCGCAAGACGAATGACCCGGACCTGCGTTCTGAGCTGAAGGCCATCCGCACGCATGGGTGCGGGATGAAGGATGCGTTGAAGTCCTTCATGGAGCAAAGCATGCCGGACCAGGTCTATTGGGTGGAAAGCGAGGGCCGCCGGCGGCGGCAGATGGTGCTGTACTCCGCGCCCGTCGAGGTCGGCCCCATTCTCAGAAGCTCTTTCTTTGACCCCTTGACCTGCGTGGTGCTGACCAGCGCCACCCTGGCGGTGGGGGGCGATCTGCACTACTTCCGCCAGCGCATCGGCGGGGAGGATTGCGATACGTTGTGCCTGGGTTCGCCGTTTGATTATTCCCGGCAGATGCGCGTGTTCATCCCAAAAAACATGCCGGACCCCAACGAATCCGCCGGCTTTGCGGAGGCCTCCGCGCGGGTCATCCGGCATTTTGTCGCCCGCACCAAGGGGCAGGCCTTTGTGCTGTTCACCAGCTCGAGCATGATGAAAGCGGTGTCCGGCCAGTTGAAGGATTTCTTTGAGCAGGGGGGGTATAAGCTGTTGTTGCAGGGGGCGGGCATGCCCCGGCATGTGATGCTGGAGCATTTTCGGAAGGGCCAGGCGTGTGTGCTGTTTGGCTTGGACAGCTTCTGGATGGGGGTGGATGTGCGGGGAGAGGCCTTGAGCAATGTCATGATTGCCCGCTTGCCCTTTGCGGTGCCGGATCATCCCGTGGTAAAAGCCCGCATGGATCGGATTCGCGAGAAGGGCGGCGATCCCTTCAAGGATTATTCCCTGCCCGAGGCGATCCTCAAGTTCCGGCAGGGGGTCGGGCGGCTGATTCGGACCGCCACCGATGAAGGGATCGTGGTGGTGCTGGACACCCGCATCAAAACCAAGTGGTATGGGCGGCTGTTCCTGGCCTCGATTCCCGAATGCCCGGTTGAAATTGTGGATGTTTAGTGCCTTAAAGAGCCAGAACTGCGAGAAAAAACAAGAATGATCAACGGGAAGAGACGCGGGAACGGACGCGGTGGGTTGCACGGGGCGGCGGGGCGAAACAAGTCGCCTGCCCCGACAAATTCG
>CAZFSE010000267.1:0-3678 GCA_964521805.1 uncultured Verrucomicrobiota bacterium
GCGCCATCACCGAGACGGCGGTTGACTCGATCTTCTGCAAGGATCTTCAATCCCGGTACACCTTTATCAATCCGGCCATGGAACAACTGCTCGGCAAGCCGTCCGCTGAACTGCTGGGGCGAACGCCCCGGGAGCTGTTTGACCCGGAGTCGGCGGCCATTGTGGAGGCGGCGGACGCCCCGGTGCTGAAGGGGGGGGTAACCAACAGCGTGCGAACGCTGGCCATCCAAGGCGAGCACCGAACCTTCCACACCATTCAAGTGCCCTTGCGCAATGCGCAGGGGGAACCTTCCGGGATGTGCGGCATTGTCCGCGACATCACCGAGCAGAGGCGTTCCGAAGAGGAAAATGAAAAACTTCAGGCCCAGTTGATCCAGGCGCAGAAGATGGAATCCGTGGGCCGCCTTGCGGGCGGCGTCGCGCATGATTTCAACAACATGCTGGGCGTGATTTTGGGCAATACGGAGCTGGCGATTGAAGAGGCGCCTCCGCTGGCCACGTTGCAGGGCGCATTGCAGGAGATTCGCAAAGCGGCCCAGCGGTCTGCGGACTTGACCCGGCAACTGCTGGCCTTCGCCCGCAAGCAGACCATCGCGCCCAAGGAGCTTGTCCTGAATGAGACGATCACCGGCATGCTGTTGATGCTCAAGCGCCTGATTGGAGAAAATATCGAGCTGGTCTGGAAGCCGGGCCATGAGCTGTGGCCGGTCCGGATGGATGCCTCCCAACTGGACCAGGTGGTGACCAATCTCTGTCTGAATGCCCGCGATGCGATCGCCGACATCGGGCAGATCACCCTGGAAACCTCCAATGTGGTTTGCGATGAATCCGCCGCGAAGGAATGCCCGGACCTGGCGCCGGGAAAATACGTGCGGCTGGCCGTCAGCGATACCGGCTGTGGAATGGACCAGGAAACCCTGGCGCACATCTTCGAGCCGTTCTTCACGACCAAGGACGTGGGCCAGGGCACCGGACTTGGTCTGGCGACCATCTATGGCGCGGTGAAGCAGAACAAAGGGTTCATTCATGCCTATAGCGAGCCTGGAACGGGAACCACGATCAGCCTGTACCTGCCCCGCCTCGAGGGCCGTGTGGAGGAAGGCTCTGAGCCGCCGGCCGTTTCCGCGCCACCGGAGACCGGCCACGAGACCATCCTGCTCGTCGAGGATGAACCCGCCATCTTGCACATCACCAGGACCATGATCGAACGGCTGGGGTATGCCGTGGTGGTGGCCGCCACGCCCGGAGAGGCTATCCACAAGGCGCGCGATCATGCCGGCGCCATTGATCTGCTGTTGACCGATGTCATGATGCCGGAAATGAACGGGCGCGATCTCGCCAAAAATCTGATGTCTCTCTATCCCAATCTGAAGAATGTGTTTATGTCCGGCTATACGGCGGATGTCATTGCCCATCATGGCGTGCTGGAGGCGGGCACCTTTTTCCTCCAAAAGCCGTTCACAATGAATGAACTGGGCGCAAAACTGCGCGAAGCCTTGAAGCCTTCATAAGGTGCGAAGCTCTCTCGCGCAGGGGTTTTCCAAGGGTTGGAAAAACCGACAAAAAAAGTTCCAAGGGTTGGAAAAAATCCAAAAAAAAGTTCCAATCCTTGGAACTTTTTTCTGGGGCCAATTTTTACTGATAGGCGGAGGTGTCGTCCTGGGGCGTTTCATCCCCGGATTCCTCTTCCGTCTCTTCTGCGACCGGTGCGGCTTGGCGGTCTTCAAACTTGCCGGCCACCAGCAGGTGCTTCTTCCATTCCTCGAAGAGCGCCTGACTGCGCTGGCGCTTCATGGACTCGGAGAGCTGGGCGCGCATTTCCGGGAACATGGACTGGTCGCCGGGTGTTCGCTTGGCCACATAGGCCAGCAACACAGCGTCCGGGGCGGTCAGCAGTTCCGTCACCTCGCCCTGGTTGTGGGAGATGACGCCGCGGATGATGACCGCGGAATAATCGTTGGTCTCCTCCAGGCCGGTGCTGACGCTGAAATCGTTCATGCGCTGGGGCACCAGCTTGAAGGGCTTGACGGCGCTCTTGAAATCGCCGCCCGCCTCGATCCCCTTGAGAACGGCTTCGCGCAGGTCCTGCGCCTTCTTGGCCAGCGCCTCATTCAAGGCGGTTTCACGGGCGAGATCCATCGCGAGCTGGGCCACTTCCTCGTAGGCCGGGATGCGGGGCGCGATTTTTTCCACCAGCGCCAGCACATAGACCGTATTGCTGGCCGCAATGGCGTCGCTGAAATACTCCTCCGGGTTCGGATTCAGGCGGAAGGCGGCGGTTGTGAAGGCGTCAGAATCTTCAATGCCCTCGACCTCATCGCCCAGGCCGAACGGGCCGGCGTTCAAAATGGTCTTCTTGTGCTCCGTGGCGGCGTCATCAAAGGCGGGGGCCTGTCCACTGCGGTCCGGCGCCAGCAGGACCACAAAGTCCGTGGCGGCCTCGGCGGCCTTTGAGCGGGCCCGGTCTTCGGCGATGACCTCCAGGATATTGGTCTTTACGGTTTCAAAGGGGATGGCGATATCGTTGGTGGAGGCCGCCTCTTCTTCCAGGGCCGTCTCCTCCGCCTTCTCTTCCGCTTCGGCTTCTTCCGCCTTCTCGCCGGTGCCGGTCATGTAGTCGTCCAGATGCTCGTTGTAATATTCCAGCGCTTCCTCCTCGGTGACTTCCTCCTCCGATCGGTAATCGGACACCGGGAATTGGATGTATTTGACCTTGGCCTGCTCCGGAATTTCGAACGCCTTTTGGTTGGCCAGGAAATAAGCCCGGGCATCCTCCTCCGTGACCTTGACGTCCGCTTCCACATTCGAAACCGAGAGGCTGACGTAATCCACCGTGAAGTGATCCGTCAGAATGTCAAAGGTGCGCTTGAGTTCGACGGGGGAGACCATGACATTCTGCGCAACGAGGTAGCGCATCTTCTGCAGGACGATTTCCTCGCGAACATGCTCCTCAAACTGCACGTCCGTAAATCCCAGGGGGGCGAGGATGTTCTGAATAAAGCCATTGTAGTGCGGGCGGCTGAACCGGCCTTCCACCACAAACCCGGGGTTGTTCTGGATGGCGGCCATGACCTCCGGATTTGAGGCCTCGATGCCCAGCTTCTTGGCCTCGCGAAGTGCAACCAGCCGCTCCCAGGCGGAGGTCCGCAGTTCGGCGTCGATCCGCTCATTGATGCTGATGGGGCGGCCCAAGGACAAGAGGAGGGACATGTAGACATTGAAATAGGCCTGGCGAAATTCCTGCTGGGTGACCACCTTGCCATCCAGTTTTCCAGCCGCATTGGCCTCGCTGGCCTTGCGGGATTCGTCCGGCATCTGCATGCCCCAGATGACGAAGGTGAAGATGATGATGACCAGAAAGACGCCCCACAACAGGCGGGACTGGATCAACCGATGGAATTTCCCAATTAACATGGCCATGGTGAAGGCCCTTTCCTAATGTTCGTTAATGATTCATAAAACAGGCGGCAACGATAACGGCAGGGCGGCATGGGGTCAATAGCAGATTCGGGCCCGCATGCGGATTCTGGAACATGGCTTCATACTACTATCCGTTGTTTTCTTGTTTTTCTGACAAGTGACAGGCGAGAAAGCGGGAATTGCTGTGTTTATTGCTTCCTTTAGGGGCATGGTGGCCCCAGCCTTATACACCCCGGCGCAAGGCCGGGGGATTCGGAT
>CAZFSE010000268.1:0-3670 GCA_964521805.1 uncultured Verrucomicrobiota bacterium
GGTATCCATATTTTGCGGGCGTCAACCCACCTTGGGTTGAGCACAATGGGGGGGGCACATCATGTGAGCAAGAGCGATGTTTGACGGAGTGCGGATATTGAGATAGTTTCGTGACAGGTTGGACTGTGGGCTATATTCACCGAAGGAGGTGGTTGTAACATGAAGGATAAGAACGCCTTTGATTGTGTGGATATGAAGCGAAAGATTCAAGAGAAGCTGACTGTGGAAGAGCGCGATTTGAGCGTTAATGAGCGCAATTGCGAGGCGCAACGGCGTGGTTTGGCCGATCCTGTAATGGGAAGTTGGCTTAAAAAGCTTGTAGGGGCGGGACGCCAAACGAACGTATGCGTAGCGGAAGCACCGCCGACTTACGGGAAGCCTGATTCGTAGTGCCTGTTGGTGAGATCGGTTGTCCTCATTCCTGTCAGCTGGACGGTTCGCCTTGCTTCACCACGCACAGCAGATCGCCCACCGCCACAGCGCCGGGGGGCATCCAGCCGGACTGGATTTCAATGACCTGCGTGGCGGTGCGTCCGCCGAAGACGATCCGGAAGGGGCCGACATTGCGATGCAGGCGGACGACCCGGCCCTTCCTGTCCAGGAAGATCGTGTCTATTGAAAACAGCATGCCGAAGGTGTGAATGGAGGCGCAGGGGTCCAGGAGTAGTCCATGCCCTGGGGGCAAGCCAGTCCGGCCGAGCAGTCCGATGAGCCGTGCCCAGGGGGTTTGGGCGGCCTCCAACCGCGCAATCAGGCATTCGCCCTCCGGCGAATGCCGATGTGCCGCGAGGTCTTCACACATGGGCGTTCACGGTTCCGTGCCTTTGTCTTGTGCCAGGAGCGCTGACTGGGTTGCGTTTGCCCAAAACTTGGCCAGCTCTTTCAGCACGGCCGGGCTCTGCCCTTTCCACCGGCTTGCGGACCAGGCGGAAAGATTCTTTTCCATTTGTCCGCGCACGTCCGTCCAGGAGGCGCCGGCGCGCTCATTCTCGGGGAGGGTGGACTCCGCAAGCTGGCGAACATACAGGATGAATTGCCCCCACAGCTCGGCGCTCAAGGTCTGGTCGCCGCTTTTCTGCGCGGTGACCGCGGGCGCCGCCAGCTCCGTGATGGGGTACTGCACCACCAGTTGCTCGATGGCTTCATCAATTTTCTTCAACGCAAAATCCAGGACGGCCTTGGTGATCTCCTTGTCGGAGGCCAGTTTGACCGGGACGTTCTGTGGATACGGATCGGGGATCAGGTCATACGATACCGCCGCTGTTCGCGGCACTCCCGGGATGGGTTGGGCAAAGGAGATCTCCTCGCATTGCATGGCGAGGCTGGTTAGTGGAAGCTCGGGAGTGGGGAATCGCGTGTTCAGGGATAACAACGTGGCGGGGGGCTGTCCGGTGCGTTCTCCATAGAGCATGAGTGACAGAATGCCTTCTTTGCGGTGCTCGCGTTTGATCTGGTAGAACTTGGCCACCTCCTGCTGATAGATGGTGCGGGTCTGGTTGTCGCGAATTTTATACAAGGGGTTGACGACCTCGATGATATTCTCACTGCCGACCTCGATGAATTGCTGGTCGTATTCCCGGGGGGGCAAGGCGTTGATCGTGATCTCCTTGATTTCGCCGGAAACCAGCGTGTCCGCCGGATCGATGGGTTCCACCATGTTTTGCGAGAGCACCTTGCCCTGCGGCACGTTCAGACGCCAAGCCAGGTCATTGGGGCCGGCATATTTTTTGTTGCACAGGGTGCGGCCCTGGTAGGCGATCTGGCCGCCTTCCTCCGTGACGGCGGGCAGAAAATCGAGGATGAGCAGGCGGCGGCTGTGCTGGGCCGCGATTTTTTCGAGCGCATCCTTTTCGATGGAGCGCGCAAATTCCAGGCGCGTTGGAACCTCATCCGGCAGGGCGATTTTTAGTGACACGCCGTAGTCCCTCATTTCCTCGGCCATCAGGCAATAGATGTAGGAAAGCCCGTACTGATCGCGGCCGTAGGCCTCGCTGGCGGCTTCGATGAAATGCGACATGCCGTCCACCAGTTGCCTGGCATAGAGGGTCTTGGCCTTGGCTTCCACGCCGCTGGATTTGAGGGCCGGCCGGCTCTGGGCGATTCCGACCCGTGTGGACAGGGCCTGGTAGAGGCCCCAATAATTTTTTTGACGGGCGAGCGAATCGGCCACTTTCTCCCAGATTTCCCCCAAGGATTCTCCGGAGCGTTGCAGGAGCGGGGCGGCTTCCTTCAGCCGCTCGGCGCCGATCCAGGATTTGGCGGCGGGTGAGGAGGCCGCCAGGCGGATATAGGTGATCAGGGCATCCTGCTGTTGCAAGACGCTTTTCTCCGCGGCATCCAGGGCCTTGGAAGCGGGGGTGGCGGAGGCCAGCAGGGCGGGGATGGTTTCGGCCAGATTCTTCTCCAGGGCGGCCTTTGTGGCGGTCCATCCCGTGGTGGCCATCTTGGTGCCGCGGGCGGCCAGCTCCTCGTCTGGCTCGATCTCCAGCGCGCTGGCCAGGGCGGTGAGGGCCTTGGCGTAGTCCCGCGCGCTGAGGGCCGCCTCCATTTGCTGGATGAGTTGCGTGTGCTCCGCCTTGAGTTTGCCCACCTGTTCTTCCGCCTGCGCGAGGGCGGCTGTCCAGTCCGTGGAATACTCTGCCCCGTTCAGCGACAGCTTGTCCGGGTTGGCCTGAATGTAGAGGGTGACACGGTTGCGGTCGGTGACATCTCTCAGCTCGGGCGCGCGTTCAAAGCGGCTTGTTTCAATGGGGACGGGCGCGGACAGCGTTTTGAGTCGCTTTTGCCAGAGTGGCAGGTTCCGCACCTCGGACACCGGAACGGACGCCAGCCGTCGCGCATATTCCGCGTCCACGATGCGTTGCGCGCTTTCCTGCTGGGCCTCGAATTGCCCCAGCGCGCCGCGGACGAGGTAAGCCGCATGGTCGTCGGAGATTTCTCCCACCTTGACCAGCGTGGTGCCGCAACCGCAGAGAAAGGCCATGGACAATACAACCGCCCATACCCCGAGAATCCCCTCACTCCATTTGATCTGTTTCATGCTTTTCTCCTTATTGGAACTGTTCGATTGACGCGGGCAAGACCATGCGAAATCCGACAAACTCATGCGTGGAGTCAATGGTCCTGGCCTCATAGGACGGGATGACTTCCGAGTCCATCCGGCTCTTGGCGCTTCCGCCCTTGAGGACAAACTGTGGTTCTCGCGGGTCCGCGGGCCCCGCCGCCGGGAGGTCTTCCACCATGCAAATCTCCTCGACGTTCCCGCTGAGGTCATGAAGGCCCAGCGGATAGGGGGTGGAGGCGGCGCCAGAGCGCAACTCCCGCTTGAAGTAATAATGCACCAGCGGGCTGGTTTGCAGGGTCTTCCGCCTTTCGTCCCACGTGGACTCGCCCGGCTTTCGGTAAAAATCGAACCCATAGCGCGCGGCATATTCCCACTCGGTGCGAGTGGGCAGTCGGAACCCGGGTTGCCGCAGATCCGCCAGCCAGCGGCCTTCCGCGGTCTTGCGATAGACGGGCGGCAGGCCCGCCAGGGCGCTGGCCCAATTGCAAAACTCCATCGCCTCCTCGGGGCGGGCCTGGAAATAGGGATGATCATTCGGGCCCAGCGTCCGCCCGGCCACGTGGCCGGAGAAGAACTGTTGATGGGTGGAGGCCCAGCGGGCGGCAT
>CAZFSE010000269.1:0-3669 GCA_964521805.1 uncultured Verrucomicrobiota bacterium
GGGGGGACGGGCCTGGGCCTGTCGCTGTGCCACAAGATTATTGGGGCGCATGGGGGGGAGATCGCCGTCAGCAGTAAAGTCAACGAGGGCACGATCATGAAAGTGATCCTGCCCCAATTGGGAGAAGTGCCATGATGACAACCATAGAAACCGCCCTGGTGATCGACGACGACGCCCTGATGCGCGAGTTTATTGTCGAGACCCTGCGCCGCAACAAGATTGCGGTGGTGGAGGCCGGCAATGGGCTGGACGCCAAGCGCCTGCTGGAGGAGCGCCACTTTGACATGGCCTTCATTGACTTGAAGATGCCGGGGATGGACGGCCTGCAGTTGCTCAAGCATATGAAGGACGCCTCGATCACGGCCCTGCCGGTGATCATCACGGCGTTTGGAACGGTGGAAAAGGCGGTCGAGGCCATGCGCTTCGGGGCGTACGATTTCCTGATGAAGCCGTTTTCGCCGGAGCAGGTGGAAATCATCATCAACCGCGCAAGGGAGTGGGTGGGGCTCCAGGCGCAGAACACCTACTTGAAGGAGGAGCTGGGCTGGATTCTGCCGCATGGCCGGCAGATGGTGGGGCAGTCGGCGCTGATGGCCAAGCTGATGAAGGAGGTCAAGCAGGTGGCGGCCTCCAACTCGACCGTGCTGATCACCGGGGAAAGTGGAACGGGCAAGGAGCTGGTGGCGCTGGCGATCCATTCGTTGAGCGACCGCGGCGCCCAGCCGTTCATCCGCATGAACTGCGCGGCGGTGCCGGATGCCCTGATGGACAGCGAATTATTCGGGCACGAGAAGGGCTCTTTCACGAGCGCGATCACGCGGAGAATTGGACGGTTTGAGCTGGCCAGCCGGGGGACGCTGTTGCTGGACGAAATCAGCGAGATGAATGTGGGGGTGCAGGCCAAGCTGTTGAGGGTGTTGCAGGAGCAGGAGTTTGAGCGGGTGGGGGGGAGCCATACGATCCGGACGGATTGCCGCCTGCTGGCGACCACCAACCGGGACTTGAAGGCCCAGGTGGACAAGGGCGCCTTTCGGCAGGACTTGTTCTACCGGCTGAACGTGGTGCCGTTGAGGGTGCCGCCCTTGCGGGAGCGGGCGGAAGACATCCCCCTGCTGGTGCAGGCGTTCATTGAGAAGTTTTCACAGAACCGGGGCAAGAATGCGCCGGCCATCACGGTGACCGGGGAGGCGATGGCGCGCCTGCAGGGCTATCCCTGGCCGGGCAATGTGCGGGAACTGGAGAACCTGATTGAACGGCTCTGCGTGATGGAGTTGGGAACGGAAGTGGGGGCGGACAAGCTTCCGCTGGAGCTGGAGGGCGTGGTGGATGCGGCCCCCGGGACCCCGGTGCGGGAAACACAGGCGGACGAGGTATTCAGCATTCCGGACATTGAGCACCGGACCATTTTGCGAGCGCTCAAAGTGACGGGGGGGAATCGCCGCCGGAGCGCCGAATTGCTGGGGATTAGCATCCGAACCCTGCGAAACAAGCTGAATTTGTACCGTTCGACCAGCCGGTTGCCCTCGGACTTGTAGAAGGCGGCGCGGGTGGCATGGGCCATGCTTGTTTGCGGGCAGGAAGAACGCGATGAATGAGACCATACAAATCCTGAACAAGCTAATGGACGTCTCGGCCGTGCGCCAGCGGGTTTTGGCCCATAATCTGGCCAATGTGAACACGCCGGGCTTCAAACGGCAGGATGTGCAGTTTCGCGACGCCCTGGCCTCCGCCATTGAGTCCGGCAATGTCCAGAAGATTCAAGACGTCAGGCCGGTGATCACGGAAGACCGCACCTCGCCCTCCCGCCCGGACGGGAACACGGTCTCCATGCAGGATGAGATGGCCCTGCTGGCCGACAACAGCCTGCTCTTTCAGCTTTCCAGCAAAATCATCGACAACAAGTTCAGCCGGCTGAAGAGCGTAATAAAGGGACGCTAACGTTTTATGGATAAGGAGATGCGATAATGTCCGACATGACTTTAGTTCCGTCCATGCGCATCAGCGCTTCGGGTTTGGATGCCGAGGGGCGCCGAATGGAGATCATCGCCAACAATGTGGCCAATGCCCAGACCACGCGGGATGAGAACGGCAAGGTTTTCCGAAGAAAAGAGGCCATATTTGCCGCCAAACTCTCCGCGGCGCTGGGTGCGGACGGGAAAACCGGCAAAAAGTTCAATGGGGTTGAGATTACGCGGGTTGTGGATGACAACCGCCCGCTCAAGCGCGTGTTGAGGCCTGGCCATCCTGATGCGGACGAGGAAGGTTATGTGGCGCTTCCCAACATCAACCCCGTGGAGGAGATGGTGGACATGATGAGCGCGTCCAGGGCGTATGAAGCCAACCTGGCGGCCATGAAAACAGCCCGGAGCATGGCGGGCCAGGCGATTGATATTTTGAAATAAACATGAGGCAGGACCAACGTGAACCCAATCCAGAATGACATCAACATCGGGCTGAACAAGACCAGCTTGATCCCCCAGCAGACGGGGCCCGGCGCGGAGCCGGCCGTGGCGGGCGGGGAGCCCTCCTTCCAGGAGGTGTTAAAGGGGCTGGTGGACAAGGTGGATTCGTTGCAGAAGGACGCCGATGCCTCGATCAAGGGGCTGGTGACCGGGGAAACGACGGACGTTCATACCGTCGCCATCAAGCTGGAGGAGGCAGGAGTGGCCTTCGACCTGATGATGGAAATTCGGAACAAGCTGTTGGACACCTACCAGGAAATCATCAAGATGCAACCGTAGTCTGGAGCGTACATCATGGCCAACTCCATCCAAATGCTGGGCACGCAACTCAAGGAAATCTGGAAGCACTTCGGGATCAACCAGAAATTCAACACGATTTTCAGCCTGATTCTGGTGCTGGCGGCGATCGGAGCGCTGGTGTATTGGAGCTCGCGTCCGGATTATCAACTGCTGTATTCGGGGCTTTCCCTGAAGGATGCGGCGTCCGTGCGGGAAAAGCTGGCGGATGAAAAAATCGCCTACGAGATCAAGGATTCCGGCCGGGCCATTTTTGTACCCTCCAAGGATGTGTATCGCGGGCGCCTGTTGCTGGCGGCCGAAGGCCTGCCCAAGGACAGTTCGACGGGATTTGAACTGTTTGAACAGCCCAAGTTCGGGCTGACGGATTTTGCCCAGCAAGTAAACTACCAGCGGGCGTTGCAGGGGGAGCTGGAGCGGACGATTACGGCGATGCAGGGCATTGAAGGCGCCCGTGTATTGCTGGTGCTCCCGAAGGAACGGCTGTTTGCCTCCGACCGCGAAAAGAAGGCTTCGGCCTCCGTGATGTTGCGGCTGGCGGGCGGGATGTCGCTGGAGCCGGGGCAGGTGATGAGCATTTCGCAACTGGTCAGCAGTTCGGTCCCGGGGCTGGATGCCGGGTCGATCACCATCACCGACCAGCGCGGGCAGTTGCTCAGCAAGCGGTCGGGGGGCGCGGAGGACCAGTCACAGCAGGCCAGCGACCAGCTTTCGGCGCAGGAGCGGGTGGAAAGCCTGCTGGCCAAGAAGGCGCAGGACATGCTGGACCGGGCGCTGGGCGCGGGCAATTCGATTGTGCGGGTGAATGCCGTCCTGGATTTCAGCAAGATCGAGCGGCGGTCGGAGATGTATGATGCCGAGGGCCGCGTCGTGCGCAGTGAAAGCATTGAATCCGAGAGCAGTACCACGC
>CAZFSE010000270.1:0-3628 GCA_964521805.1 uncultured Verrucomicrobiota bacterium
ACGCATCATGACATTGGTTCCGCCATCGAGATACAACGTCCCACGCAAGGCGGCGGAATCGTCAATGGTGTTGATGACCGAGGGGCCAATCGCGATGCGGTTGATCCCACCCTGCGCATTGGCAAATGCGCCCACGGCTACATTACTGCGGGCTCCATTGGCGCTGTAACCCACCGCCGCGCCGAATATTCGCCCATTGGCCTCAAAGCCGATCCCGACGCCATTGCCCCGGGCAGTGGTCTCATGCCCGATCGCCACACCCCGGTTCCAGGCATTGGCGAAGCGCCCGAGGGCCGCGCCTTCAAGACTTCCATCCGCCTGAAAACCCACAGCCGCGCCCTCATTATTTCCGATGGCCATGTCCCCTAAGGCCGTGCCGTAATTGCCGCCGTTGGCGCGGTCACCCACCGCGACGCCGGAATTGGTTGCGACGGCTTGATACCCCACGGCTACGGCACCATGCTGGGCCATCGCCTCACAGCCCACCGCCGTTCCATAATTATACCCATTGGCGCCCGCGCCGATCTCGATGTCTTCCCCGCCCTTGATCTGAATCATGGGCCGCGCGCCAATGCCGCGGTCCACCTGGTTGCTGACCACGATGACCCCGGCGGAGGTGATCCGCGCCTTCTCATTGGTCTGCGAGTCCGTCACCACAAACGCGCTTGACCCATCATCGCTGTCCAGCACCGCCTGCATGTCCGCCGCCCATGCTGAACCTGCCGCCACCGCCAGCGCCAATCCTAAAAGCTTCTTCATCCAGCGCCCCCTTTTCTTAAGGCCTGTACTCTTCAACCCGGACACCGAACTGGCGGTTCACGGCGCTCACCTCCGAGGTCCAGGCCTGTTGAGGCTGGCTGTACGCCGACAAAACGGCCGTCGTGGTCCACATCCACTGGCCACTGATGAGATTGGTGCTGGTCAGCAAGGTGTACAGGCGTCCGTCAGCGGTGTCCCAAAGCACTTGCGCGCCGCCGTCCTCGCACGCAATCCTCGCGATGCGCAGGAGGGATTCATCATCGTTGGGATCGGTGTTGGCGAGGTATTCGCTGAGGTTGTCGTACTGGTCGGTATCCTCATCCGCGAACGGGTCGGTGCCCGTGCGCACATTGAACTGCTCGATTTCCCAGTAATCGGGCAGGCCGTTGGCGTCGCTGTCGCCACGCAGGTGGGTCAGGAGCAAATCCACGCTCCCCGTCGTGGTGGCGCGCCAGACCCAGGTGTCATCCGGGGTGAAGTTGCCGAAACTACTGGCGGCATCGCCCCGGATGATGATCTCGTTGACGGGCACGGCGCCCGGCGCCGCGCCGGCCACCACCTCGCAATCTCCGTCCACCGTGCCGGTGACCACCAGCCGGTCCAGAGCCTCATGCCCTGTTGCATAGACATAAAAACGACTGCCGGGATTGAAGGTCGCCGCGCCCTCCACGCGCTGGGTGCCCACATTATCGCTCGCCGGTCCGCCGGGCGCGATATGGCCCTCCGCCAGCAGATCACCTTCCAGCGTGCCGTTGCCCCGCAACCAGCCCCCGCTCTCCACCTCCAGCTGCGAGGCCACCAGCCGGCCCTCGAGAACAAAGGCCCCCCCTTTGACCTGCAATTGGGAAGCCATGGCCCCGGGAATCCAGAGTCCACTAACACACAGCCAGCAACCCCACAACACCCACCGCTTGATCGAACAAGTTGTATGCACGAGGACCTCCCTTCACGAATACGTACCAGTTCTCTATCCCAACGACTGCCGCACATGCTACACGGGGAAATGAAACACGGGAGCGTTTAGGGTGTCAAACGGATAAATGCTAAAACCGGCTGGAATGCAGGTACAGCTCGTCAGCGGCGCGGTGCCGGGCCGTTCTTAGCTCGACCGACCCCGGGAAAAAGTGTTGCCCACGCCGGTAGAGTTCGAGCGCCTCAAGCCACTGCCCCCTGGCTTCCAGCACCCGGCCCCAATCAAGCACCTGCTTGGCCGCCAGCGGCCACCGGGCGCGGCGCGCCATGACGGCCATGACGTCCTCCACGCGCTCCGGCGGCGCGGAGACCCGCATCAGCTCATGCACAATCTGATAATCGGGATAGCGCAGGTGCAGAGCCCAGATATGCGGCCACGCCCGCTCAACCTCCCCGATGCACATCAAGGCATAGCAGGCATACACGGCTCGATCCGCTTCGATATGACGACGCCAGAACGGAAGGACAGCAAGACCCTGTATACGTTCGCCGAGGGCCCGGTCAAAGGCCTCCAGCCGCTCCGCCGTGAAGGCCGCCTTCTCGAGAAAAGGCCGCGTCGCCTCCTCAGCATGCACCCACACCCCCAGCAGGCTGTCGAGATGCACCAGCACCCACTCGGGACGCCGCATCAGCTCCAGGGTGTACGCTTCCTTCACGCCATGAAGGGAGACCATGATACTGCGGATGCCGCGGCGGGCGCGGATATCCTCCCACTCCGGGCCCAGCGCCAGCGCGGCCGCATACTCCGTCCGCCAGAAACTGCCCGGAAACGCCTCCGGACGATTGTCCACATAGCCGCGAAGCTCCGGCCACAGGTTGTATTCCGCCAGACTGCCGATGTTGTAATCGGTAAAAATTTCTCCCGGCAAGCCCTCCCGTTGCAGGTCACGCAACGCGAGAAAGGCACGCTCATCGTCGAACCCGAACGGGGTCGGCCCGACCGGTGAGGGAAATGGGCGGTGCCAGGCGCCGGACACCACAAACCCGATCAACAACACATTGACCAGGCCCAGCAGGCCCCAAGCCAGCGCACGGAGAGGCCGTCCGATGACCTTGGGCAGAAGCCGTTCAGGGGCGGGCAGAGTCGCCATGGCCGCCGGCAGGGCCAGCGCCAGCAGGGGCATACTGCGCGCCATGGACCAGGCCGCCAGCACGGAAGCCGCCAGCACCAACGAGGTGGCCGGTCGTTCCTTGCGATTCGCCCACGCCGCCCACACCGCCAGCGCCGTCGCAAACGGCAGGGCCAGCAGGGCCGGATTGACCACCTGCCGCCACAACTCCCATACTGAGGCATTTTCCGTAATGACAACCGCATAATCGGAGAAAATGTGCAGTGGATACAACAACCCCGCCACCCCATTTGGATTCAGCATGCACACCCCGGCCAGCAGAGCCAGCCAGGCCCCTTCCCTCCAGCATCCGGCCACCCTTCGCCAGGCGGTGACCGGCACGGGACACGCGGTCCTCCGCGCCAGGCCCCGTTCCAACGCAAACGCCCCACACATGCACAAGCCAAAGATAAAGTAGATGTGCGTATTCGACCAGAGCCAGAGGCACAGGACCATCGCGATCCATGGCCAGCGCCGCCCCTGCCGGATGCGCTCAAAACAGAACAGAAGAAAAGCCACCCCCAGGAAGGTGAACACTTCCGGACGGATATGCGCCCGAAATCCAAGCAGTACCGCCGCCAGCAGACCGGATACCCACAGCCAGAGCGGACGCCGCGCCCAGCCGCCGGCCAACATCGCCAGGGCCAGGGCACCCATCATGGCCAGCGCCTTGAAGACGATCAGCCCGTTGTAGCCGGCCAGCCGGTGCACTTGATACAGCGCCACCTCCGACAGCCAGTGATGATTTACGAACGGATGCTCAGGATGCGTGTACGTCAGGTAATTGG
>CAZFSE010000271.1:0-3600 GCA_964521805.1 uncultured Verrucomicrobiota bacterium
TCCACGTACAGCCCCCCGGGGCACACACCCAGCAACTCCACCGCTTCCTTCAACATGACGGGCTGATGCATGCGCAGGCTGAACTCCTAAAGGCCGCCGTCTCCCGGCCTGGATCAACCCAGCACGCGCGTCAATCCCTGCGTGCGGTCCACGCTGGCCGTCGTGCCGGGGCGCTTCGCCGGGCGGCTGTCCACCCAAAGCGCCTCGCCGGTGTTCAGCTGGGACCGCAAGAAATTCATCCGGCCCTGCGGAAGATCCAGCCGGCGGACCTCCGCGCTCCCATCATACAGCGCGGTGCTGATGTTCAAGAACCTGGCCCGGTCCTGCGTGCTCATGGCATTGCGCTTCTGCTCAACGTGCGCCCGAAATTCCGGCGAGGAACTGCGGGCCGCTTCGCCTTTCTGGCGGCGGGACCGGACCGAAGGCTCCGCCACCGCGGAGCTCCAGAGTTCCGTTTGTTCGGGGGCGCGGGCCACCGGCCAGTTTTCGGAAGCCTCCTCCAGGTCGGAATCGTCCCACCAGGCCACCTTCGCGGGCGTTCCGCCCAGCAGGTGCTCGCCAAAGAAGTTTAGAATCCGATATACTGTGCCGCTTCCACGAAGCTGGACGGCTCCACTTGCGTATTCTGTTCTTTCCATTGTTCCGGGCTCCATAATTCAAAACGGTTTCCGATCCCTACCAGCACCACCTGATTCAACAAACCGGCATACTCCAGCAAATCATCTCCTACGCGAATTCGACCTTGCGAATCCCACGGGACCTGATTGGCCCGCGAGAAGAAGGTCCGCGCGAACTGTTGCGCCTTGGCATCAGCAATCGATACGGTCCGGAACTTCTCCAGACGCCGCATCATCTCCTGAGCCGGGAATACATACAGGCACTTCAGGTTCACGCCCGGGAGGACAAAAAAACGAGGCTCGCCCGCCATTTCCCGCCAGTCGGACGGTATGGTCAGGCGCTTCTTCGTGTCCAAAGAATGCGTAAACGTCCCGACAAAGGTTCCCCCCATGGGCCATTCGCCGGATTTTAATAGTACACTCGCATCCACAGACCTTTCCTCCCGCCACACTTTAAACCACTTTGCCCCACCATCCGTCAACAACTTTTTATTAAAAAAAAATTGTCTTGTAACTCGTTGAATGAGAGCTGGTTAAAATGAGGCCCAAAAAGCGCCAGTCCCTGCTTACAAACAAGTTATTCACAGGGTGTAAAATCTGCGGTCAATTGCAGAGGGAAAGACAGCCATAAGCAGGTCTGGTCTGCCTTAAAAAATGGGTTTTCGAGCCCGCCATGCCGCTAAAAACAGGGCTGAAAGCCCGTCCGTGGAATTTTCTCAATGCTCGTCCAGCACCTGCCGGACCTTGCGCGCCAACCCGTCGCGGCTAAACGGTTTTTGGATCAGCGGGGCCTCTGAGCCGAGGACCTCGCCGCAAACCGTATCGTCCTTGCTGTAGCCTGAAACGAAGATCACCTTGAAATCGTTGCGGGTCTTGCGCAGTTCCTCGATAAAGGCCTTTCCGCTGACCTGTGGCATGATCAGGTCGGAGATAATCAGGTGAATGGGTTGCTTGTATTCGGCGCAGACGCGCAGGCCCTCGCCGCCGTGGGACGCCTCGAGCGTGTGGTAGCCCAGCGTCTTCAGGATACGCACAATCAACTGCCGGACGGAATCCTCGTCCTCCACCACCAGAACCGTTTCCCCGCCCCGGATATTCCCGGTCGGACTCTCGTTTTGCCGCAAGGTCTCGGCAAAGCTGGCCTGCTTCAGCCAGATTTCAAACGTCGTCCCCTGGCCGGGTTCACTCTCCACGACAATGGCGCCACCGAGCTGTTTGACGATGCCATAGATGGTGGACAGGCCCAATCCAGACCCGCGCCCCACGCCCTTGGTGGTGAAATACGGCTCAAACAAATGCTCGCGCACCTCGGGCGTCATGCCAATGCCCGTATCGCTGACCGACAGCACTACATACGGCCCCTCCGCCAAGGAGGCATTCTTCCGGCACGCCTCCACATCCGCCACCCGCGGCGCCGTGCGAATGACCAGCCGCTTGGGCCGTTCCTGCACGCCGGATTCAAGCCCGCCCGCATCTCTCTGGCGCAGGCGAATGCTGGCCTGCGAATCAATCAGCGCCTCGCGCGCGTTTACGGCCAGGTGCATGATGATCTGCTCGATCTGCCCGGCATCCGCAATGATGGTTTCTATATGCGGGTTCAGCTCGATCGCCAGCTCAATATCCTCGCCCAGCGCCCGGCGCAACAGCTTTTCCATATCCCGGACCACATCGTTGACGATCAGGGTCTCCATATGCAACACGTGCCGCTTGCTGAAGGCCTGAAGCTGGCGGGTCAGCGCCGCCGCCCGCTCGCCGGAAGATTTGATCATCTCCAGATCCTGGCGCAGGGGGTCCTCGGGGTTCAGGTCATCCAGCATGAGGCTGGTGCATCCAATAATGGAGGTCAGCAGGTTGTTGAAATCATGCGCAATGCCGCCCGCCAGACGCCCGATCACTTCCATCTTTTGCGAGTGGCGGAGCTGGGCCTCCAGCTCATTCTCGCGGGTCATGTCGCGGTGCGCGCCACGATAGCCAATCAGCTCCCCTTCCGCCGACAGCATCGGCAAGCCACTGGTGGCCAGGATCACCTTGTGTCCATCGCGGCGCTTCTGGGTATGCACCAGGGAGCGCAGAACCAACTTCTCCTCAAAGGCGCGGCGCAGGGCCTCTTTCATCATCTCGCGGTCATCGTCATCCACGCTGTCCAGCAGGTTTTTTCCCACCACCTCGTGCGGCTCCCAACCCAACAGCGTTGTGACCACCGGGCTGGAATACGTATATTGGCCCTGCGGATTGACCTCCCATATCCATTCCCCGCTGTTTTCCGCCACCTGACGGAAACGCTCTTCGCTCATCCCCAGCGCCTTGCGCGCCCGGGCAATTTCCAGCGCGTTGCCCACCACATGGCTCATCAGGGTGATGTGTTGCAAATCACGCTCGGAAATCGGGCGGCGCGACATGCGGTTGTCCACGCTCAAGATCCCGTACAACTTCCCCTGCGCCCGCAAGCCCAACAAGTCCGCCTTGACATTTTCCTCGCCCGGCCGCGCCGCCGGCTGTCCCAGCCGGCATCCCCGCTCAATCACTGAGCCAGCCAGAATGTGGTCCACCGGGCCGCCCGGGCCATCCTCCTCGCCCAGCACCACCCCCTCCTCGTCACGCGTCTTGCCATCCAGATCCGTTCCAAAGGTTCCTAGAAATTTCTTTCGCTCCTCGTTCCATAAAAACAAGCCGGCCCGCTCAAATCCAAGAAATTTCCGCACGCCTTCGACCACGGTGCGGCAGATTTCCGACACCGTTTCTTTTTGAGTGATGAGGCCCAGCAATTCAAACAGCAGGCTTTGCGCCTGGCTGGCCTCGCGCACTTGCACTAACGCATCGGTTTCCGCAGATGGATCCTTCTTATGAATATCGCCGTTCATTCATCCTTCCGCTCATGGGTTACGGATACCAACATCCTCCGATTTCATAGCGTACCCCCTCTTCCCATTCTTGTAAAAAAAATGCCTCACGGCCGCACCCCATCCCCCCCGCGGCTATTGAC
>CAZFSE010000272.1:0-3582 GCA_964521805.1 uncultured Verrucomicrobiota bacterium
CTTCCGTGGGACGGGATGCCATCCCGTCCTACTTCAGAAATCCCTTCGTTTTCTTCGTTATCTTCTGTGAATAAAATTTGTTATTTGTCGGCGTTCGGGGGTTGATAAGGTACTGGCTCTTTGGATAAAGATGATCAGCACGCCAGCGCGGGTTCCTGCGTCTTTTGGAAGCAAAGGGTGAAGGGGTCGGAATAGAACTTGGGGCAGGTTCGGCAGATCGCCAGGCGGGCATACTGGCGGTCTTTGATCAATTGACGGACGTTATTCAGTCTTGGGGAGGTCCAGACTTCTTTGAGAGATTGCCGCGTCAGATCGCCCACCACCATCTGGGCGTCATAGTCCACACAACACACCGTGGCCCGCCCATCCCATTTGATCACCAGCCGGTCAAAAGGCTCCAGGCAGTTCATCTGGGCATCCGGGCGGCGCGGCACGGAGCAGAGGTCGGATTCCTCCACGCGCCCATTGTGGACCAGCGAGATGTGATCGTACCGGCTCATGCCAAAGATGGAGAGGGAGTCCGCCACCGCCAGCCAGGTTTTTTTATAGGCCTCGAGGTCTGCCGGGCGTTGTTCCAAATCGCTTTTCTGGGCTTGCGCGGTAATGTTCACCCGGCAGGGGAAGCCGCCCTCGTCAATGAGCCGGCGCAGGAGGCGCAGGTTGTCGAGCAGGCGCCCGAAGCGATGGCCCGGCCTGATTTTTTCGTATTCCTCTGGCACGAGGCCATTGACGGAGATGCCCATATAGGCCAGCCCGGCCTCCAGGATTCGACGAAGCGTCTCTTCGTTGCCCAGCAGTCCGTTGGTTTGAAAAGAAACGTTCAGATTGTGCTCAATGCCCAGGCGAATCATCTCCGGCAGGTTGGGATGGAGGGTGGGTTCTCCAAAGTTAAAGAGGCTGACCTGCGAAGGGCCCAGCGCGGCTATTTGGCCGATGAGGGATCGGTACAGGCCCATGTCCATATACCCAATGGGGCGTTTCATGTTCTGGCGGGGGCAGATGATGCAGTTGCAATTACAGGCGTTCGTGGGCTCGATATAGACCTGAGGCGGGAAGAAAGGGGCGATCTGGGTGGCGGCCCGCTGGCGGGCCGCCTGGTGTAGAGCCCGGCGGAAGGGATCAGGCCATTGGCCGGGCGGTGTCTTTCGCCAGACCTGCTCCATTTGCCTGTAGGCTGATTGCTCTTCCCCATTCATGTCTGCGACAACGCAAGCAGGGAAAAGGCCACGGCGGTCCGTGCTGGGCGCCGGTGCCTCGGCCTCGCGAAACACCTCTATAGGAAGTCTGAATTTTTTTCTAACACCAACGGTGTTGAGTCTGTTAGCCCAGGGTTGCCCCGAAATTGCGGGGCAATCCTGGGCACCCCATGACGAGAGAATCTTCAACCCTGAAAGGGTTGCGGAATGAGAGCGCAAAATGACGCAACCCCTTCAGGGTTGATTTGTTGCGTGGGATGTAACCCAGGGTAGCCCCGCAGTTGCGGGGCAACCCCGGGCTATCATATTGAACCCCGTTGGGGTTCGTGATTCATAACCCGCATGTTCATGGGCCCTAACATCGTCAATTTGGCTCTTTTGGCGTAGACGGGAGCAGAATGCTCCCAGTCAAACCCATCTGTCATGCTGAGCCGCCGGGGCGCATGCGCTCCCGGCGTGTCGAAGCATCTCCTGCCGCCCCCGGGATCCCTCGACAGTGCTTGGGTTGATGGAGGAGGAGGGGACGAGGCGGCCTGTCGCTGTCGCTCCGGCAAGAGTAGAGCTTTCGTCCACGTCTCCGCCTGTTCGTCTCCATGGTGGAGGGAGCATCCTGCTCCCGTCTGGGGTGGCCATTTGGCGCAGAAGGGCGGTGCTCTGCGCCGCCTTCTGACACATCTACACCGCACGCATCCAGGCAGGACGGCGCGGAGCGCCATCCTACGTAGGGCGGTGCTCCGCGCCGCCCTCGGGGGTGTGGCCATTTCGCTCGGCTTGGTCGACGCGGGCCAAGACCAGGCCTGCGGCCGGAGGGAAGTTACCGCTTTGGCTGTCCTCCGTCATCAGGCTGGCACCCGTCCATTCCTGTACATTTATAATCTGCAGATCCGCCAGCCCATTTCATGAACGTATGAGGAAGCTTACATCAAAGCCGGCCGCGATGAATTTGTTCCGTGGGAGGCGGAGAAGACCATGCTTCGGGAGCGCAAGACTTGAAGATTCTCCTCGATACGCACTAGACTGCGCGCCTAAAGCCTGCCGGCCTTTTGCATGAGCAGGTTAAACCGGGCTTATTTCTGCCAAAAAAAAGTTCCAAGGGTTGGAAAAATGGGTAAAAAAAGTTCCAATCCTTGGAAACTTTTTTTATGTGACTTCAGTGCTTTTTGTGGCCATTTAATCTTCCGTCTTTTCTTCATCCGTGGGACGCCTCTGGCATCCGTGGGGTTATGCTTTTCGGTACTATTTCCGATTAGGGCACCTGCCGGACAGGTGCCTTAATCGGAAATAAATAAAATCAACATTATCGCTGGACAAGGAAAATAGCCTTCAGGTAGATTGCGCACGTTACTTGGGGTCGGAACATCACAAAAACAAGGGAGGGTGTCATGGCGGGGCGAAAGTTGGGACCGGTTCTTCTTTTGGCCGGTTTGTGGTTGTGTTCTTCGTGGGCTCAGTCTTCCATCAACGATGGAACCCGTCTGCGCTCTGTGCTTTCCAGTTACACAGAGCTTGGAAGCGGGCTTCAATACAAGGATCAGGATGGTCAATGGCGGAGGTCTGCCGCCTCGGCAGAGTCCAAGGGCGATGGAGGCTTGGCCTTCAACAAACTGCCGGTCAAATACGATTTTGCGCCCAGTGCGAATCAGCGCGCGGTGCTGACAGAACAGCACGCCTCCGGCTCCGCCCGCTCCGCGGTCTCCGCCTTGAGCTATTATGACCCCGCCAGCGGAAAGAGCCGCATCTTCTCTTGGGTCCAGCCAGCTCAGGCTCAGGATTTCGATGGCGGTGTGTTCTATCCCTCCTGCTTCAACGGGGTGGATGCCGACATTGTCTACAAGGTGCATCCGTGGGGCCTGGAGCAAGATGTCGTGCTCTTTGGCGATTTGCCCCTTCCCTCCGATTTGGGGTTGGAGGATGAAACCGCCGTGCTCTGTGTATGGACGGAGTTGCTCGATGTGGATGAGCGAACGGCAAAACGCCCGGAAGGTGTGGAGGTTTCTGTTCCCAGCCCATCACCCTTGCGTTTGTTTGGGCAAGATCCCGCAAGCCCTCTTTACAATCTGCAGCGCTGTTACGCCTATGTGGAGGAAAAGAGCCTGACCCTCGGCGGGCGGGATCGTGCATCCGAACAGGTGGTCAATATGCGGCTGTTTACCGTGGAAGGCCGCACGTTCCTTTCCGAGGAAGTGCCGGTTACCGCCTTGCTGAAATCTGCCGGGCATCTGTTCGCGAAGAAAACGGATGAAGAGGAAACCCGGACGGTGCTGGAGGTGCCGCCCCTGCGTCCGGAACAATGCCGGGAGGAACCCCGCTTGGCCCAAGCCCCCTCCCGCCAGTTGCCCGGCTACGTCATTGACTACATCAATTACAGCGGCACGCTGACCAATTC
>CAZFSE010000273.1:0-3516 GCA_964521805.1 uncultured Verrucomicrobiota bacterium
GGCATGGCCGCGCTTTTGCTGGCCTTGCTGGAACTCCCCGTGCCCTTCGGAAAGAGCCTGGCCCTGCTGGTGTTTTCCATCGCCGGCATCACCGACTATTTTGATGGCTATCTCGCGCGCACCAAGTACGGCGAAACCTCCTTTGGGCGGCTGATGGATCCGCTCGCCGACAAGGTGCTCGTCTGCGCGGTGTTCATCAGCTTTGTCGGCATCCCCATCAGCGGGCGCTCGCTGGTTCCGGCCTGGCTGGTGGTCATCATCATCTCCCGCGAGTTCCTGGTCACCGGCCTGCGCCTGCTCGCGGTCGGGAAGGGCAAGGTCATCTCCGCGGGGAAGTGGGGCAAGCACAAGACCATCTGGCAGATCATCGCCATCGTCATCCTCCTGCTCGGGCTCGCCCTGCGCGAGGACATCTTCAAGGGCTGGGATCCCAAGTTTTTGGCCAATTTCGACTTTGCGTTTGGCTACATCGCCCTGGGTATTTCCGTGGCCGTGGCCCTGATCACGGTGGCGTCGGGGACGATGTATTTTGTTCAGCACTACGATTTGATCCGGGAGCACATGTAACGGCGGCCCGGCGGATCATGGAATGGAGAGCGTGTATGCGAAGAACGATGAAACGAATGGCGCGGCTTTTGTGGAGCGGGGTGTTTTTTGCGGTGGCCGCGGCGGCGCAGGCGCAAAGCGCGCCCGCGGCTGAAAGCGCTCCGCGGGGCATGGTGGAGAGCATGTCCCTGCAGGACATCCTGCAGATGGGCGGCTGGCTGATGGTTGTGCTCGCCGGCATGTCCGTGCTGGGACTGGCCATGATCCTGTATTTTCTCGCCGTGCTCCGCCAGGAGCAGGTGGCGCCCCGCAAGCAGGTGGCGGCCATCAAGGAGCAGTTGAAGCTGGGCCATCTCGAGGAGGTGCGCGCGCTGTGCGTCAAGAAGCCCAGCCCGCTTTCCGCCGTGGTGCTGGCCGCGCTGGACTATCTGCGCGGCGCCGGGCAGGCCGAGCCGGCCATGCTCAAGGAAATCCTGGAAGGCGAGGGGAGCCGCCAGGCGTCCATGCTCCAGAACCAGACCCAGTACCTGCTGGATCTTGGCGTCATCGCGCCGATGATCGGCCTGCTGGGCACCGTCATGGGCATGCTCAAGGCGTTCAATGCCGTCGCGCTCGACCTGGCCAAGGCCAAGCCGATGCTCCTGGCCGCGGGCGTCTCGCAGGCCCTGATCACCACCGTCGCGGGCCTGATCGTCGCCATTCCCGCGATGATCGCCTATGCCTATTTCCGCGGCAAAACCGCCAAGCTGATCGCGCGGCTGGAAAGTATTTCCGCCGGGCTTCTGACCCTGCTGTTTCAAAAAAGGCCGTCATGAATTTTCGCGCCCATCTTAAACAGGAATCTCTCGGCTTCCAGATGACGCCGATGATTGATGTCGTCTTCCTGCTGTTGTGCTTCTTTGTCACCAGCCAGGTTTTTTCGCAGTGGGAGACCGAGATTGACATCACCCTGCCCACCGCCCAGACCGGGCAAAGCCCTCAGCGCCTGCCCGGCGAGATCATCATCAATGTGAAGGCCGACGGCCAGGCGGTGGTCAACGGCCGCCCGCTCGATGCCGCGGGGCTTGATCAGATGCTCCAGCGGCTGGCCGGCCTGTTCCCCGGCCAGCCGGTGCTGTTGCGGGCGGACAAGTCCACGGCCTATGAGCATGTCATCCGCATTCTGGATTTGTGCCGTCAGGCCGATATCTGGAACATCTCATTTGCCACCGGAGTTCCGGAGACCTAAGGAGCCGTTTTGCGTTTGCCCCTCATTCAGCATTTTTCCTGGATGCTGGCCGCCTGGCTGGCCTGCACGCTTTCCGCCTCTGCCGCGCTCTCCGCGGAGGAGCAGATGCAGTTCGCCGACGGCATTTTCCTGCGCGGGCTCCACGACATGGCGGCGCAGGAATACCTCCAGGTGCTCCGCGACCATCCCCACTATGCCCAGCTGGATGCCGCCCTGTTCCGCCTCGCCGAGTGCTACCGGCAACTGGGCAACAAGGCCGCCGCCGAGCGCTTCTACAAGCGCGTGATCACGGAGTTCCCATCCGGGACCTACCGCTTCCGCGCCGAGTTCCGGCGCGCGGAACTCTTCGCGGCGGGCGGCCAGTACCTCGAGGCCGTCAGCCTCTTTCAGGGGCTCTTGAGCACCAACCCTCCTCCGGACATCCAGGCCTCGTCGCTCTACTTCCTGGGCTACAGCCTCGACAAGCTCCGGCTCCAGGTCGAGGCCGAGAAGAATTTTCTCTCCGTCATCCAGGACCATCCGGAGTCCCCGTTTGCCTCCTATGCCTGCCTGGCGCTCGCGGAGATTTATCACCGCGTCGGCGGGCGCGAGAGCGATCTGCGCGAGCTCTATGAGAAGGCCTTGGAAAAGCCGGCCACCCCGCGTGTGGGCGCCGAGGCCCTCTACCAGGCCGCGGAGCTCGCCTTTCGCGAGCGCGACTATTCCCGCAGTGCCCATTTTTATGAACAGCTCATCCGTTCATACCCCTCCGATTACCGCGTGAACGAGGCCCGCCTGCATGCCGCCTGGAGCTATTACAATGCCGGGCATGTGCAGGATGCCCTGGACCTCGCGGAGGAAACCCTCAAGACGCGCAAACTGGAGCGCCGCGACGAATGGCTGTACATCAAGGCCAATGGCGAGCGGCGTCTCGAAAAAACGGACAAGGCCCTCCAGACCTACGCGCAGTTGATCCGCGAATTTCCGGACAGCCCCTCTTCGGCGCTGGCGGTGTATGAATCGGCCCTGATGGACTTCCAGGAAAAGCGGTACGCCGAGGTGCTGGCCCGCTCCGCGCACGCCACGTGGTCCCCGGAGATCGCGGAAGACTTTTTGTGGATGACCGCGGAATCACGGCATGCGCTCAATCAGAAGGATCCGGCACGAAAGACCTATGAGCAGTTTCTCCGCGACTACCCCCAGAGCGAGCGCGCCGCATCGGCGATGTACCGGCTCGCCGCGATGGACCAGGCCGGCAACCAATGGAAGCGCGCGGGCGAACGGTATCGAAAACTGGCGGAGGCGCATCCCGGAGATGACCTGGCGCCGGAGGCGCTGTTTGCCGCCGCGTGGTGCGCCAGCCGCGACGGCCAGCTCGATCAATCCATCCAGGATTGGGGCGTCCTGGAAGAGAAGTATCCCGAACACGGGCGTGTGGAGGAAGCGCGCTTCCAAAAGGCCCTGGCGGAGATGCAGACGGGGCGGACGAATGAGTCCATGGACGGCTTCAAACGTTTGCTGGAAGAGCACCCGGAGACGGAGCGCGCCGCGCAGGCTCACTACTGGATGGGCGTTCTGCATGATCAGGCGGGATCGCCGGAGTTGGCGGAGCAGTCTTTCAAGGCCTCATTGAAGAGCGCGCCGGAGTCCGTCGAGGCGCCGGCCATCCAATACCGGCTGGCTGGCGTCATCCAAAAGCGGGGCCGGATGGACGAGGCCGCCACCCTGTTGCAAGATCTGCTGGACCGGCCCCGCTTTTGGAT
>CAZFSE010000274.1:0-1930 GCA_964521805.1 uncultured Verrucomicrobiota bacterium
CGCGGTCCCTCCCAGACTGGGCAGGCGGGCTGGAGTGGACGACTGTTTTTATCTTGCCGGAGCGATGGAGACCGAAAGCGGACACCACGGTGGCGGGAGCATCCTGCTCCCGTTCCTGCTACAATCTGCAGATCCTCCAGCCCATTTTCAGGAACGTATGTGTCAGCTTACACCTGCCCATCTTAAAGCTTCTCTTCTCTCTTCATTTCAGGTCTCAGGTTTCAGGTCTCAGGTTTCGCATAAACTCTTCCAGCTCCATCGAGGCTTTTTCCCACTGCTCGCTGGCGCGGATCATTCTGTGGTGAATCTCCGCCAGGCGCTGATTGATCGAGGCATAATTCGTTTTGTCGCCGGGACTCGACAACTGGGCCACCAGCTCCCTTTGCTCTTTGTCCAGCTCAGCACTGACCGCTTCGGACTGGGCAATCGTCTTTTCCAAGGTGCGGCGGGTCTTGGAATCCGCCTGAATCTTCAACGCCCGCTCCCGCTTTTGCGCCTTGCGGTCCGGGGCCGCCGTCCTGGCGGCCACCGCGGAGACAGGCTGGGACACGTCGGCAATCTTCTCGCGGTAGTAGTCGTAGCCTCCCGCATAGCGCGTCACGCCCGGCGGAGTCATGGCAATAATCGCCCCGGCGACCTTCCGGACAAATTCCACATCATGGCTGACAAAGCACAACGTTCCCTCGTAGCTGACCAGCGCGTCTTCCAGCGCCTCACGGGCGTCAATGTCCAGGTGCGTGGTCGGCTCATCCAGCAAAAGAAAATTGGGCGGCACGGCCAGCAAACGGGCAAAGGCCAGCCGGATCTTCTCCCCACCGCTCAGCACCTCCACCCGCTTGTCCACCGCCTCACCCGAAAAGCCAAATCCTCCCAGCAAGCCCCGCAGTTCCTTGTCCAGCACGTTCGGCGCGGCCTTCTTGACCGTCGCGAAAACCGTGTCAGTGGGTTCCATGGTCTCCGCGGATTCCTGGGCCTGATAGCCCACCGCCACCTTGTGGCCCAGTACGCGGGAACCCTCGCTGAGCGGAATCTGCCCCGCCAGCATGCGCAGGAGCGTCGTCTTGCCCAAGCCGTTCAACCCGGCCAGCGCAATCTTTTCGCCGCGCATGACGTTGAGATTCACGCCGCGCAGAACCCAGCGGTCCCCATCGTAGGTCAGCCCCGCGTTTTCAAGACGGATGATTTCGCTTCCACAATGCGGCGGCTTGGCGAGGCGGATGCGGCCGCGGCGCATGATGGTCGGCGGAGCCTCCATCACTTCCATCTTTTCCAGCATCTTGATCCGGCTCTGCACCTGCGAGGACTTGGTATTCTTGGCGCGAAAGCGCTCAATGAACCGCTCGACCTGCTCGCGCTTGCGATCCTGATTTTTCTGGGCGGAGGACATTTGCTCCAGCCGTAGGACCCGTTGCTCCGCATAGTAGTTGTAGTTGCCCGAGTAGCTGGTGGCACGCGCGGCATTGATTTCAATCGTGCGGGTGGTCAGGGTGTTCAGCAGATAACGGTCATGCGAGATCAGCATCAGCGTGCCGGCGAATCCCTTCAAATAGCGCTGAAGCCATTCCACGGCCGGAAGATCGAGGTAGTTGGAGGGCTCGTCGAGCAACAGCACATCCGGCTGGGCCACCAGCGTTCTGGCCAGCTCTGCGCGCATTTGCCAGCCCCCGCTGAACGCGTCAAACGGGGCATTCAGGCTTTCCGGCGCGAATCCCAGCCCGCACAGCGCGGCCTCCGACCGGTTGCGAATTTCATATCCGCCCAGATGCTCAAAGAGAGTCTGCAACTCACCCAGCCGCCGCAAATCTCCCTGCCGGTCCGGATCGTCAGGCTGGTGCATGCGGTGCTCGATCTCCTCCATCTCCCGCTGGATGTCGCGCAAATCCTTCAGTGCATGCTCGGTATATTCCAACAGGGTCTGCCCGTCCTCAAA
>CAZFSE010000274.1:2030-3505 GCA_964521805.1 uncultured Verrucomicrobiota bacterium
ATTGACCGCCTCCCCCCCATGCCCGAGACCGCGCTCAAGCTTCGCGTCGCGGCCTCCCGCCACGACGCCAATTTCCGAACGCTCCTCCCCCTGATCGAAAAAGATCCCGGCCTCTGCGCCGATCTCCTGCACTTTGCCAACTCCGCCGCCTATGGCGTCGGCCACCAGGTGGATACCGTGGATGAGGCCGTCCTCTATTTCGGCATGGGCAACCTCGTCAACTTCATCATGGTCTCCTTCAGTGACCGCATCATCCGCGAGTCCTTCAGCAAGTTCCAGCATCTGGACGATTTCTTTGCCCATTCCGAGCAGGTCTCCCTCGCCGCCTTCACCCTCGCCAATCTCGCGCAGTTGCCGCGGCACGACCAGGATGTCTGCAAGGTCACCGGCCTCCTGCATAACGTCGGCAAACTCGTCATCTTCCTGGCGACCCAGCAGTGGGGCGAGGAGCTGTTTGGACGCCCCTGGGCCAACCGCCAGCAAGCGATCTCCGAGGAGGAGCGCCTCTACGGGTTAAGCCATTGCGACGTCGGCGCCCGCCTCTGCCGCAAGTGGCAGTTCCCGGAGCGCCTGCTCGAAGGCATTGGCCGCCATCATAACCCGGTCTCCGGCGATAACGTCTCCATCCTCGGCGCCTTTATCTACCTCGGAGAATTGCTGGTCATTGACGACCTTCCCATGGATATCATCCAAAAAGAATTTCCCGCCACCGTCCTCCAAAAGCTGAACCTCAGCGAGGAACGCCTCGCGGAAGCCCGCCTGCGCTTCCTGCACATCAAGAGCTTCAATCCCAGAGCATAATGGGTCCTACCCCGTCACCCCTCGCCTCATCCTCATCCTCATACTCATCCTCATCCTTCAGCCGGTGACGGAGGCACCCCACGGATGCGGAGACGCAAGAATTCTCAACCGCGCCTGCACACGAATCATCGCGAATAGGATGGCCGGCCCATATGCGCTAACCCCATTGAGGTGACTGGAGATGCCTCGACTGCGCTCGGCATGACGAGTACGCCGTTGTTCTCTTTCTGTCATCCCGAGCCCAGTCGAGGGATCTCTTGCCGCACCCTGAGCCCTCCCAGCCTCCCTGCAAAAGCCTCCTCCGCGCTGCATGAACGGACAGAATCATGTGTGGCAAAATCATGGGAATGGGGTGTCATGCTGAGCCGCCAGGGCGCCTGTGCGCCCGGCGTGTCGAAGCATCTCCTGCCGCCTCAACCCATCCTCTCACTCATCCTTCAGCCAGTGACGGAGGCCGCCTGGTGTCCGCTGGCCAGTCGCTGACGCGCTGGCAAGAAAAGCGATTTCGTCCCCCTCTCCTCCCTATTCGTTGCGCATCTTTATTCGTTGCCATAAACTTCCCTCCCATGATTCTGTCGAAAATTATTCTGTCAAAATCCCCATTTTTCATCCATTTTTCGGTTCTTCGCAGAATTTCATGGAGCCATGTCGAGTTTCCCACAGTGAAAAAGGAT
>CAZFSE010000275.1:0-3410 GCA_964521805.1 uncultured Verrucomicrobiota bacterium
GGCTGGCTGAGCCTGACCAACACGCTGTCGCCGGAGGCGTTGAAGATGTACCGGTTGAAAGTGCGATTGCCGTAAGAAGGCTCGAAGGCCGAAAGCATGTGTGTTGAGTTGCCGTTTCAGTCTAAAAAAGAAGGAGGATGTACTATGCGTCACTCAATAAGAGCGATTATGGCGGTGGTCATTGTGTTGGCGTGGGTCAATCAGGCGTGTGCGGAAGAGTATAAAACCGTGCGCGGGGGCGTTCGCTATGAGTCCATCGGGACGTATGACGTGGCGCGTCTGCAGAAGATCCTGACATCGGATTTGAAGGATTTTGAAACGACTCAGATGGGCATTGAATTTTCCCCGCCGCAAAACGCGGTCAAGCTGTATCGGGTGATGTATCCGACGGTGATTCCGGAAAAGAATAACAAGCCGACCGAGGCTTCGGGGTTGGTGGCCGTGCCGGATGTGGATACGGCAGGCCGCGTGTTTCCTCTGCTTTCCTGGCAGCACGGCACGGTGTTCACGAAAACGGCGGTGCCGTCCATCCCGGACGAGTCCATGGAAACGCAACTGGTGCTGGCACAGTTCGCCGGCAACGGTTATGTGGTGATTGGCGCGGACTACATCGGCAAAGGATCTTCCTCCGAGCTGGACTCCTACATGGTCAAGGAAAGCACAGTGCAGGGGTGTGTGGACATGCTGACGGCGGCGAGAGCGGTGCTGGAGGATTTGGGCGTAGAGACGAAGGGGCTGTTTTTAAGCGGATGGTCGCAGGGGTCGTACAGCACAATGGTGTTTCGCCAGCGCTTGGAATCGCAGGGCGTGCCCATCACGGCCTCTGCGACGGCCTGCACGCCAAGCAGTCCCTACATGCTGGCCACGCGCTGGATCAACAATCGTTCCCAATACGACGTCCAGTGGATTCTGGGCACGGTGGCCCTGCTCATCAATTCCTATGAGCACTATTACGACTTGCCGGGGCTGACGGGCGTGGCGATCAAGCCGGACTACGCGCAGGCCTCCCGCGATTTCTACGCGAACAAAATAGGCTGGAGCGATGTGGCCGGCTCCTGGCCGCAAACCTCCAAGGAATTTTTACAGGAGGCTTTTGCGGAGGAAAGTTCCATGGTTGCCAACCGTTTCTATCAGCAGTTGCAGGCCAACCAGGCATGGCAATGGCGCTATTCCACGCCCTCCCGCTACTACTACGGAGCGACCGACGAGTGTATCGCGCCCTATATTGCCCAATTGCCGGTGGCTTATCAGGAAACGCTCGGTGGCGCGGAGGCCACGGCTGTTTTTGCGGGTGACCACGCCGATCACCGGGGAACGTTTGTCTTCGGCCTGAAAGATCAGAAAAGCTGGTTCGACGGATTGGCAGGCAAGTAAACAGGTTTAGCCATTACCGCAGGGAGTGTGGGTTCATCAGGTGATCCCAACAGGCCTGCCGCGGACGGGTGGTGGATGAGCGTGGATGCGGCGCAGGCCTCATGGGGGATTGGTGAAGGTGGTTCCATCTTGGGTGCACCAGAGGGTGTAGTAGCTGGGCTTGCCGGGGGGCACGTTCTCATGCACCAGCCTGCGGACGCTTCCGGTGTAGAGGCCTGTGCCGTCGCTGGTGATGTCGGGATAGGTGTTGGTGGACGTCCGGATCAGCACGGTTTGGTTTGAAAAGTGCGAGAGGCGCGGGTCGCTCCAGGAAAGAACGACACGATTGGTCAGGGCGACGGCGCGGAATTGGAAGGGGGCGGGCGTGGGCGGCCAGCTGGCATAGGTCAGGGTGGCAAAATGCGCCTGGCTGGCGGACAGCGAGAGGCCCAGCGGCGCGGGTTCGATCCATCGGGCCACCGTTGAGCATTCCACGGTGTGGACGCCGGTTCCGAGTGAAAGGGTTTGATCGCCGGTTTGCCAGTCGTGGCCATTGATTCTCCATTGAGCGCCAGCGGTGCGCGCGGCCTCGGGCCGGATGGAGACGGTCAGGGTTTGCGCATGAAAAGCCGGTGGATTCGTCAGGCGTTGAAAGAGCGCGGCCTGATCGCCCCGGGTGATGCGAACCGTGGTGGTGGCACCCGGTGTGTCTGGCCAGGCGGCGGAGGCCAGGCTGTTGGCCGGAAGCAGGAGGCCGGTGACCTGGCCATTCCATTGAATCGCGCAGTTTTGTTCCAGCCCGCCTTTGTTCAGGACGATCAGCGCCAGCGACCGGTCCGGATTCTGGAAGGCCACGGTGGCGAGGCCGCCGGGGGTGTCATCGGTGGAGCCGATGCGAAGGGCGCCCGGCCGCACAAAGGCGCTGAGGTGGGCCAGGGTGTAGTAGTCATACATGCGTGTGATGGCGCCGTTGTTGGTGTTGATGGTGACGATGCCCTGACAGCCGTTGCATCCGCCGTTGATTTTTGGCCCGCCGGCGCTGTCCAGCGCAAGGTTCCACTTGATGATGGTCTTCGCCCAATGGCGTGTCGCGCCGATCAGGAGATTGGTGGCATCCCACATCAGGCGGCTGGTAAAGTCGCCCCCCCAGGTTCCCGAGCTGATCTCCGTGAGATAGATGTCCTTGTCAGGATGGGCGGCATGGACGCGCGACTGGCTGGTAAACGAGCCTTTGTAGGCATGAAAGGCCGCGCCCGCCAGATAGGGGCGGGCCAGGGCATTGCTGAGGACCGCATTGGGATAGGTGACATTGTCCCAGTTGTGGTCATAGCAGAGAATCTTGGTGGTGATGGCATTGCTTTGAAAGAGGCGGCCCACGATGGGCACCAGCGCCATTTGCTGTTGGGCGGGCATGGAGGCGCCGGGGTACGTGCCGGGCTCGAACAGGGGTTCGTTCTGGAGGGTGATGGCCGAAATGGGCAGGCCGGTGGCAGTATAGGCCTGGATAAATCGAAGCAGGTATTCCGCGTACACCTGATGAGCGCCCGCATTCAGGCGTCCATAATACAAGTTGGTGGATTGCTTCATCCAGGCAGGGGGCGACCAGGGGGTGGCGATGATCGAAAGGTTGGTGTTGATCGAGCGGATTTCCCGAAGGAGCGGAATGATCCACGCCTGATCGCGCGCCGTGGAAAAATGGGTGAGCGGATAATCGGTCGTGCCAGCGGGCATATCATTGAGCGTGTAATCGGAAAGCCTGAAATCGGATGAACCGATGGGCACACGAAGCACGCTCAATCCGATGCCGTTGCTGGTGGAGAATAATTCGTGGAGCAGATTGCTTCGCTGAGCGGAGGAGAGTTTGTTCTGGAACAGCCATGCGGTGGATTCAGAAATGGCGGCGCCGAATCCTTCCATGGTTTGATACGTATTTGACGGATGAATCGTGATGGTGATGCCCGCCTGTCCTGCGAGCGTGGAAACCAGCAGAAAGATGTGAACAATGATCCACCGCCAAGACCTGGGGGCCGCTGGCCCGCCGGCCACTCGGCGCGATT
>CAZFSE010000276.1:0-3345 GCA_964521805.1 uncultured Verrucomicrobiota bacterium
GTTGGAGGTGTTCAGGACGATGGGGCTTGGATATGGAGGGGTTATTTTTATTGCGGGGCTTTTCTTGGCTCGCCCGCCCTGGCTTGTGAAGGGGGGCGCGGCGCAGGTGGTGAGGTTCAGGGATTTGTTTACCGAGCGCTTTTTCTGGAAGATGGCGGGTGGCCTGTTTTGTGGAACGTTTGCGGGGCTGATGATTATCGGCAATCTCAAGCCGCTGGGGCTGGAGGGCGGGGTGGAGGCGCGGTTTGCGTATATGGCGATCAGCGCCTTTGCGCTGGGCAATGCGTTGGGCCGGATTTCCTGGGGGGAGATTTCGGACAAGGTGGGTGCGATTTCGATTCCGATCTCGCTGGTTTTTTTGGCACTGAGCCTTTTGTTGTTGTTGCCGTTTCCGGGCAATGGGCGGGTTTTTGTGGCGGCCTCGCTGTTGATAGGTTTTGGGTTTGGCGCGTGTTTTGTGCTGTATGCGGCGGAGATTGCGGAGCACTACGGCGCGGAGCAGTTCAGCGCGGTGTATCCCTTTGTGTTCCTGGCCTATGGCGTGGCGGGGAGCACCGGGCCGTTGATGGGGGGCTGGATTCATGACCGCAGTGGCAGTTATGCGCCGGCCATTCTGCTGGCCGTGCTGATGGTGGGGACGGGGGTTTTGCTGGTGCGGCGCGGGCGCACAAACTAGCCGCCGCACGCTTCGGGCCAGGACGGCCCAGAGCGCCATCCTACGTAGGGCGGTGCTCCGCGCCGCCCTCTAGAAGAACGGCGGTCGAGCCGACCGCCCTCCAGAAGAATCGGAGGCAGAGGCCTGCCGCCCTCTGACACATCCACCCCGCACGCTCCGGCCAGGACGGCGCAGAGCGCCATCCTGCGTAGGGCCGAAATCTGTGTGGCCCATGCAGGGTCTTTTCCCTGGCTGGGCCTTGGTAAAAAGCGCTTTTTTCCACTTGCATTTTTGGGGGCATGGCGTACTCTGCCGCCGTTTATTAAAGCGTTTTACAAAGACCGAGTAAAAAGGAGAAAAACATGTCCGTCCGGCAGACCCCCGTCGTTCTTGGCAATGCTCGTTTCACCGTCTATTCCGACCGTTGTGTCCGCCTGGAGTTTTCGTGGGGGGGCAAGTTTTCCGAGGGGCCTTCGTTGCTGGCGGGGCGAAAGTCCGCCCGCCCGGTTAAGGCGGAGGTGAAGGTTCAGGGGAAGAAGCTGGTCATCAAGACCGCGCAATTTGAGCTGGCATACACGGACAACAACCAGGTGTTTTCCGCCGAGAATCTGACGATTGTCCACAAGAACAAGGAGGGCCACCGGATGGTCTGGGCGCCGGGCAAGAAGGATGGCGGCAATCTCGGCACCGTGACGCGCTCCCTGGACCAGTGGAAGTGGTGCGGGGGCCCGAACCATTATCCGGTGGAAGGCATCCTCAGCACAGACGGCGGCCATTTCCTGCCGGACGAGGCGCGCGTGTATTGGAACGAGAAGATCGGCTGGCCCGAATGCCGGGGCCATGCGGTGCAGTTTGATGGCTGGTTCTTTGCGTACGGCAACGACTACAAAGGCGCGCTGAAGGATCTGGTGACGGTGCTGGGGCCGATTCCGATGGTGCCTCGCTGGACTTTTGGGTTCTGGTACTCGCGGTGGTATGCGTACACGGACCAGGAAGTCATCGCGCTGGCCCGGCGCTATCGCAAGGAGAACATTCCGATTGATGTGATGATCATTGATACCGACTGGCGCGGCGGCTGGGGCGGGTATGACTGGAACAAGAAGTATTTTCCCAAGCCGGAGAAGGCCATGAAGACGCTCCATGACATGGGGCTGATGACCTCGCTCAATGACCATCCCGGTTATGACAATTACGACGGACTGCCGGCCGAGGACAGCCACATTCCCGCCATTCGCAAGCGGCTGGGGCCTTTGCCGCACCAGGGGCAATGGGCGTGTGACTGGTCCAACGAGAAGGCGGTGCGCGCCTGGAAGGATGTGGTGCTCGGGCCGCTGTTTGACCAAGGCATGGACTTCTGGTGGGTGGATGGCTGGATCAAGCCTCCGTTCCCCAATACCGACAGCCAGCTCTGGGCCAACCAGGCGTATTATGAATTGGCCGAGGAGAAGACGGGAAAGCGGGGCATGATTCTTTCCCGCTGGGGTGGCATTGGCTCGCATCGCTATCCGGTGCAATTCTCGGGCGACACGCCCTCCGAATGGAACATGCTTCAGCGCCAGATTGAGTTTACCGCCAGCTCCGGCGGGCTGGGCGCGGTTTATTGGTCGCATGACATCGGCGGATTCTTCTGCCGCGAAAAGGTGGAGGAGGAGCTGTTCATCCGCTGGTGCCAGTTTGGCGCGATGAGCCCGGTGTTCCGCACGCACAGCGACCACGGCATCCGCGAACCGTGGGGCTATAGTGACAAGACCAAGGCGATCTTCCGCAAGCAGACTCACATCCGCTACGCGCTGGCGCCATATTTCTATGGGCTGGCCCGCGAGGCGCATACGAGCGGCCTGCCGCTGATTCGTCCGCTGTACCTGGAATACAACGACAATGATGGCGGCGCGCTCTATCGCAAGCACCAGTATATGATCGGCCGTGACCTGCTGGTGATCCCCGCCGATGCGCCAGTGGACAAGGTCTCCGGCGTCCAGCGCAAGCGGGCCTATTTCCCGAATGGCCGCTGGTTTGGCTTGGAAACCGGCGAGCGCTACCAGGGGATGCTGGATGGCTTCGTGGAGATTCCCGTGGAGCGGATCCCGACCTATGTGCGCGAGGGCGCGATCCTCCCCAGCCAAACGGTGGGGCAGAGCCTCGGCGTGAAGGTTCCCGGGGAAATCCACTTCGACTATTTCCCCAGCGGCGTGGAAAAATCGGCCTATGAGTTGTATGAGGATGATGGCGAGAGCCATGATCACGCGAAGGGCCGCTTTGCGATTACGCGGATTACGGGTGAGACGGCGCAGGACGTGATTCGGGTGCGGATTTCCGCCCCGAAGGGCGCGTACCAGGGCATGCCGGACAAGCGGAGGTACGTTGTGCGTTGCCGCGTGGAAGCCGATGCCCGGATTCAGGCGGAAGCCAAGGTGGGCCCGGGCGAGTGGAAGAGGGTGCGTTCGCGCCTGACGCAGGAGATCCTGGCGGGCACCGTGAAGAGCGGCCATACGTTCTGCGAGGTGGCCGTGGACAGCCGCAATGAGCCGGTGGAAATACGCCTGTGCCCATTGAAGTAACCGGCATCTTCTGGGGGGCGGTCGGCTCGACCGCCGTTCTTCTGGAGGGCGGCGCGGAGCACCGCCCTACGTAGGATGGCGCTCCGCGCCGTCCTGACCGGAGGCGAGCGGCATGGACTTGCAAGCGGGCGG
>CAZFSE010000277.1:0-3328 GCA_964521805.1 uncultured Verrucomicrobiota bacterium
GCGCTGTTGCTGGGTGCCACGCAACAGCGCCGCATCCGGTTTCTGATGGCGGCGGAGGTTTTCCACTCTCTGCGTTTTGCCCAGCCCCTGCTTCGCTTGCTGGGGGTCATTCCCATCCCTACCGCCGGCTCGCCAAAGAAAATGGTGGAGGCGCTTCAGCAGGCGCGAAAAGCCATGGACGATGGGTATATGGTGTGCATTTTTGCCGAGGGCATGCTGACGCGGACCGGGACTCTGCGGGAATTTCGGCGGGGATTTGAACATATCACCAAGGGGACCGGGTATCCCATCATCCCGGTGTATCTTGGCGGCGCGTGGGGAAGCATTGCGAGCTACTATCATGGCCAGTTGGTGCGGCATTGGCCGGGGTTACTGCGGTATCCTGTCACGATTTTGTTTGGCAAGCCGCTGGCCTCGACGGCCACCGCACCGGAGGTCAAGGAGGCTGTGCTGGAGCTTTCGTGCGAGTATTTCAACGACCGCAAGCCGCGCCGCCGCCCGCTGGGCGAAGAGTTTGTCCGCGCCGCGCGAAAGCGCTGGCTGGCTCCGGCGATGAGCGACACCCTGGGCCAGCAGTTGACGTATGGCAAGGCCCTTGTGGCCTCGCTGGCGCTGGCTCGTGTGCTCAAGCGCCAGTACCGGGAGGCGGCCCCCATCGGGATTGTTCTGCCTTCTTCCGTAGGCGCGGTGCTCGCCAACATGGCCGTTCTCTTTGCGGGGCGCACGCCGGTGCATCTCAACTTCACGGCCTCGGGGCCGGCCTTTGTATCCGCCCTCGCGCAGGCGGGCATTCGGGTGATCCTGACCGCCCGGGCCTTTCGTGAGCGCATTCCTGTGGTGCCCGAAGGGGTGGAGGTGCTGTGCTTGGAAGACGTGGCCAAGGAGCTGGCGCCGTCCGACAAGCGGACGGCATTGCTCCAGGCGCTCTTCGTGCCCGCGCGTCGTCTGGCCCGTCCGCAAGGGTTCACGGCGGACGACACCGCGACGATTCTATTTTCCTCCGGCTCGACTGGCACACCCAAGGGAATCCTGCTCAGTCACCACAATATTCTGTCGAATATTGAATCCCTCCGCATGGTCTTTGGGCAGTCGCCCCGGGATCATTTATGCGCGGCCCTGCCGTTTTTTCATTCGCTGGGCTATACCGCCACGCTGTGGTATCCCCTGCTCAGCGGCCTGCCGGTGCGCTACCACCCAAATCCTCTGGATGCCGGCAAGATCGCGCAGATTGTGCGCGAGTATAAATCCACCATGCTCTTTGCCACGCCCACGTTCCTTTCGCTGTACCTGCGCAAGGCCGTAGCGGAGGATTTCCGGACGCTGAAATATGTCGTGGTGGGCGCTGAGAAAATGAAGCCGGGCCTGGCCACCGAATTTGAAGCCAAGTTTGGAGTGCGGCCGCTGGAGGGGTACGGTGCGACCGAGCTGTCGCCGGTGGCGACGTTGAGCATTCCGAACGTGACGGCGGGGGGCGTGACGCAGGCGGGCTGGAAGGAAGGGAGTGTGGGATTGCCTTTGCCGGGCATCGCGGTGCGTCTGGTTCATCCGGAAACCGGCGCGCCTGTGCCGCAGGGCGAGGCGGGCCTGTTGTGGATCAAGGGGCCGAATGTGATGACGGGCTACCTAAACCAGCCGGAGAAGACCGCCGAGGTGTTGCGCGATGGCTGGTACAATACCGGCGACATGGCCCGCGTGGATGCCGAGGGGTTCATCATTATCACCGACCGTCTTTCGCGCTTCAGCAAGATTGGCGGCGAGATGATTCCGCACATCGCCGCCGAGGATGAGTTGCATCGCGGGCTGGGGCAGAGCCTCCCCGTGCTGGCGGTGACCGCGGTTCCGGATGAGAAGCGTGGCGAGCGGCTGGTGGTGCTGGTAACGCCCGAGGCTGGCCCTGTGCCCCGGTTGCAGGAAATTCTGGAGAAAAGCGAATTGCCCAACTTGTGGAAACCCGGGCCGGACAGCTATTATGAAATTTCGGCCCTGCCCCTGCTGGGCAGTGGAAAGTTGGACCTTTCCGCCTTGAAGAAGCTGGCGGGGGACAAGGTGAAGGAGAGAGGCTCATGACCCCCGCATCCATCAAGACGTGGCTGGCCGCCTTGCTGGCTCTGCTGGTGGCCGTCAATCTGCTGGCCTGGTGGCAGGCGCGGCGGATGATGTATTATGCGCCCACCGGAGAGAAGACTTCCTCGCCGGAAAAGCTGGGCCTGTTCCGGAAGCTGGCCGTGCTGGTGACGGGAGTGAATCTGCCCCGGCCCGCCACACACACCGTGCCGTCCGTGCCCTATGAAACCCATGCGCTGAAAGCTACCGATGGCGTTCGCTTGGAGTCATGGCTTCTTCCGCAGGAAAACGCGCAGGGCATCGTGCTTCTCTTTCATGGCTATGGCGCGAGCAAGTGCGATCTTCTTTCAGAGGCCATGGCGTTCCGCGCTCTGGGGTATTCCGCCTTTCTTGTGGACTTCCGCGGAAGCGGAGGTTCAGAGGGGGACATGGCCAGCCTGGGGTTTCACGAAGCGAAGGATGTAGCCGCCGCCTTTGCGTTTGTGCGGGAGCGGTGGCCGGAACAGCCGGTGATCCTGTATGGGCAGTCCATGGGGAGCGCCGCGATTCTGCGGGCGGTGTCGAAGATGGACCTTCAGCCCGACGCCCTGATCATTGAGTCGGTCTTCGACAGCCTGCTCAACACCACCAAGAACCGGTTCGACAGCATGGGCTGGCCGTCCTTTCCTTTTGCGCAACTGCTGGTCTTTTGGGGCGGGGTGCAGAGCGGGGCCTGGCTGGAGACGCACGATCCGGTGGATTACGCGCCCTCCATTCAGGTTCCCTGCCTGTTTCTTCACGGCCAATTGGACCCGCGCGCCAAAGCCTCACAGGCCCGGCAGGTGTTTGACCGGATGGGCTCAGGAGAAAAAGTCTTCGCGCTTTTCCCGGATGTCGCTCACGAATCCTGCTACCGGCGCGACCCCCTCCGCTGGCAGGAAGCGGTGCGGAGGTTATTGGATGAGGCGGGCCGCCGCTATCGTTAGCGCGGTTGAAAAGCTGAAGTCTCGATGACCTACCAACCCTGGGGCAACGCGCTGGGAAGGGGGAGCTGGAAGCTCCCCGCGGGATCATCCCTGCTCCCGGTAAAACCCGTTTGTCATGCTGAGCCGCTAGGGCGCATGCGCGCCCGGCGTGTCGAAGCATCTCCTGACGCCCCCGGGGATCCCTCGACGGTGCTTGGGCTGATGGAGGAGGAGGGGACGAGGCGGCCTGACTCGTTTTCGCGGGGCGAAGCAAATCACGCGTGATCTTGGCCCCTCCGCGGCGTTGCTTCGGCCAGGGC
>CAZFSE010000278.1:0-3263 GCA_964521805.1 uncultured Verrucomicrobiota bacterium
GTCATCTCGGGGCGCTGGGCTTCATACTTTTTGGCGGTGCAGGGCATGATGGAGACGGTGAAGATCTCCTCGGGCTTTTTGCCGATCTGCTGGGCGTAATAGGACTTGATGACCGCGCCCATCATCTGCTGGGGCGATTTGCAGGTGGAGATATTGGGGAGAATTTCCGGGTGGAAATACTCGGCGAACTTAATCCAGCCGGGGGAACAACTGGTGAACATCGGCAGGTGCGCCTCTTTCTTGTCCACGAGCGCGCTTTTCAGGCGGGTAAGCAGTTCGTGGCCTTCCTCCATGATCGTCAGGTCGGCCGTGAAGTTGGTGTCGAAGACGGCCTTGAAGCCCAGCTGGCGCAGGGCGGACACCATTTTTCCGGTGACGAGCGTGCCGGGCGGATAGCCAAAGCATTCGCCCAGGGCGGCGCGAATGGCAGGCGCGGTTTGTACCACGACGGTCTTCGTGGGATCTTCCAGGGCTTCCCAGACCTGTTCGATCTGGTCTTTTTCCGTGATGGCGCCGACCGGGCAGACGGCGGCGCACTGGCCGCACTGCACGCAGGCGACGGTGTCGAGATCCTTGCAGAAGGCCGGGCCCACGACGGTCTTGAAGCCGCGCCCCTGGGGAAACAGGGCGGCGACGCCCTGGATCTCGCCACAGACGGTGACACAGCGCCGGCACAGGATGCACTTGGCGCTGTCGCGCTCGAGGGCGGGCGTGCTCTTGTCCTGCCGGCGCCCGCTCTTTTCGCCGGCATAGCGAATTTCGCGGATGCCGAGGTCGCGGGCGACGGCCTGCAGTTCGCAGTCGTTGTTGCGGTCGCAGGTCTGGCAGTCGCCATCATGCTCGGAGAGCAGGAGTTCGACGACGGTGCGGCGCGCCTTGCGGACGCGCGCCGAATTGGTGTTGATGCGCATGCCCTCGGCGGCGGGCATGACGCAGGAGGCGGCGAGGTCGCGGGCACCTTCGATCTCCACCAGGCAGACGCGGCAGGCGCCGATGGCCTGCAGATTTTCCATGTAACACAAGGAGGGGACTTGGACCCCCGCCTTACGGGCGGCCTCCAGGACGGTGGTTCCCTCGGGCACTTCAACGGGCAGATTATTGATGGTTAATTTGGGCATCTCAAACTCCTATTTACCAGGTGGCAACTTCTTTCCCATAGTCACAGCGCAGGCATCGTTTGGCCTGCCGCACGGCGACGGCTTCCAGCCAGGGCATCTCCACTTCATCAAAGTTATTGCGGCGGCGGTCCACGGCGATCAGTGGAAGCTTCTCGCGCTTGTACGGCTCGGGGTCGGCCTCGGGATCGAAGCTGGCCGGCACGGGCTTGTTCACGCGCCAGAAGGCGTGGGTCTCGCCGGTGAGGAAGGCGTCCATTCCAATGGCGGCCTTTTCGCCCCCAGCCACCGCTTCAATGACAGAGGAGGGGCCGGTGACCACATCCCCGCCGGAGAAGAGCCAGGGCACCGAGGTCTGCCCCGTGACGGCACTGGCCTCGATGTAGTTGTTCTTCTTCAGCGTGACGGGGAAGCCCTCCACCAACGGGGGCGCATCGGAGGACTGCCCGATGGCCGCGATGATTTGATTGGCCTCGATGACAAAGGCACCTTCGGTTTCGGCCTCGGGACGGCGGCGTCCGGAGCGGTCAAAGTCGCCCAGCTTCATGGGGCGGCATTTGAGGCCGGTGACCTTGCCGTTCTTGGCCACAATTTCCTCGGGCGAGGTCAGCAGTTGAAGGATGGCGCCCTCGTGTTCGGCCTCTTCGATTTCCTCGGCGTAGGCGGGCATCTCTTCGCGGGTGCGGCGGTAGACCACGGTCACCTTTTCCGCGCCCAGCCGCAGGGCGGTGCGGGCCGCATCAATGGCGGCGTTGCCGCCGCCAATGACGACCACATTGCTCCCCACCGGCACTGAGCCGCGGATATTGTACTGGCGCAGGAACCGGATGGCTTCCGTGACGCCTTCCGTGTCCTCGCCGGGAATGCCCAGGCGGGTGCCGGTAGGCGCGCCGATGCCCATGAAGACGGCTTCATAGCCCTCATCACGCAGGCTTTGCAGGGTGAAGTCCCTGCCCAGCGCCTTGCCGGTTTCGATGCTGACGCCCATGCGCTCGATCATGCGAATCTCGCGGGCCAGGATTTCGCGTGGGAGGCGGTAGGAGGGAATGGTCTGCACGAGCATGCCGCCGGGACGCGGCTCGGACTCGAAGACCTTGGGCAGGTAGCCCAGGCGCGCCAGGAAATAGGCGCAGGAAAGGCCGGCCGGCCCCGCGCCGATGATGGCCACCTTGCGCCGGGCGTTTTGTTCGTTGTCGCGGATTTCCGGCAGTTGGATTGTGACCTCCTGGTCCACCATGAAGCGTTTGACGCCGCGGATGGAGACGGGGGCATCCAGCGAGGCCCGCCGGCAGTGGTCTTCGCACGTATGGAAGCAGACGCGCGCGCAGGCGGCCGCGAACGGGTTGCGTTCGCGGTGCAGGCGGAGGGCTTCGGCATAGCGCTTTTCACCGACGAGCGCGACAAAGCCGGGCACGTCCACGCCAGCCGGGCAGGCGCTCTGGCAGGGCGCGCGCACGAGCGCCGAGCAGACGCCCGCCGGGCACTTCTTGTCGCGGATGTGCGCGACGTACTCGTCGCGGAAATGCCGGATGGTGGAGAGCACCGGATTGGCGGCGGTCTTGCCAAGGCCGCACAGCGAGGCCTCCTTGACCTGGGTGCCCAGTTCGATCAGCTTTTCGATGTCGCCTTCCTCGCCCTTGCCCTGGCAGATGCGGGTGACCATTTCGAGCAGGCGCTTGGTGCCGACGCGGCAGGGCGGGCATTTGCCGCAGGATTCCTCCTGCACAAACTCCAGGAAGAAGCGGGCCACGTCCACCATGCAACTTTCGTCATCCATCACGATCAGCCCGCCGGAGCCCATGATGGCGCCCAGCTGGGTGAGGGATTCGTAATCCAGCGGCACGTTGAGATGCTCGCGGGGGATGCATCCGCCGGAGGGGCCGCCGATTTGCGCGGCCTTGAAGGGCTTGTCATCCTTGATGCCGCCGCCGATGTCATAGATCAGCTCGCCCAGCGAGATGCCGATGGGGACCTCGACCAGGCCGGTGTTGTTGATGGCGCCGGCCAGGGCGAAGACCTTGGTGCCCGTGCTCTTTTGCGTGCCGATGGAGGAGAACCAGTGGGCACCCTTGAGCAGGATGACCGGCACGTTGGCGAAGGTCTCCACGTTATTGAGGACCGTGGGCAGGCCCCAGAGGCCCTTATTGG
>CAZFSE010000279.1:0-3256 GCA_964521805.1 uncultured Verrucomicrobiota bacterium
CCCGCCGCCCCCATCGCCGCTTTGGGCGGCTTTGGCGTGGTGATCGCCGTGCTTTTTTTTATCCCCCTGTGGTTCTGGTTTTTTTTGCCGGATTGAGCCGGGGCCCGGCGAAATCGCCATCCTGACGCACAAGACCGGCCAGGACCTGCCCTCCGGCCAGATTTTGGCCCTGGAGCCCGGCCAGAAAGGCATCCAGCTGGACGTCCTTTCCGAGGGCCGCTATTTTCGCAACCCGTATTCCTGGGGCTGGCAGATCCGCCGCATCACCGACATCCCCGCCGGACAGCTGGGCGTGCTGACCCGGCTCTACGGACAGGATCTGCCGCCCGGCCAGATCATCGCCTCCGAAGGCATGAAAGGCATCGTTCAAGATGTCCTGCGCCCCGGAAAATACCGCATCAATCCGTATGCCTATGACATACAGCTCTTCGATGCCATCTCCATCCGTCCGGGCTCCGTGGGCGTGCTGACCTCGATGGTGGGCCGGGATGCGCTCAACAGCGACCTGCCCCCCGAAGCCCGCAACACGTTCCTGGTGGGCGACAACATGAAGGGCGTCCAGGCCGCCGTGCTGGATCCCGGCACCTATTACCTCAATCCCTACATGCTCAACGTCGTCGAAGTCACTCTCCAGAGCCAGCGCTTTGAAATGAGCGGCGACGATGCCATCAGCTTCCTGACCCTGGACGGTTTCACCGTCAATGTCGAGGGCACGATTGAGTACGCCCTCATCCGCGACAAGGCCGCCCTGCTCACCCACCAGGTGGGCGACATGGAGGACATTCTCAAGAAGGTGATCCTCCCCCGCGCCCGTGGCTTCAGCCGCATCGAGGGGAGCAAGAACCCCGCCAAGAACTACATCATGGGCGACACCCGCCAGCAGTTTCAGGACAATCTTGAGGCGCACCTGCGCAAGCAATGCGGCCTCTGGGGCGTGGACATCAAGTCCGTGCTGATCCGCAACATCACGCCGCCGGATGAGATCGCCAGCATCATCCGCGACCGCGAGGTCGCCGTGCAGACCGCCAAGAAATTCGGCCAGCAGATTGAGCAGGCCAAATCCAAAGCCGAGCTGACCAAGCAGGAGATGCTGGCCCAGCAGAATAAAGAGCGGGTCGAGGCCGACACCGCCAAGATCCGCGCCATCATCCTGGCGGAGCAGGATCAGGCCGTCCAGGTGACCGGCGCCAACCGCGAGCTGGAGGTGGCCAAGCTGGAGAACTCCGCCGCCACCGCGCAGGCGGAGGCCATCTTGCTGAAGGCCGATGCCGACCGCGAGGTGGTGCGCATGAACAATGAGGCCGTGGCCGGCGTGCTGACCAGCCAGATTCAGGCTTTTGGCACCGGCCTCTATCTGGCCCGCCATGCCTTCTACGAAAAAATCGGCCCGCGCATCCTCTCCGTCCTGAGCACCGATCAAGCCGATGGCTTGGGCGGGCTTTTCACTCCCTTCATTCCGCAAAGCAAAGAGGTGGCTCAATGAAAACATTCCTCCGACCCCTGCTGTTTGTTGTCCTGATCGCGGGCGCTCTGTGGCTGTTCTGGCAGTGGGGCTTCTGCCGCTTCTACGTGGATCCAGACGAAATGGCCATCATCACCGCCAAGAGCGGCGACGACCTGCCCCCGGGGCAAATCCTGGCCCAGAAAGGCCAGAAAGGCGTTCGCGAAGAGGTCTTGGGCGAGGGCCGCCACTTCCTCAACCCCTACTTCTATGAACGTAAAATCATGCCCGTGATCAAAGTCCCGCCCGGCAAGGTGGGCGTGGTCACCTCCAAGGTGGGCGACGACCTGCCCGAGGGCGAATTCCTGGCCGCACCCGGCCAGAAAGGCATCTGGCGGCATGTGCTGGGCCCCGGAAAATACCGCATGAACCCGGTGGGATACGCCATCGAGATCGTGGACGCCATCAGCATTCCCATCGGCTATGACGGCGTCATCACCTCGCTCTCCGGCAAGCAGGCGCCGGAAGGCGCCTTCGCCTCGCCCGGCGAAAAAGGCGTGCGGGCCGACGTCCTCCAGCCCGGCCTCTATTACATCAATCCCCGCGAGTTTGGCGTTAATGTCCTGGAGATCGGCGTCAACCAGGTCTCCCTGCTGGGCAAGCAGGGAAGCGCCGTCATCACCAAGAGCCAGATTGCCACCCAGAACCGCGCCATGGATGAGCTCCAGGGAAATATCCTGCGGGAACAAAAAGAGCAGAGGAAGGATTACATGTCGCGCAGTTCCTCCATGTGGGCCGATAAAAAGTCCATGGAAGCGCCCACGCAACCCGGCAAGGCGCCCATGTCCAAGAAGGACCGCTCGGAGCCCGGCGCCACCTTTGTCCTCAACCAGTTCGTCGAGTTCCCCTCCCGCGATGGCTTTGAAATCAGCCTCGACATGACCGTGGAATTTGAGCTCTTGCCCAAGCACATTGCCTGGCTGTACCGCAGTTATGGCGACCTGCCCGCCGCCGTGGACAAGGTCATCATGCCCCAGATTCTCTCCGTCTCCCGCCTGAAAGGCTCCGCCTATGGCGCGCGCGATTTCATTGTCGGCGAGGGCCGCGAGAAATTCCAGAGCGACCTGACCGAGGCGCTGGCCAAGATCCTGGCGGAGCGGCGCATCATTGTGCATAGCGCCCTCATCCGGCACGTGAACGTCCCCATGCAAATCCTCGACCCCATCCAGCAGGCCAGCATCGCGCAGGAGCAGGATTTGACCAACCAGGAAAAACAGAACACCGCGAGAAAGCTCGCCGAGTTGAACACCGAGATCAGCCTGATTGAACAGCGCCGCGAGCAGGTCGCCCAAGAGACGGAGAAGCTCAAGGCGGAGATCCAGGCGGAGCGCGAAAAACAGGTGGCCGAGATCAAGGGCGAAACGCTCAAGCGCGTCGCCGAGGTCGAAAAGCAGACGGCCGCTGTCCACGCCGAAAAGGTCACCAAGCTCGGACGGGCCGCGGCGGAGGTGATCACCCGCGTCGAAGGGGAGAAGGCGCGCGGCTTCCAGCTCAAGGTCAAAGCCTTTGGAGACCCGGCCGCCTATAACCTGTGGACTTTCGCCAGCCAGTTGAGCCCCGACGTGAAGATCAATATTCTCCACGCGGGACCCGGCACCCTTTGGACCGACCTCGAGAAAGCCGGGCTCAGCGGCCTCGGCGGCGCAAAAATCCTGCAGGAGCCCGCCAAGGGAAAGAAGTAGCCCTGGGAATTGTTTCATGAGGGTGTCACGGAGCTATCCGACAACTTCATGGCAGAACGTTCAGGTTGTGGGA
>CAZFSE010000280.1:0-3208 GCA_964521805.1 uncultured Verrucomicrobiota bacterium
GGGAATCAGCTTGAAGAAGGACAGCGCGGCCGTGCTGTGCGCCAGCGGCCCATGCGCCAGGTCGGAGAATCCCTCGCAGACGTACATGACCACCTTGGGCGGGTTGCTGTAGCGCAGGAGGTTGTATTTGTCCCATTGCTGTTCGTGCTCAAATTGCCGCACGGCATCCATGTAGGAAACCCGGCGGCGGCGGATGGGGATGTCGCGGTCCACGGAGTCGCGCATTTTTTTATTAATGGCATCGAGCTCTTCCTGCGTGATTTCCTTGCGCCCGTTGAGTTCAAAGGTGCAGTAGAAGCTGTTGCCCAGCGTATGCTCCACCGCGAAGTGCGCGTGGGGGAAAAGCTCCTTGACGGTCTTGGCGAGCAGGAAGGAGAGGGACCGGCGGTAAATTTGCCAGCCGTGATGGTCGGCGAGCGTGACGAACCGGAGCGTGCACTCCACATCCAGCGGGTAGGACATGGAGACCACCTCGTTGCTGGCCAGCGCGCCCAGGTAGTGCAGGCCATCCTGCGCGCGCTTTCCCGGCGCAAGCGTTTTGACCTGTGTTTGGGGCGCGCATTCCACCTTGTGTCCGTCCTCAAAGGTCACCACGATGTTGCCGGCTGTTTCCTGCATGTTTTTTCTCTCCTGAGTTTTCCAAGGGTTGGAACTTTTTCAAAAAAAGTTTCCAACCCTTGGAAAAAGCGTACACCTTATTTTCAACCTTGGGAAGAGCGGGGGAATAAACAGCAAGCGGGGAGGGGGGTAGTTTCAGGACAGGAGCAAACAGCATGATGCGACAAGGTTCCATGTGGGCGGTGGTGATGGCGCTGGCGGCAAGCGCCCTGGCGCGGGATTTTTCCGGGCCTCCGCCGGTCACCCGCTGGATGGACCCGGAGGGCCGCCCCAAGCCCCTCCATGCCGTGCCCGCGGACAGCGGGCCGCTGAGCCTGAGCGATCTTTCCGCGCCCCAGGCGCTGTTGGCCGGCGAGGGAACCAACCGGCTTTGCCTGGTGGTGCATTCCAATGTGCTCTCGGAGATTTCCAGCGAGCTGGACCGCTTTCAGGATGACCTGCGGGCGGACGGATTTGCCCCCCTGCTGTATCGCTACGACTCCGGAAGCGCAGTCAATTTGCGTTCTTACTTGGCTGGGTTGCATGCCGGGGAGGGTTCTCTGGAGGGGGCTATTCTCATTGGCAACATCCCGTACATCGTCTATGAGATGACCAACCGGTTCCAGGACTCCTGCGTGCCGGAGGACTTTGAGGACTTCCCCTGTGACGTATTCTATATGGACCTCAACGGCTCCTGGACGGACTCCAACAGCAATGGGAAATACGACACGCATAGTGGAGACAAGGCCGTGGAAATCTGGGTGGCCCGCATGCGGGCCTCGAACCTGGACAATCTGGGCTGGGAACATGATTTGCTGAAGGCCTATTTTGACAAGAACCATGCGTACCGGAGCGGACGATTGCGACCGGATCGCCGGGCGCTGGTGTATGTGGATGACGATTGGGCCGCGTATTCCGGGAGCACCGATGCGGAGAATCTCAGCCGTCTTTATGGGGATGGCCATGCGATTGGCGTGGTGGATCTGGACCGAACGCTGGCCTCCGATTATCTCAGCCGCATGACCAACCGCTATGAGCTGATGTTCGTCCGCTCCCATGGGTATCCGCTGGGTCATTCCTTCAACGATGGCGCAGGGGTGTATGAGTATGTCTACAGCGCGGATTACCGCGCGCGGACTCCTCCGGCGCTGTTTCATTCGTTGTTTGTTTGCTCCGGATCCGATTATTCCGAATATGGCTATCTGGCGGGAACCATCACCTTCAACCACACCAATTCCGGGCTGGCCTGCTGGGGAAGCACGAAGACGGGCGGCATGCTGGATGATGTGTATTTCTATCAGGAGCTGGCGGCGGGCCAGCCCTTGGGGCGGGCCTTTAAAACGTGGTACAATACGCTTCAGGCCTATAACGCCTGCTGGTTTGGGTCATGGTTCTACGGCATGATCATCATCGGCGATGGCTCCCTGCGGCTGAACCGCACGGATCCCGCGCCGACGAACTTCACGGTGGCCGCGGGCGTGGCCGCCACGCAGTGGGCGGCCATCCAGGGCGGGCGGTATCGACTGCAGGGCAATGATGATCTGAGGCGGCCCGCGTGGAGCAATGTCAGCGGGGTGGTCACGGCGGCCGGTTATGCCATATCGGTGGCGGATTCCCTGGCCACCCCTCCCGGGCGTGTCTACCGGCTGGCGCAGGATCTTTCATGGCCCAGCAACCTGTTGCGCAATTTCAGCTTTGAGCAACCGGTGTCCACGGATTCCAGGGCGCGCTACTGGCTGGGTGGAACGCCGGACGGCTTGGGCGGAATCTGGGGGAACGCGGCGCGGGTGAACTGGCGGGCGCATGGAGGGGAGTGGGAGGCCGCCGTGCGGACCGACTGGGGCGGGACCTACCAGAACTTTGGAGGCTGGTGGCAGGAAGCGGCGGTGACGCCGGGAACGACCTACCAGGCCTCCGCCTGGTTCTGGGCGGACAATACCTGGAGCGCCACCGAGCAGGATTTCAAGGTTGAGTTTTACAATGGGGGCAGTTGCATCAGCACCAGCCGGGTCACGCTGGCGGATGTCCGCGAGTCGTGGACACAGAAGGTCATCACCGCCACCGCGCCTGCCCTGGCCACGTCCGCGCATGTGGTGGTCAGCGTCAGCGGCGCCGGCGCAAATGGCGCCCTGCAATTTGACGAAGTGGAGTTCCGGCGCCGGCCATAGGGCCTTTTCGCTTTGATTGCGGCTATGCCGCGCTGGGTTCATTCGTGGTTCAAGGCCGGGGCGGTGCCCTGTGCTGAAGAATTTTCAGCGTTGACAGGGGAGGGATGGTTGCCTATTTCCTCATACCCATGTCACAAGAAATCACAGTGGAACTGGGCGAGCGCTCCTATCCTATCCATATAGGGCCGGGTTTGCTGGACGGTTTGGGCGGGTGTTGCCAGGGGCTCGGCCGGGTGGAGGCCTGCCTGCTGGTGACGGATTCGCACGTGGATCCGCTGTATGGCGCGCGGGCGGAAGATTCGCTGAAAAAAGCGGGCTATCCGGTGGCGCGGGTGGTGGTTCCTGCCGGGGAGGCGTCAAAATCGCAGGTCCAGCTGGGTGGGTTGTATGAGCAGGCGGCGGCGCGGAAGATGGGCCGGGCAAGCCTGGTGGTGGCGCTGGGG
>CAZFSE010000281.1:0-3200 GCA_964521805.1 uncultured Verrucomicrobiota bacterium
CCGCCACCACACATCCGGATTGAATCCACAGGCTTGCCCCCAGCCCCGCCACCATCATCGCCAGCCACGCAGTCTTTTTCATGCCGCCTCCTTTTGGCAAATCATAATCACCGCCTCCAAAAAAACGAGTGTTTTTCCACCTCCTCTCTTTAATCGCTTTCCTCCACTCGCCGCTCTGTGGTTCAATCCCGCCATGAATCCAAGGGAACTGCCCATTTATGAAATCCGCCGCGAGCTGGTGAACCGGCTCGCGGCCGGAAACCGCCTGATCATCACCGCGCCCACCGGCTCCGGGAAATCCACGCAGGTCCCGCAAATCCTGCTCGATGACGGACTGCTCGGCGACGGGCAGGCCGTTATTCTCCAGCCGCGCCGCCTGGCCACCCGCCTGCTGGCCACGCGCGTCGCTCAGGAGCGCAACGTCCGCCTGGGCCGCGAAGTCGGCTACCAGATCCGCTTTGACAACGTCTCCTCGCGCGAGACCCGCATCAAGTTCGAGACCGAGGGCATCCTCCTCCGCCAGATGTTGGACAATCCGCGCCTGGAGGGCATCACCGCCATCCTCTTCGATGAATTCCATGAGCGGCATCTCTATGGCGACATCACGCTGGCGCGCGCCCTGCACATCCAGGAAAGCACCCGGCCCGATTTGAAACTGCTGGTCATGTCCGCCACGCTCGCCGTGGAGGATCTGGGCGTTTACCTCCAACCCTGCTCCCTGCTGGCCTCGGAGGGCCGGATGTTCCCCGTGGATATTCAATACCTCCCCCGCCCCGTGGATTTTGAGAGGACCCCGGTCTGGGAAGCCGCGGCGGAGGCCTTTGAACAGCACAGCGGCACGGGCGGCGACACCCTGATCTTCATGCCCGGCGCCTACGAAATCAGCCGCACCATCCAGGCCCTGCAAAACACCTCCGCCGCGCGCAACTGCCTGATTCTGCCCCTGCACGGTGAATTAAATCCGCGCGACCAGGATGCCGCCGTCGCCTCGCACGCTCAGCGTAAAATCGTGGTCGCCACCAATGTGGCGGAAACCTCGCTGACGATTGACGGCATCCGCCTGGTCATTGATGGCGGCCTGGCGCGGGTGGCGCGCTTTGACCCCTACCGGGGCATCAACACCCTGCTCATCGAACGCATCAGCCAGGCCTCGTCCGACCAGCGCGCCGGGCGCGCCGGGCGGACCGCGCCCGGACGGTGCGTGCGCCTCTGGACGCAGGCCGAGCAGGCGGACCGCCCCCTGCAGGATCTGCCCGAGATCAAACGGCTGGACCTGTCCGAGATCGTCCTGACCCTGAAGGCCTCCGGGGTCGAAGACATCCGGACCTTTCGCTGGCTGGAGCCGCCGGAGCCGCGCTCCCTGGACCGCGCGGAATCCCTGCTCCGCGACCTCGGCGCGCTGGAGGCCGCCTCCGGCGCCATCACGGAACTGGGGCGGCGCATGCTGTCGTTCCCCGTCCATCCGCGCTATTCGCGCATGTTGCTGGCCGCCGGCGAATATGGATGCGTGCGCTCCGTCGCCCTGATCGCCGCGCTCACGCAAGGCCGCAACCTGCTCCTGCGACGGGCGGGCAAAGAGGTCTCCGAGGACCGCGAGAATTTTCTGGGCGAAGATGTGCCCTCCGACTTTTTCCTGCTGATGCGGGCCTGGAGCTATGCGGACAAAAATGGCTACAACCTGGACAAGTGCCGCCGGCTGGGCATCCATGCGCAATCGGCGCGGCAGGTGGGCCCGTTGTTCGAGTACTTCCTGAAGATCGCCAGGGAGCAGGGCTTGAACACCGACCCCACCCCCTTCTCCGACGAGGGCATTCAAAAAAGCATCCTGCTAGGCTTTTCCGACCAGGTGGCCCGCCGCCTGGATGCCGGCACCCTGCGATGCCAGATGACGCATGGGCGCAAGGGCCTGCTGGCCCGCGAAAGCGCGGTGCAGAAGGACGAGCTGATCGTGGCGGCCGAGGTGCACGAAATAGAACAGAGCGGAGGCGAGCTGAACGTCCTGCTCTCGCTCGTGACCGCCGTCCGCGAGGCCTGGCTGAAAGAGCTGTTCCCCGGCGACTTCAGCGAGCAGGTGGAGGCCGTGTATGACCCGGCGGTCAAGCGCGTCCAGGCCATCAAGCACGTGCTGTTCCGCGACCTGCCCCTGCTCACCAAGCGCACCGATTCGCCGCCGCCCGAAGCCGCGGCGGCCCTGCTGGCCGAGGAGGTGCTCAAAGGCCGCCTGACCCTCAAACAGTGGGACCATGCCGTGGACCAATGGATTCTGCGCGTCAACTTTCTCAGCCGCGCCTGCCCAGATTTGCATCTCCCGCCGATTGGTGAGGAAGACCGGCAGTTGATGATCCAGCAGGTCTGCCTGGGAGCCTGCTCCTACAAAGAGATCAAGGAAAAGCCGGTCTGGCCGGTGGTCAAGAGCTGGCTGAGCCACGCCCAGGAGCCGCTGATCGAGAAATACGCGCCTGAGCGCATCGCCCTGCCCAATGGACGCAAGACGCGGGTACACTACGAGCCGGAGGTGGCACCCTACATCGCCACGCGCATCCAGGATCTGTATGACCTGCGCGAAACACCCAAGATCGCCATGGGCCGCGTGCCGCTGGTCCTGCACATCCTGGCCCCCAGCCAGCGCCCGGTGCAGATCACCCAGGACCTGCCGGGTTTCTGGAAGGAGCACTACCCCCGCATCAAGCAGGAGCTACAGCGCAAATATCCCAAGCACGAATGGCGGTGAGAAGGGTTGCGTGGGCGTTCCGACAAATAACAAAAGGTGGCGCAGACATTCTTGTCTGCGCATGGGCAGGCAGGAATGCCTGCCCCACCTTGCGCCAAATGGCCAAACGCAAAAGCCGGGCGGGAAGGCCCGCCCGGCGTACGGCGCAACTTGCTCTGTTTTTGCTTAGAAGTCCTTGAATTCCTTGTCATCCAACGGAATGACTTCCTCGGGTTTGGCATGAGTGGCGGCAAGCTTCCTGGCTGGCGCTTTGGCCGGCGCTTTGGCCGGCGCGTGATGCACGGGGGCCTGGTTGCGGGTTGCGGGAGCAAGGCTCTTCTTGCCGGACACCACGGGCCTCCGGGTCCCGGTCTGTGCCTTTTCGCCGCCCTTCCCTCCCACCATGGCCATCAGCTCCTCCACCATGGCCATTAACTCTTCCGCCTGGCTGGAGAGTTCCTCGGAGGCGCTGGCGCTCTCCTCGGAGTTG
>CAZFSE010000282.1:0-3195 GCA_964521805.1 uncultured Verrucomicrobiota bacterium
CTCCACCTCTGCTTTGAGCTTTTCGAGCAAATGAGCGCCGGTCACCTTGGCAGAAAAAAAGGCCTGCAGGCGGAGCTGGGCCGGGAGCCGCAAGGAAATCTCCCGCGAGTCCAGGCCCAGCGGGAGAATCGCCTTCTGCTCCAGCAGGCGCTTCCCGGCGGTGAATGTGAGGGGCTCTGTGGCGAAGGGCATCAGCCGGCCTTTTGCTCCTGGGCCTCAGACGCCCGCAGGGCTTCAAGACATTCGCGGTGGAACAATTCCCGACCCTTCACGAACCGAATAATCCAGCGCTGGCCCGGCAGGACCGGCTTGCCGCAGGCTTTGCAGACTCTGTTGGTTTCAGTCTTCTTGATTTTGTCGCTCATGGGATCTCCTTTTTGCTTACTGGGTCTATCGTTTTTTCGAGGCCGAAAGGGCCTCAATCTCTGCGAGGCGTCCATTGGCATCTCCGCCCACCATCGCCTCAAACAAGCGTTGCTCCAGGGCGGCGGTGTCGAGGCGTTCACTCAGGCTGGGGATGGTCTCCAGCAAAGCGGCAAAGCGGGCCTTGAAGGCTTCCTCCTGCTCCGGCGTAGGGTCAGACTCCGGTAGCCCCGCCAGCGCCTCCTCAAGGGCCTCCGTGATGGGCGTGACCAGGCCGTCCAGATCCCCGGAGGTCGTGAGCGCCTCCAAAGTGGAGGCCACAATCTTTTCATCCGCCGCCTGCGCGGCCATGGCAATGGCCTGCCGGTTCGCCGTGCGCTCTGCGCGAAGGGCCAGTACCGGCTGGGGCGAGGTCGTCTCCTCCAGCTCAACGCAGAAGGTCTTCTCCACCCAATCGCGCTTGGCCGTGTGCCCGGCATTGCGCAGGTTCAGGATCACCTGGCTCCTGGAAACCAGATCGGCTGGCTCATCGAGCTGGAACTGCAAGACCGGAACCGGCGCATTTGGCCCAAACGTGAACAGGCAAATGGGCCTGAGCAGGTCACTGCGCACCGTGGCCGCAATGGCGTTGCAGTCCGCCTGCAGGAGGTCTTTCCGCACGTTCTCCTGGGGCATGCCTTTGGAGAGCCCGCCGGAGTCCCCGCTGGTCGCGGTCTGGCCAAGGATTACCTTCGTCTTGGCCGCGCCAAAATAGTCCAGCAGGCGGAAGTAGAGATCCCCGGAATCCGTCCGGCCTTCGAGCATCTCCAGCTCCACGGCCTTGGAGAACACGGCGCCGCCATCGGAGCCAAAATTCCGAATCAGGTACGCGATCTTGTTGCGGTCCTTCTCCCAGGCGTTGTCATCAATGCGGGCGCTGACGAAAGGCATGCCGAATTTCTCGACGAACCGGAGCAGATCCTTGATGCCCAGCGAGGAGAACAGGAACATCCACCCCAGCGGACGGATGAGCCCGCCGCGAGCGGGATCCCCGGAGCGGGTCCGGTGAACGTGCCAAATGAATTTGCGCGGTAGCAGAGGCCGCCCTTCCGGGTAGTTGGTGGAGACCAACAGAGGGGCCTGTGAGCTTTGGAAGGTGATGAGCGCCTTCTCCACGGGCTGGAAGCCGATCACGCTGGCCCCGCCCGGCCCCCAAAGGATTTCCTGGCAATCGTAGCCCGGCAGAAGAGCGGTCATCATCTGCTCGATGGCCTTCGCCAGCAGATCGGTCGGGATGGCCTTGCTGAGCACATCGCAGACCTTGCGGGCCTCGGCGGATTCTTCCGAGCCGGGCGGTGGCTGGAACGAGAACGGGATGCCCTGCACCGCCAGCGAACGCGTCTGCAGGTGGGCGGAAACATCCCAATCCTTTTCTTCGATCTCCAGCGCCATCCGCGCCTGTGCGCGCGGGTCGCCGGCATTGGCTTGGCGGAAAAGTTCATCGAGGCGCGAGGGAGTCAAAGAGCGGGTGCTCTCCGGGATGGAGCGGTCCGTATTCTCCCACTGGATCAGCCGCCGTCCCTCTGGCGTGGCGGAAGGTTCTTCGACCGGCGGGATGGGATTGTTTTGGGCATCGTACAGCATGGGGTTCTCCTCAGTCTACCAGCACTCTTTGCGTGTCCGCCAAGCGCGGGTCTGCGCTGGCCCCACGGATCAAGAGCCACTGGCTGTGCGGTGTGGTTGTGACGGGCGTTGAATCTTTTCCGCACAAATCCAGCCCGGCCTTCCGGGCGGTGTGCTCTGTAAATTCCGAGCAAATGTATTTCTCATTGGCGGCCCACCTCAGCCAGAACGGTCGGCGGGGCTCTGAGCGGCGGTGGAACTTGATCCACGCCAGAAGGCCCAGCAGGTGAAGCTTGTCGTAGGGCTTGGCATGGGTCTCGATGCAGGCGGCCAGCAGGCGCTCTGCTGTGTGCGCGGTGAGCACCAGTTCCTCCAGGTGGAAACGCTCGAAATGACCCGACGCTATTTTTTTCTGGATGTAGTCGTATGGCGTCACCGCCACCCCATAGCCCACGCAGGATTCGTAGAGGATGGCGGGCGCGGACTCGAACTCAAAATGCCAGAACACATGCGACCACATCGAGGGCCTGCCCCCGATGCTGTCGAGCGCGGAGATCGCCCGGCTGAACGCATTTTTTCCCATCGAAAAGCCCAGCGACACTTTGATGAATCGGCTCATGATTTCTCCTGTTCGGGCGCGGCGGGCTCCGGCTCAGCGCTCGCCATCAACCTGCGCTTGTCCGCCTCCAGCGCATCGGCCTCGGCCTCCAGGGCGGAGGCCCGTTGGTCCCACAATTCGGCAACAGGGCCGCGCGGCGCGCGCTCACGAAACTCCGTGGCGTTGCGTCTGCGCACGCTGATGGCATAACTCAAAACTTCGAGAGTGATGTAGCTCATCTTCCGGGGATCCCCGCTTGTGCCATGATGCCGTGGTGGTGCGTGGCATTGATGCCGTTCTTCCAGAGAATCTCATGCGCCCACTCGTGTTCAAAGCGCCCGCCGATCACGGAGCCATCCCGTTGTGCCACGACCATGATGTGCTCCAGCGTCCAGTTGCCCCCCAGAAACATCCCCTCCCACTTCCCGCCGCGCATGATGGCCTGCTCCAGCCAGACCTGCCCGCCTCCGTTATAGATGCGCTCCGGCTCGCGGACGATGACCAGCTTGTCCGGATCGTCCCCGATCCCTTCGTAGCCCATGGCTTCGAGCTTGGCGTTTGCGGCGCCCAGCTCGCTCACGCACTGGTCCCGGTGGCGATCGTCCACATCCAGCCCGGCAGTACTCCCGCCC
>CAZFSE010000283.1:0-3173 GCA_964521805.1 uncultured Verrucomicrobiota bacterium
CCTTTGCGGGCGGCGATTCGGTCGAAGATGCGGTGTCCACCGACGGGGGAGTGCTTTTGGCGGGCGCGGATCGGAATGCGCGCAGTGCCTTGCCGAGCAAAGCGGTGAGGGGCGCCTCCAGTTTTGCACGGTACATCCAGCCCGCTCCGCCCATCGCGCCCAGCAGGGCCAGCACCAGGGCGGCACGAGCCATTCGGGCCAGCGACCGGCGGCGATGCTGTGCATGTGCGGCATGAAACGGGTTGATGGCCCGCGTGGCACCCGCCCCGCCCGGGCCTTCTGGCGGGGCGGGGGGGATGAGGTCTTCCACCGGTGGAAGGCTTCGTCCGAAGCCTTCCTGCAAAACGGTGTCGAGATCCTTCCACATCTGCAGGGCATCGCTGTAGCGCTCCTTGGTCTTTCGCGCCGTGGCCCGCCGAATCACCTCCGCCAGCTGGGGATGCCGTTTGAAGACCACGGATGAAAAATCAATCTGCAGGCTGGATTCCCTCTTGGCGCGTGCAAGAAATTCCGTCAGCGCCTCGCGCTCGGATTTCGGCAGGCGTGGATAGGCTGGCCTTCCGGTGAGGGCCTCGTAGAAGGACAGCCCCAGGGCATAGAGGTCGGACTGTGGCGTGCCCCGGGACCCTTCGGTGACAAATTCCGGGGCCATATAGTCCCAGGTGCCCGGCAGGTTGCCGGTTGTTTTTGTGCCGGACACATCGCGGGCGCATCCAAAGTCAATCAGCTTGGCTTTGGCGGGCTGTCCCTCGGGCGCGTAGAGGTTGGCGGGCTTGATGTCGCGATGCACCACGCGGTATTCATGGCGGTTGAGATAGGCCAGGGTCGCCAGGTAATAGCCGAAGGTTTCCACCATTTCGTCCACGGGCAGGCCATCCGGATGTTCCCGGATGCGCTCCCGCAAGCTCCAGCCGGGCATGCCATCGAGATATTCCATGACCAGAAAAGAGTCGGTCCGCCCCGAGGCGCTTTGCGTCTCAAAGAAGTCGTGATAGCGCACGACATTGGGGTGGGGATGAAGCGAGAGCATCTCCGCCTCTTTGATGAAGCGGTCGAGCGATCGGTTGGCAAACAACCGCTTGATCGCGACGGTCGCCCCGTCCGATTCCCTCTGCGCCTTGTACACCTCGCTGAAGCCGCCGGCGCCCAGCGCATCGGTGAGGGTGTAGCGCTCCTTGTTGTCGCGCACAATGGAGCGGGGTTTCAGCGCGTCAAATTCCTTCAGGACCTCGGCCAGCTTCTGGTACCGCTGACTGCGGTCCGGGGCCAGGCCCTTCTGCATGAATTTTGACAGATGGGTGATGACGCGGAAGATGGCGTGCTCCGTGGAGGGAGGCGGAACCTCGCCATGCCAGCGCCGGAGGTAATCGAGCTCCTGGCGCTCGCCCAATTTCGCATACGGCAGGCGGCCGGTGATCATTTCGTGGAAGCAGACAAACAGGCTGAAGATGTCGGAAATGGCGTCGCCACGAAAGTCGGTGTCCTTCACGCGCGCAAAATCCGGAGCCATGTAATCGAAGGAGCCCAAGAAGCCGCTTCCGCCGGTATGCGTGCCTCCGTCGTTCAGCCGCGCGATGCCAAAATCAATGACTTTCACCTGCCCATTCGGCAGAAAGTGGATGTTGGAGGGCTTGATGTCGCGATGGACAATCCCCCGCTCGTCATGCGCATAAATCAGCGCGGACAGCGATTGACGGAAGATGGCCGAGGCCTCCGCCCAGGGGCATCCCTGTGGGTGCTGTTGGATGTACTGCTTGAGGGAGAGCCCCTCCAGGAACTCCATGACGAGGCATTGCCTTGCCTCACCCCATTCCCCCTCGGCCGTGAAGACGCCCTTGTACGCGACAATATTGGGGTGCGCCAGTCCGGAAAGAATCTGAGCCTCCCGCCGGAAGCGCTGGAGAGACTGCGGATCTTCTTCCGACGTCTTGAATATTTTCAGCGCCACCCATTCGTTGCTGTCGCGCGCCTTGGCCTTGAAGACCGTGGCCTGCCCTCCATCCGAGATTCGCTCCGCCAGCTCATAGTTGTGGGTCGTGTTTTCGATGAGGGCGTCTTCTGAGTGCACCGTAATCAGCGACGTGCTTGAGGCTTCCGCCATGGGGATGGAGGCCAGCGAGGTTTCCCGTGTGGCGGGCTCCTCCGGCTCAACGGCCTCATTCCCTATGTTCTTCCCCTCCATCTCTTATCTCTCCCTCTCACTCATACTCATACTCTTACTCTTACTCATACTCATACTCTCCCTCCCTTTTACGGCGAGGCCCCCGGCCCTTCCCCGGCGGGCGTTGCCACAGAGCCGAGGTATTGAATGACGTTTTGCATGCGCACGCGCGAGGGCTCATCGGCCCAGGCAGACTCGGAGTCAAGCGTACTGAGCGAGGCCAGGTTGCGCCGCTTGATTTCGAGCACCACCGGAACCATGTCCGATGGGGCCACCCGGCGGACGGACTCTGGTGAAAGCGCCAGCAGGCAAGACCAAACCTCGTTTCGCAGGAGACTCATATTCTGTTGCAGGTCGTTGACAAACGGCTTGGCGACCCGATCCCAATCGGCCGCGGGGATTGGACGCGCCCGGCTCCGGTCCAGCCAGCGCCGGAAATCCGCCATCCCGGATTTCAGGGCGGCGGCGGTGGCCGTTAAGCCGGCCCGTGTGGAGGCCGTTTCCAGAATCTCCAGCGTTCGCGCCGGATTTTTCCCCAGGGTGGTGGCTTCCGTCTCCCACTGCGCCATGAAGGCGAAGGACGCCTCCACCAGTTTTTTTTGCTCTTGATGCATCAGGCGGCATTTTAGCGTGGCCCTCTCCGAAGCGGAGTCCGGCCAGGAAATCGCGGAGGCCTCGGAATCGCCCACGCCCAGCAGGGAACACAGGGGCTGAATGGTTTCCCGATAGGATTGAACTTCGGACGGCACCGCGTCTGGCTTGGCGGCGCTTCGGCTCCACTCGCTGAACCAGCCGCTGAATGCATCGTAGTCCTTGCGGCTGGCTTGCAGGCTTTCCATCCGCGCAGGATCCTGGCGGAGGAACTCCTCCAATTCGCCAAGGCGTCCGCTCTCGATATGGTCCTCCACCAGGGCCGAAAGCTCCTCCCCGGTAAGGGCCGCCGCCGCCGCCGGGAGGTCAGCCGGTGCAGGAGGGGGGATCGGAACCATTGGTGGAGTGGGGGCGACTGGCG
>CAZFSE010000284.1:0-3133 GCA_964521805.1 uncultured Verrucomicrobiota bacterium
ATGCCAGCGCCCAGGAGCTCGCCAAGATCGCCGCGCGCCTCAAGGAGATCGTCGCACAATTCAAGGTATAATAAAGAAGGGCTATTTTTATCATGGTGACTCATCTCAAGCTGGGGTTCAAACTGAATCTTCTCTGCATCGGGCTGGTGGTTCTTCCCTTGGTCATCCTGGGGGGGCTGGCCCTGTATTCGCTGAACACCTTCAGCGCTGAGGTGACCGGCCTGGCTAGCGAGCGCTTGGAGGCCAATGCGGAACGTGACCTGCTGGCAGGCGCCAGAACGGATCGCGACGAAATCATCGGGTTTCTTCGCATGATTGAATCCGACACCCTCAAGCTGGCCGGCTCCGGCTCGCTGGCGTCGTACATGGAGGCCTCCTCCGGTCAAAGCGAAACCTACAACCAGTTTACCCGCAATCTCTGCAATGAAATGCTGAAGGGGTATGTTGCGGCGGCCGGCATCCAGAATGCCGCCACGGAACAAACCCTCAAAACCTCCCTGGCCCTGGCGGAGAATATCCGGCAAACCCTGGGCGCGTTTGGCACATCCGAGGCCCTTGTTGAATGGAAGGCCGTCAATCAGTTCTCGAAGGCGGAGCAGGCGGTGAAACTGCCCGCCGTCAAGCTGGGCGAGACCCTCATCCCTCAGAATTTTGACCCCTCCAAGCCTGTCCCTTTTGTGGACGAGATTTTCAAACGTACGGGCGCGGCCGCCACGTTGTTTCAGCGCATGAACTCCGCGGGCGACATGTTGCGCGTGGCCACCACCGTGATCGGTGCCGACGGCCAGCGCGCGGCCGGCACCTTTATTCCGGCCTTGAATCCGGATGGAAAGCCCAATCCAGTCCTGGAGACCGTGCTTCGTGGCGAAACCTTCGTCGGCCGCGCCTTTGTCGTCAAGGAGTGGTTTCTCACGGCCTACCTGCCTCTGAAAGACGCACAAGGCAAGGTGGAGGGCATTCTCTTTGTCGGCCTGCCGGAACAAAGCGGATCCCTCGTGCAATCGCTGGTGTCGGATAAAATCGGAGAAACCGGCTATCCATTCGTCATGAACTCCAAGGGGGACCTGCTGGTTCATCCCCGGTCCGGCCTGCTGGGCAAAAACACGATTACCGATTTGAATCTAAAGGAATTCCAAGAGGTGCTGGACCAGCGAAAAGAGGGCGAACTTGGCTGGCTGACCTATGCCTTTGATGGCCGCCTGAAGTTCATTGTCTATACGTATTTTGCGAACTGGGATTGGATCATCTGTGCCAGCGGATACACCGATGAAATGAGCCGCCAAGGCGCCGAGGCGGCCAAGATTTTGCTGGAGCGGGATATGGTTCAAATCAGCCAGGTGGCCAAAGTGAGGACGGCCACGGGCGATAAAGCCGCCTACCCGCAGGTGCGTCTGCTGGATGCGCAAGGCCAGGAAGTGATGGCCGTGGTGAATAACGCCTTGCGGCCCGACAAGGACCTGCAAACACGCAAAGGAGAGGCGTGGTTTGAGGCGGCCGCCCAACTGCCGGACAAGTCCCTCCTGTTGACCCCGGTTCAAATCGCCCGGAACACGGGGGAGCCGGAAATCCGAGTCGCCAGCCCTGTCTATCTGAACAAGACCTTGCACGGCGTCGTGGTAATCAACGCCGATTGGGGGCTGGCAAGGGAACTGCTCAAGGACAGCGTGTACGGCAAGACCGGCTACGCCTACATCATGAACGAGCAAGGCGTGCTCATTGCGCATCCAACTTCGACCCTGAAGGACAACAACAACCTGACCGATTCGCGCTACGGCCCGCTGGCCGAGCTGGTAAAGACCCGCATGCTCAAGGGCGAGGAGGGCGTCGCCCGCTACGACTATGAAGGCGCCACGGTCTACGCGGCGTTCACGCCGTTGAAACTGGGCGCAAACAACTATGTGATGGCGGCGCGTGTGCCGGTGGAGGAGGTTCTTGAGCTGGAGCGCGAAATTTCCATTCTGGCGGGAGATCAGGTTCGCGCGGAGATTCGCATCATTCTGGCCATCATCCTGGTGCTGGGCCTTCTTGGCTCAGGGGCGGGCCTCTGGTTCAGCCGGGGCATCACCAAGCCCATCCGTGAAACAGCGGCCATCGCCCAGGAAATCGCGGCGGGAACACTGACCGGGGGCATTCAGGTGCGACGCCAGGATGAAATTGGCGAATTGGGCACGGCCATGAACACAATGATTGTAAACCTCAAGACCATCATCCGGGATCTGGGCCAGAACTCCACCACGCTGGCGGCGGCCTCCGAGGAGCTGTCTGCGACCTCCACCCAGCTGGCGTCGGGAGCGGAGGAGATGAACGTGCAGTCCCGCACGGTGGCCTCCGCCGGCGAACAACTTTCCTCCAACGTCAACACGATGGCCACTGCCGCCGAGGAGATGTCGTCCTCCTCCACCTCCGTGGCCTCAGCCATCGAGGAAATGAGCTCCTCCATCAATGAGGTGGCCAAGAACTGTGAGAAGGAATCCCGGATTGCCCACCATGCCAACGAGCAGGCCGGACAGACGCGCCAGATCATGGCCAAGCTGGGCGAGTCCGCCCGCGAGATCGGCAAGGTGGTGGAAGTCATCAGCGGCATCGCGGACCAGACGAACCTGCTGGCGCTGAACGCCACCATCGAGGCGGCCAGTGCCGGCGAGGCCGGCAAGGGGTTTGCCGTGGTTGCCAACGAGGTCAAGGAGCTGGCCCGCCAGAGCGCAAAGGCGACCGAGCAAATTGCCGGGCAGATCGAGGCCATGCAGGGTAACACCGACACCGCCGTGAAGGCGATCGAGGAAATTACCAAGATCATCGAAGAAGTCAGCGTCATCTCCGGCACCATCGCGGCGGCGGTGGAGGAACAGTCCGCCACCACCAGCGAAATCGCCAAGACGGTCTCCGGCGTGTCCGGGGCCTCGATGGAGATGGCCAGGAACATTCAGCAGTCAGCCGCCGGCGCCAACGAGGTCTCCAAGAACATCCAAGGCGTCAATGCGGCCTCCCAGCAGGTCGCCAGCGGCGCCACGCAGACCAACGCCAGCGCCCAGGAGCTCGCCAAGATCGCCACACGCCTGAAGGAGATCGTGGCACAATTCAAGGTGTAGCCAGGCAGAACGAAAGAGGGGCCCTCCACGGGCGAGGACAAGTC
>CAZFSE010000285.1:0-3097 GCA_964521805.1 uncultured Verrucomicrobiota bacterium
TACGAGGATTTCCGGATCATCGTGAACTACGAGCACGCCTGGTAGCAGGGCTTGCAGGGATGATCATCATTCAAGGAGCTGGCCATGATAAAAAAGAATCTGCTCTTGTGTGTGTGGCTGTCTGTTGCGGTTTTCTGGACCACCGGGGCATCGAGTTCGTCCGGGCAACCCGATCAATTCCCCGCCTTTCCGGTGCTGGTGGTCAGCCAGGATCTGGCTCCCGGGAACTTTCTGGATAAAATCGAAGAGCAACTGGCCGAGCAACAGGTGCCCGTGGAAATTGTGCCCGATCTCAAAACCGGATTGGGCCGGCTTCAACAGCAGAAGACCTTCGGCGCGCTGGTGCTCGACGCGGGCCTCTTCGAGGAGGACGATCTGGATGCGCAGTTGCTGGAGGTCTTCGCCGCCCTTCAGAAAGTGAATGATCCTCTTCCCGTTTTCCTGCTGTCAGATACGTCCGTGATCGGCCGGCTTTCTTCGGCCACCCTCCAACAACTGGAGGGAACTATCCGCAAAAACGAGGATACGCCGGCGTTCGTGGCCGGCACGGTTCGTAATGCGGCCGCAAGCTATCGCGACCAAAGTCTGCCGCCCTTTTTCAAGGAGCTGATCCGCTATGTGGATGCCTGCCGATACGCCTGGTCCACACCGGGGCATGCCGGTGGGCTGGGGTTTCTGGCCTCCACACCCGGCACCGCCTTTCATGAGTTCTTTGGAGAGAATCTCCTGCGGTCGGACCTGTCCAGCAGTATGCCGCAATTGGGTTCCATTCTTGAACATCAGGGGCCGGCCGGCGAGGCCGAGCGCCAAGCCGCCGAAATTTTCGGAGCGGACTATACCTTCTTTGTCCTCAATGGAACCAGCACGGCCAATAAGATGGTGTGGAACTCCATTCTCGCGCCCGGTGACATCGTCCTGGTGGATCGCAACTGCCATAAATCCATCATGCATGCGATCATCATGACGGGGGCTATTCCCGCCTATCTGACGCCGACGCGCAACCCCTATGGCATCATTGGCACCATCCCGCTGGATGGGTTCACCCCCAAGGCCATCGCCGAAGCCATCCGCCACGCGCAACGGGCCCGGACCGCGCAAGGCGGGCGCAAACCGCGAGTGGTCGTGATCACCAACTCCACGTACGATGGGCTTTGCTATGATGTCGTGAGCATCAAGGACCTCGTCTCCGACGGGGTGGATAACCTCCATTTCGACGAAGCCTGGTATGGATATGCACGCTTCCATCCTCTCTACAAGGGCCGCTACGGCATGTCTCCCGAGGGCGAAACCAGCCGCCATCCGCCCACCTTTGCCACGCAATCCTCTCACAAGTTACTGGCGGCCTTTTCACAGGGTTCCATGATTCACATTCGCAACGGTGGGCAAGTCCAGGTGGATCCTGAGCGATTCAATGAAGCCTTCCTGATGCATTCAAGCACCTCGCCGTTCTATCCCATGTTCGCCTCCCTGGATGTGGCCGCGAAAATGATGGCGGGAAGTTCCGGGCAACGCATCATGGACAACATCCTGAGGCAAGCCATCCAATTCCGGCAGAAAATGGCGGAAATCGGCTCGCAGATGCCCAGCAAAGACTGGTGGTTTCGCGTCTGGCAACCGGAGCGCATCGGCCAGAAGGCCTTTGAGGCGGTGGATCCGGCGATCCTGCTGACCAACGCCGCGTGCTGGACCTTGAAGGATGGCGAGGCCTGGCATGGCTTCAAGAATTTCGAAAAGAATAACGTCCTGCTGGACCCCATCAAAGTGACGATCCTGACCCCCGGCGTTCAGGAGGACGGCGCCATGACGGAGGAAGGCATCCCGGCGGGCATTGTCTCCGAGTACCTGCGCTCTCACGCGGTGATCCCCGAAAAAACGGGGCACTACAACATCCTGTTCCTCTTTGCGCCCGGCGTCACGGAGGGCAAGGCCGGCGTATTGCTTTCCCGCCTGCTGGACTTCAAACAACTGCATGACCGCAATGCGCCGCTGAGCGAGGTTCTGCCCGACATCGTCGCGCAATACCCCGAACGCTATGGACAGGCGCGCCTTCGCGACCTGTGCCGGGATATGCATGCTTTCCTGCGCCAAAAGCACCTGACCGAGCTCATGATGAAGGTATATGAGAACATTCCCGAGCAACGCTTGACGCCCACCGAAGCGTACGCCTCCCTGACAAGGGGCCAGGTGGAATATGTCCGGACGGCAGATTTGCCGGGCCGAATTCCCGCCGTCATGGTGGTTCCTTATCCCCCCGGCATTCCCGTCATCATGCCCGGCGAGCAGTTTGGAACGGCCGACAGTCCGATGATTCAATATCTGGCCATGTGTGAGGAATTCGACAACCAGTTCCCCGGATTTGAGACAGAGATACACGGGGTCAAAATGGAAACTGAGCAGGGCCGGCGCGTGTACCAGGTGGACTGTGTAACCCCCCAAGCCGCGGAGGCTTCCCGTGCCGCCGCCGACCGCTCCAATAAATAAATTGCCATTCCTTCGGGGCGGGGGGCACTCTCTTTATCTATGTCCACGGACTTCCACCCGAAGTTTCACAGTGCAATGCCGCTTGCTGGCCTTTTCTTTTCTCCAGGGAGAACACCATGAACCCTTATTGGAACCGGCTCTCTCGTTTGATGCCTGCCCTTCTGCGCCTTGGAAATCTCTCCGTTATTGCAAGCCGCCTTGCGCCTGGCGGAATTCCAGTTGGAGATAGCGCAAACGCTTTTTGCAGAGGGGTGCATGGAGCCCCCTAAGAGAACCGGTCAGGGCGCAAGGGCTTCCAGCGCCGCCGCAGGACCAATGGCCACCGGGCCGCGCCGGGAGGGGCATTACTCCAATACAACATCCTTGCTCATTTCCTCTAAATCAGATACCGATTGGGGATTGCATGCAATCCACTTTTGCATGTCAGCGCCACAAGACGGGCAATATTTTGGTCCTTCCGGGGTTGTGGGGGGATTTTTCATTGATCACAAGCAACTCTTTGCAAATTCCAGCCAATGAAACAGAGCCATTAGGCGGAAAAAAGACGGGCAGTTGCTTTCATCGCCTCGATTCCATCACCGAGCCGGACTATTATCTATTCGAAGCCTCTTCTCTT
>CAZFSE010000286.1:0-3080 GCA_964521805.1 uncultured Verrucomicrobiota bacterium
GTTTTGCGCGGGGGCCTTCCTGTATCTGCGTCCATGGAGGTGGTATGCGCCGCCGGAAGATGACGAAGCACGGGCGGCGCATACCACCTCCATGGACGCAGATACAGGAAGGCCCCCGCGCAAAACAGCGTCCGCACCGCGTACTTCCAAGGCGCCGGACCGCCCACCCACTCCAGCACCGCCATCCATACGATCCAGGCCGCAAAGGGAATGACATGGCTCCAGCCCGCCACCGCCGTCTCGTTGTGCGCCCGTTTGCTCATGCCCGGATTCTCCCACAGCACCCCCCTGCCCTCCAATCCAGAAATCACCCCCCAAAAAAAGTTCCAACCCTTGGAAAAAACGCAAAAAAAAGTTCCAAGGGTTGGAACTTTTTTTCAGAATTCTTCCAACCCTTGGAACTTTTTTTGGAAGGTTTTCCAATCCTTGGAAACATGGTAGATTGTGAGACATGGCCCTTTCCGATAAAATCAAAAAGAAGCTCCAGGAACTGCCGGACAAGCCCGGCGTCTACTTCATGCGCGACCGGAGCGGGCGCATCGTCTACGTCGGCAAGGCCCTCTCCCTGCGCAAGCGGGTCCAGTCCTACTTCCGGCAGGGCACCCTGCGCAGTGCCGAGCCCAAACTCCGCGGCCTGATTCACAGCATTGACGATTTCGATATCCTCGTCGTGCGCAGTGACGCCGAGGCCACGCTGACGGAGGGGCGGCTGATCAAGGAATACCGCCCGCGCTACAACATCCTGATGAAGGACGACAAGCGCTTCCTGATGTTGCGAGTGAACCTGAACGATCCCCTGCCCCGCTTCGAACCCTGCCGCCTGGACAAGGGCGACGGGGCCACCTATCTCGGGCCCTATGCCTCGTCGCAGGCCGCCTGGGCCGCGCTGGAGTTTGTCGAACGACGGTTCGGCCTGCGGCGATGCCGCCCCCGCCAGCCCGGCCTCGAAGAACACAAGCACTGCCTCAACGACATCGTCCGTTTCTGCTCCGCCCCCTGCATCGGCAAAGTCACGCCGGAGGAATACCGCGCCCGCGTGCTGGACGCCTGCGCCTTTTTGCGCGGCGAAAAACCGGAGATCCTCGAGGAGCTCAAGCAACGCATGGAGGAGGCCTCCAAGGAAATGCGCTTTGAAAAAGCCGCCGCCCTGCGCGATACCCTCCTGCTCCTGCGGCGCGCCATCCGCGAACGCTTCCGCGCCCGCAAAAGCCTTTCCATCAAGGCCGAGGATGCCAGCGCCGGACTCTCCGAACTTCAGGCCGCGCTGGGCCTGGAAAAACGGCCGCGCGTAATGGAGGGATACGACATCTCCAACATCTCCGGCACCCTCGCCGTCGCCAGCCTCGTCTGCTCCGTCGAGGGCCTGCCCGCCCGCAACCGCTACCGGCTCTTCCGCATCAAAACCGTCGAGGGAAGCGACGACCCCCGCATGATGGCGGAAGTCATCCACCGCCGTTTCGAGCGGGCCCTCAAGGAACAAACCGCCCTGCCGGATTTGGTGGTCGTGGATGGCGGCGTCACCCAACTGCGGGCCGCCCGCGCCGAACTGGAGCGACTGGGCCTGGCCACCCTCCCCGCCATCGGCCTCGCCAAGCGCTTCGAGGAGATCCACCATGAAATGCCCGGACTTCCCTCACCCCTGCGCCTGCCCCAGGACTCCACCGCCATCCGCGTGCTTCAACAACTGCGCGACGAAGCCCACCGCTTTGCGCTGACCTATCACCGCCGCCTGCGCTTGAAAGCCATCCGGGAATCCCTGCTCGACGAAATTGAGGGCATCGGCGAGAAACGCAAACAGCTCCTGCTCTCCCACTTTGGCTCCATCGCCCGAATCAAAAGAGCCTCGCTGGAAGACCTTGCCGCCGTGCCCGGCGTAGGCGCCGTCATGGCCGCGCTCATCAAGGAAAAACTCGCCGGACGCGCCGCCCATAAACCCCCCGTCGCCTGGTAGGGCAAGGCATCCCTGCCGAGCCGACCCTCCACCCAATCTCCCAATTAATCCTCACCCCTTTCCAACAACAGAATCCTCACAGAAGATAACCCTCCGTCGCGTGGACGCGACAATGGGCAGGCTGAAAGCAACGAAGAGAGAAAAGAAAGAACCTATTTCTTCAACAATTTCTTCGTTTTCTTTGCTATCTTCTGTGAAAAACTTCCCCATTCGTTGCTTGTTTTATTCGTTGCCAAAATAGACAAAGAGATAACCCCACGGATGCCAAAGGCGACCCACGGATGCGGAGAAGCAAGAATCCTCAGATTTTGTGTCCTTTGTGCCTCTTGTGGCAAAGATTCAAAAGCCTCCTCCGCACCGCATGAACGGACAGAATCATGTGTGGCAGAATCATGGGAATGAGGTGTCATGCTGAGCCGCCAGGGCGCCTGTGCGCCCGGCGTGTCGAAGCATCTCCTGCCGCCCCTTCTCATCCTCCTACTCATACTCTTCCTTCAGCCGGTGACGGAGGCCGCCTGCTGTCCGCTGGCCAGTCGCTGACGCGCTGGCAAGAAAAGAGATTTCGTCCACCTCTCCTCCCCATTCGTTGCTTGTCTTTATTCGTTGCCATAAACTCCCCTCCCATGATTCTGCCAAAAAAGATTCTGTCAAAATCCAAAAATCCCAATTTTTCGCCCATTTTTCGGCCAAAATCGCGATTTTTCACGATTTTCCGCCCGTTTTTTGCGTTTTTTGTCAAAATTTCGCGATTTTCCAGCCAAAAACACGCTTTTTTACTGCTCACTGGTCACTGCCCCCTCCTCCCATTCGTTGCCCAAAAAAATGGCAAAGAATGAACCCCACGGATGGCAAAGCGTCCCACGGATGCGGAAAAGCAAGAATCCTCAGATTTTGTGTCTTTTGTGCCGCATGTGGCTAATCAAAAAATGGGGATAGGCCAGCGGACCGAAGAGGGACGGCGAGGCCGCCATCCCTCCCGCTTGCCAGTCCCTGCCGCCTTCCGTGGGACGGGATGCCATCCCGTCCTACTTTGGATCAGAGAAGATGATTTCCAACAAATCAAATAATCAACGAATTTGGACACTTTTGGAAGAGTCACCTTCACACCTGTCACGAGGCATAGGGGTCA
>CAZFSE010000287.1:0-3079 GCA_964521805.1 uncultured Verrucomicrobiota bacterium
AAAACAGAAAGAAGGGGAACCAGAGGTCATGCATTTCGATGAGATAGGCTCCCCAGGAGCTGAGCTGGGTTCTTTCCGTGCGCAGGGAATAAGCGCCCCACAAGATCATTTCCAGCCCGGCGCACAACCCCAGCGCGGTCCAGAGGCCGGGGCCTGTCATGGGATGAGTGGCATACATCAGCGCCAGCGTGATGAACAACGGCAATAAGCCCAATTGCTGAATCCGGCGCACCTGGAGGTGCGCCTTTGGACTGGACAGCCGATACTCGTATATGAACGAAGCCATGCCCATAGTGTGCGAGCAGGCGCTGGATTCTGTCAACAGCGGAAATATGTGGAAAGAGCTTGAGCGTGTGTGGCCTTTGAAGAGGTGGAGGGGGCGTGCCGTGTTCATTCACGTTCACTCCTGCTCTTCTCCGTCTGTCATCCCGAGCGCAGTCGAGGGATCTGGTGCATGGAAGGGGCGGCAGGAGATGCTTCGACACGCCGGGCGCAAGCGCCCTGGCGGCTCAGCATGACGGAGGTGTTGTCGGGCGTGCCGTTCCCCCCTCCGTCATCCCGGGCGCCGGTTATGTGTATTGCTTGGGCTCAATTTGGTAATTTTTGATCTTGTAGCCGAGGATGCGCTGGGTGGCTCCCAAGGAGCGGGCGGCGGCGGCGATATTGCCGCGGGCCGATTTCAGTGCGTCGCGAATCAAATCCCGCTCATAGGCGCTGACCAGCGTCTTCAGGTTTCCGGTGGCCGCCGAGCCGCCGCTGGCTTCGGCGGTTTGCAGGGTGGGGGGCAGGTGGTAGGGATGGATGGCATTGCCTTCCGCCACCAGCACCGCGCGCTCGATGCAATTCTCCAGCTCCCGAACGTTTCCGGGCCAGTGGTAGCTCATCAGCATGTCAATCACCGCGCTGGAAAGCCGGCGGACATCCTTGGCATTCTCCTGCGCATATTTTTGCAGGAAGTGATCGGCCAGCAGGACGATATCCGCCTTGCGCTTGCGCAGGGGCGGGACAAAGATGGGGAAGACGTGCAGGCGGTAAAACAGATCATCCCGGAATTTCCCCTGGTTGACCATGGCCTTCAAATCCTTGTTGGTGGCGGTGATGAGCCGCACATTGACCTTGAGGGTCTTGGTGCCGCCGACGCGTTCAAATTCACGCTCCTGCAGGACGCGGAGAAGCTTGATCTGGATGGAGGGCGGGATGTCGCCGATCTCATCCAGAAAAAGCGAGCCGCCGTGGGCCAGTTCAAACCGGCCTTTGCGGTCGGACGTGGCGCCCGTGAAGGCCCCTTTTTCATGGCCGAAGAGTTCGCTCTCAATGACGCTCTCCGGCAACGCGGCGCAATGGGCCTTGATGAAGGGCTTGTCCGCGCGTTCGCTGTTGTAGTGGATGGCATGGGCGACCAGCTCTTTTCCTGTTCCCGTCTCGCCCTCGATCAGGACGGAGGCGGGGCTCTTGGAGACCTGGGCAATCTGGTCATACACGGTCTGCATTTCATGGGAATTTCCGATGATGTTGGCCGGGCGGAAACGACTGCGCAGTTCAGCCCGCAGGCGCTCGTTTTCCTCGGTCAGCCGCTCCTGTTCCTCCTGGGCCGCGCGCCGCAATTTGACGGCCTGGGCAATCATGGAGGCCATGATGGTCAGCAGGCGGGCATCATTCTTGAGGTCCGCCTTGGGCTCAAACACGCGGTCTGCGCTAAGGGCGCCGACCACCTCCTGCTCCACTTTGATCGGCACGCAGATGAACGAGGTATCCGGACGCTTGCCCCGCCGGGTCTTGTCGAGGAACATGGGCGACTCGCTGGTTTTGGCAATGATCATGGGCTGGCCGGTGAGCACGACCTGGCCGGTGACGCCTTCCCCGAGCTTATAGCGCCCGCGCCGGGTTTGCTGGGCGGAGAGCCCGTGTGCGGCCTCAATCAGGATGTCGCCGGTCTTCCGATTGAGGAGGGTGAGGGTGGCATATTTCATGTCCATATGTTCGGCCAGCGCTTCCAGGACGGGGCTGACGATATCCCGCATGTCGAGGCTCTGGTCCAGCAGACAGCTGATTTCATAGAGCAGGGTGATTTCCCTGACCTGGCGGTCCATGGCGGCGGCGTGATCTGCCGGGGCCGCTTGCTTGGTGGTGTCTTTGGACATGTTTGGGCTCCTTTGTCAGATTATCGGTAGAGATTGGTGATCGGCATCCGGCGGTCGCGCCCGAAGGCTTTGGGGGTGATTTTTATGCCGGGCGCGCCTTGCCGGCGCTTGTATTCATTGATGTCCACCAGGCGGACCACCTTGCGAACCACCTCGGGATCGAATCCCTCGGAGATGATATCGGCCACGCCCTGATCCAGCTCCACATAGCGCTCCAGAATGGGATCAAGCCGTTCATAGGGGGGCAGGCTGTCGCTGTCCTTTTGATCCGGGCGCAACTCAGCGGAGGGCGGACGTTCGATGGTGGAGGGGGGGATGGCCGGGCTGTTTTCCTGGCGGTTGCGCCAGCGGGCGAGCTCAAAGACGAGGGTTTTGGGGACATCCTTGATCAGGGCAAAGCCGCCGGCCATGTCGCCATAGAGGGTGCAGTACCCGGTGGCCAGCTCGCTTTTGTTCCCGGTGGTCAGCACCAGCCAGCCGAATTTATTGGAGAGGGCCATGATCAGGTTACCGCGAATGCGCGCCTGAAGATTTTCTTCCGCGCAATCGGCGGGCAGGCCCGCCCAGATCTCCTTTAATTCCTCCAGGTAGGAGTCAAACAAGGCTTGGATGGGGAGCGTATGGAATTCAATGCCCAGGTTGTTGGCCAGCTTCAGGGCATCGGTTTGCGTGCCGTGAGAGGAATATTGTGAGGGCATGGTGACGCCCACCACGCGGTCCTTGCCCAGGGCATCGGCGGCGAGGGTGGCGACGAGGGCGGAATCAATGCCACCGCTCAAGGCCACCAAGGTTCGTTTGAAGCCATTTTTTTCCACGTAATCGCGGAGGCCGAGTTTGAGTGCCGCATACACCTCCGCCAGATCTTCGAGGGGTTCCTCCTGGCGGAATGGGGGCGGCGCCGCCGGCGGGATGGGGGTGGATGCTTCCTGCGCAATTCG
>CAZFSE010000288.1:0-2959 GCA_964521805.1 uncultured Verrucomicrobiota bacterium
AATTGAACAAGCTGATGATGGGACGCGAGGACCGTGTGCTGGAGCTGAAGAAGGAAATTAATGACTTGATGGAGAGCGCCGGGAAACCCCGGCGGTACAAAATAACGTGACGCGCGAAATCACCAGACGAAAACAAACGGGACGCACGGTTCGAGCGAAGGGCCTGAGCCTGGGAGCGTCCGTACGGCGCGCCCTGTTGAGGATTCTCCTCCTGGGGCTGGCAGGTGTGCTTCCGTGCGCGGCGGCGGAAACTCCGATTGTCCTGGCCGGGTGCGAGCCGGACTATCCCCCCTACTGCATGATCCAGGAGAACGGACAGGCCGCCGGCTTCTCCGTGGACCTGCTGACGGCCGTGCTTAAAGCCATGGGCAGGGAGGCGGCCTTCGAAACCGGCCCCTGGCCGGACTTGATGCGGAAGCTCGCCGAGGGACACCTGCAGGTCCTCCCCCTGGTGGGGCGCACCCCCGAACGAGAAGCCCTGTTTGATTTCACCGTCCCGTATCTCTCCATGCAGGGTGCCATCGTCATCCGAAAAGACAACACGGACATCCTCACGCCGGAAGATCTGACTGGAAAAAGCGTCGCCGTGCTGAAGGGGGATAATGCCGAGGAGTATCTCCGCCGCTCCAGCCTGGGTGCCGAAATCGTGGTGCGCCCGTCTTTTTCCACGGCTCTCCAGGAGCTGTCCAAAGGCCGGCATGACGCCGTGGTAATCCAAAAACTGCTGGCCCTCCAACTCATGCAGGTGGAGGGCCTCACAAACCTGGCGATTGCAGGGCCGCCCTTGAAGGACTTTGTCCAGCATTTTTGTTTTGCCGTGCGCAAAGGGGATCATGAGCTTCTGGCCGACCTGAACGAAGGGTTGTCCACCGCCATGACCGACGGAACCCTCCGCAGGTTGTACGCAAAATGGTTCGCGGAACTTGAAACCTACGGGCAAAGCAAACGCCGCCTCATTGTCGGCGGCGACAAGGACTTTCCACCCTATGAATACCTGGACAAGAATGGCCAGCCCGCAGGCTTGAACGTCGACCTCACCAGGGCCATTGCCCGGCAGTTGGGGCTGGAGGTGGAGATTCAGCTCGGTCCATGGGGAAAAATCCGGGAAGAGCTGAAGGATGGAACACTGGACCTGGTGCAAAGCATGTTCTATTCCGCCGAACGAAACCTGGAGTTCGATTTCTCCACCGCGCACAGCATCATTCAGTACGTCATCGTCGTCCGCAAGGGAGATCCTGAACCCTCCGGGCTGGACGAGCTTGCCGGGAAAACAATTCTAGTGATGGAAGATGACATCATGGACGACCTGGCGAGTAAGGCCGGTCACGGGGATCACTTGATCCGTACAGCCTCGCAGGAGGAAGCCCTGCGCCTGCTACACGCGGGGATTGGAGACTGCGCCCTGGCCGCCAAGGTTCCCGCGCTGTATTGGATCCACAAGCATGGATGGGAGAACTTGACCGTTCTCGCCGACCACCCCGTGCTGGCCCCCGAATGCAGTTACGCCGCCCTCAAAGGCAACCAGGAACTCTTGACGCTCTTCTCAGAGACCATGGCCGCGCTGAAGGAAACGGGCGAATTTCGATCCCTTCAAAACCGCTGGCTCAGCCCCTATCAAGACACCCCCTCCTTCCGGGTTCTTCTGCGGCGCGCCTGGGGCATCCTTCTCCCCCTGCTCGCCTTGCTGGCCGGCTTGTTCGCCTGGTCACAAACCTTGAAAAGGACCGTCCGCGCGCAAACCGGTGAGCTGGCCCTGGCTAATTCCCGGCTCAAGGAAAGCGAAGCCCAGTATCGTCTGCTGGCGGAAAATGCCACCGACACCATTTTGGTGCTGGATCCACACGAGCAACGACTGCGCTACGCCAGCCCCGCCGTAAAGGAGTTGTATGGGTACACACCGGAGGAAATCACACGCCTGCCCCTGGAGGCCTTTCTGCCGCCGGAATCCATCGCCCATTATCAGCGCGCCATGTCCGAGCGAATCGCCCTCTATGAGCGGGGGGAACGGGGCGTCTACCGGGACGAAATGGAGATCGTGCGAAAGGATGGATCACGCGCCTGGACGGAGACCTCCTCCCGGTATGTCCATAATGAACGGACAGGGCGCCTCGAGATTTATGGATCTTCGCGGGACATCACGGAAAAACGAAAGAGCGAACAGCGCATCGCCGCGCTCGCCGCCGTGGTGGAAAACAGCGACAACATCAGTGTGCAAAAAGATCTGGATCTGCGCGTCGTAGCCACCAATCAGGCCTTCGCGCGCGCCACCGGCCACGAGAAAGTGGAAGATCTCATCGGTAAAACTGATGCCGAGATTTTCCAGGTTTCGCCGGACACCGAGCCCATCCGCACCTACATGGAAGATGATCGGAAAGCACAAGCCCTGCCCCGAGGCAAAAAAATCACCCGCGAGGAACGAGTGCCGTGCGCCGATGGGCAGGAGAAAGTCTTGCTGACCCGAAAGTATCCGGTCTTTGACGCCCACGGACAGCTCACCGGGACCGGAAACATCTCCACCGACATCACGGAGAGCAAACGAGTCGAGCAACAACTGCGCGACACGATTCAAAAGCTGGAACAAATGAATCGTTTGATGATGGGGCGCGAGGATCGTGTGATCGAGTTAAAACAAGAAATTAACGGCCTGCTGAAAAACGCCGGGAAACCCCGGCGGTACGAGGTCACATGAACGCTCCGCGCCGGGCAGTCGATTACGCAAAGTGGTTCCGGGGGGGCATCCTGGCGGCGGCCACCGCCCTGCTTCTGGGTGGGGGTCTGTGGGCGGCAAACTGGCGGGGACAGCGGGCGGATGAACTCATGCGTGAGGTTCTCCTCCAGCAAGCGGAGGCCATCGCCCGGACCATCAATCTCGACCGGATCAGCGCCCTGTCCTTCACCACCAATGATCTTTCCAATCCCTCCTATCAGCGGCTCTGCGACCAGCTGGCCGCCTTCAGCC
>CAZFSE010000289.1:0-2811 GCA_964521805.1 uncultured Verrucomicrobiota bacterium
GGGGTGTCCAGCCCTTCAAAGGGCCGCGTGATGTCGAGATAGACGCGGCCCTGATGCAAATGGGCGTAGAGCAGGGCGGACCAGACCGCCAGCGGGGAGGTGTCCGCTTCGCCCTGTGCGCGGGCAATCATCGCGCCGAAGGCGGTTGCGGGGTTGTTTCGTGTGGAGGTCATGAACGCGCCTCCCCGCCGCAGATTAATTTTTCCAGCGCCGCCGCCAGCGCGATGGGTGGTTTGCCAAACCAAACGCCTTGAGGACTGCCCGCCTTCATGCCGCGCAGGAAGAGATAAGCTGTTCCGGCGAATCCGTCTTCGTAGTTCCAGCCCTGAATGGATCGCTCCATCCAGCGCTTGACGGCCACGGCATACAGCACGGACTGCAGGAGGTAGTGGCAATCCGCCATGGCGCGTTCCAGATGTGCGGGTGAGTAGCCTTCCAGGCGGTTGGTCTTGTAATCGGCCAGAACCCATTGGCCGTTGGGGAGCTGGCCCAGCAGGTCCACGATCCCTTTGAAATAGCCCTCCAGGGGGCTGAACCCGAGTTGCTCCACCCTGGAGGCATAGAGCTCACGGCCCCACGGCGAAGAACCTCCGTGTTTTCGCAAAACCGTGGCCAGGGCCTTGGGGTTCAACGAAGCTCTTTGCGGAAGCAGATATTCCCACTCCGGGGTGTGGGCTTGCTTCAGCATGTCCGAGAGCGGACACCCGGTATCGCCAAGAAGCGCTCCGGTTGTGCGTTGCCAGAGTTCGTCCACCACGCTCTCCAGCTGAGGGGCTTCATGCAATGTCCCCTCGCTCTCGCCGCCAGGCCGAACCAAGGCCGGCAGGTCCCGAAGCAAGGTGTCTGAAAAATTCTGTTTAGCCTGGCGGGGATCGGACGCGGCCATGCCGGCTTCAAATGCGCAATGGATCCGGTCGCCCAAGACCTTGCCTGCTTTAAAGGGTGCCAGGACATCGTCAATTGGTTCAACAGGTTTCACCGGTTCTTCCGTGCCGCCCTCCTCGGGCGTCTCGGGCGGGGCGGCTATTTCATCAGAACCGCTATGATGTTCCGGGTCCTGTCGCAAAAGGGCGGAATAGCTTGATTGAAGAGGGCCTGCGGACAGGGCGCCCCGTGTCCATTCCGCCGGGTGGAGCGTGGGGGCTGAGGCCTTGGCGCCGGACGGGGTGGTGGAGGGGCTTGCCTTAGGCTGGCACCAGGCAGGCGTGCCGGGCATGACTACAAGCTCCGCGGTCGCGTCATTCTGCCCGCCCATGGTCATCGTGAAGGCCTCGCGGCATTCCTGATCACTGTAGGCGCTGGCCTCTTTGGGGTTTGCCAGGAGAAGGCTTCCAAAGGCGGAGGTGGTGGAGGCCTCATACGCTTCAGAAGAAGCCGAGCGTCCCCACCAGGCGTGGACTTGGTGTTCGGCACGGGTGAGCGCCACATAGAGGAGGCGCATCTGTTCCGCCTGGAGCTTTTTGTTTTCCTGTTGCACCGCCTCGGACCAGCCGGTGTCCCCCGGAAGGATCAGTCTGCTATCGGTCGTCGTGGAGTGCTGGATGACGCAGGGCAGGTCTTGTTGATGCGTTCGCTGAGCCCAGAGGGTGGGCAGGAAGACAATGGGATACTGCAGGCCCTTGCAGGCGTGCAGGGTGGAGAGAATGACAGCGGGGCGATCCGTTTCGAGGCGGAGTTTTGCACCATCGGACGGGCCGTTCTCCGCGTTTCCTCTCGCGCGGGCGATGGCTTGGTCCACAAAATCCTTCAGGGCGCCGGCGCTCCGGGCGTGCTGATTCAGCCAAGCCTCCTGCAACAGTTCGCCTAGCTGGAGCAGATTGGTCAGGATGCGTTCACCATCCGGTTGCCGAGCCAGGCGGACGAGCGCAATTTCGCGGCCCGGCCTTGCGGGACGATCGCGCAGGATGGAAAAAAGAACCGACAGGATGCCCTCTTTTTCCAGCCGCTCCGCCAGCGCGGAAAATTGGCTGGTATGGTCCGCCAAATCGCCCGCGGAAACCATGAGGGCCACTTCCTGGAGAGTGTACCCCATCAACGGGGTGGTCAGGGCGGCCCGGAGAATATTGGGGCGGGGCAGGGCCAGGGCTTCCAGCAACAGGCTCATATCCCGGGCGGAATCTTCCAGAAAGACCGAGCTGTCCGTTTGGTAGGCGGAGGGGATGCCGAGCCTCAACAAATGCCGCCGCACGGTTTCCAAATCCCGTTTACGATAGGCCAGGACGGCCAGATGCGAGGGTTGAACCGGCCCCCACTGCCCATCGCGATTAACCTGCACGTTGGAGGCGAGCACGGCCGAAATTTGCCTGGCGCAATCCCGCAAGACAGGCCCCAGCAGTTTGGATTTTGGCGGCGTCTTTTCATAGGCGTCCGCATCCCACGTATGCAGGCAGAAGGCGGGCGGAGGGGTGGAGGCGCTGGTTCGGATGCGGATCTTCTTGTGAGATAGGACCGGCTCAAAGGCAATTTGTTCATCGAAGACCGCGCCGTTCTTTTGCGCGCTGAACAGCGTATTGATGGAGGCGACGAGCGGAGGATCGGAGCGAAAATTGACGTTCAGCGTCAGGCTCTCCGTCTTGCCGTCGCCCGATTTTGCGTACAGATAGGTGTCAATATCGGCGCCGCGAAAACGATAGATGCTTTGCTTGGGGTCACCGACCCAGACGAGACATTTCCCGCCTGTGCCCAGCCAGTCCTTCCCGCCGAAGAGGCGATGAAAAATGATGATTTGGCGGGGATCTGTATCCTGGCATTCGTCTACGAGGACGGCATCGAAATCCTGGCGCACGGCTTCGACAAAGGCCTGGTCGGCCA
>CAZFSE010000290.1:0-2776 GCA_964521805.1 uncultured Verrucomicrobiota bacterium
GATAAGGGCGCCCGGGGCCGGGGGTTGCGGGTCCAGGAGAAGAGGGCCGCGCTGGATATTGCCAAACGGGTTCGTGTGCATCTGGCCAACGAGGGCATCCGCACGCTGATGACGCGGGACAGCGACCGGTTTATTCCGCTGGAGGAGCGCAGTCGGATCGCGGAAAAGGCGGGGGCGGATGTGTTTGTCAGCATCCATTTGAATGCGTCGCCCACGTCCAAGCCCCGGGGCGTGGAGACGTACGTGCTTTCGGTGGCGGGCTATCCCTCGACCTCGTCGCCGGCCAAGTCACGGACCAGCGCGGAGGCCCTGTCCGGCAATCGGTTTGACCACTCCAGCACGGCGCTGGGCTTTCTTGTGCAGAAGGCCCTGTTGCAACGGACGGGCGCGGATGACCGCGGGTTGCGCCGGGCCCGTTTCCTGGTGCTGAAAAATGCCCCCTGCCCGGCCATCCTGGTGGAGGGGGGCTTTCTCTCGAACGCCTTGGAGGAGCAAAAAATCAATTCGGAAAGCTATCGGGAAAGCATTGCCAGGGGCATCTCGAAGGGCATCCTGGATTATGTGAATACGATCAAGAAGGCCCAGGTGTCGGGGCCCTGATATGGTCCCGGCGGACACGTTGACGGGGCTGGAGAGGGAAGCTGGAGTGCGCGCATGAATATAAAAACAGGGTTCATTGGCTGTGGCTGGCTGGCGCTGTTGGTCGCCGGCTGGGCGGGTTGCGGGCGAATGGAACGCGGGCCGGTGACGACGTGGTCCGATCTGCTGGACGAGCTGGCCCAGCCGGATCGCATCGCCCGCCTGGACGTGCCTGGGAGCCAGCTGGTTTCCTCCTTTGATCCCAAGGGGGGCAACCAGGATTACAATCAGCCCTTGCGGAAAGGTCCGGAGGGGTGGGTGGTGCTGGCGGACCTCCAGGGGCCGGGGTATATCAGCCGCTTCTGGTTTACCGGAGGAGAGGAGGATGGAAGCCACCGGGTGCGCTTCTATTTTGATGGAAAGAGACAGCCGGCGCTGGACATGACGATGGGCGAATTTTGCGGGGGCCAGGCGCCTTTTCTTCCGCCGCTGGCCCGCTATGAAAGCTATTGCTGGCTCAATCTGTATCCGATTCCCTTTGCCCGGCGCGTCGTGGTGATGGTTCAGGAGGGCGGCACCAAGCCGGATGGCTGGCCGCGCTTGTTTTTCCAAATTAATTATTCCACCTTGAAGGACGGGGCCCGGGTGGAGACCTATGACGGAAACCTCACCCCGGAGCGAACCGCCCGGCTGGAGAAGGTCCGCGCCTTTTGGGCCACCGCCTCCACACAGGGGCGTCCTGCGGGGGGCCACGTGCAGGCCCAAATCCTGGAGATGGCTCCGGGCGCCAGCGCCGGGTTGGACGTTTTGCCCGGGCCCGGCTTGTTGCGGCGGCTGGAGATTGAGCCGGATTTTTCCACCCTGCCCACGGCGGTGGACCGTGAACGGGTGTTGCGGGACGTGGTGTTGAGCCTCCATTGGGATGGGGCGGAATTTGCCAGCGTGCTGGCGCCGCTGGGTGATTTCTTTGGGAGCGTCTGGAATCGCCGCCAGTATCAGTCCCTTTACTTTGGCCTGACGGGCGGAACCTTTGTCTCCAAGTTTCCCATGCCGTTCGGGAAGTCCGCGGCCATCCGGCTGGAGAATCAGGGGGCTCTTCCCCTGCGGGTCAAGGTGTCGGCCCAGGTGGAGCCTTGGCATTCCTTCAGCAATGACTGGGGCTATTTCCATGCGGCCTGGTCCCGCAGTTCGCCCAATGAAATTGGGCGTCCGCATCCCATTCTGCGCACGGAAGGCGAGGGGAAATATGTGGGGTGCCTGCTGGCCGTGGTCAGCCAGGATCAGAGCTGGTGGATTCTGGAGGGCGACGAACTGATGTTGGTGGATGGCGAGGTTCAGCCTTCCTGGCGGGGAACGGGGCTGGAGGATTATTTTAACGGGGGCTGGTATTACCAGAACGTGCTGGCCCGGCCCCTGCATGGCCTGCCCATGAAGGCCCACTTTCGCATCCAGCAGTACCGCCTGCACCTGGCGGATCCCGTGGTGTTTCAAAAATCTTTTTCGATGTTTTTTGAGCGCGGGCCGGATCATGCCAGCCGGGGCTGGATGGAAAGCATGGCGTACTACTACCTGAGAGAGCCCCGGCCGGCGCCTTTTGGAATGGGCTCGGCCGCCTCGCGCGAGCCACCCCAGGATCCGACGGCGGAGGCCTCCATCATGACGGACCTTTTCAATTACGAGCGGTTTGGCGATTACGGGGGCGCCCGTGACTACATTGATTTCTACTTGGAGAAATATCCGTCCTTCCCCTTTGCGCCGGTGTTGCGGTTGCGGCAGATCGCCTATCTGGAGCGGATGGAGGGTTTTGAGAAGGCCCGCCCGTTGTACGAGCATTTCATTGCCAAGGAAACCCAGGAGGCGGCCCTGGAGCAGGCGCGCCTGTTGCTCTGGTTCCATGAGGATCCCTCCCATGCCCTCGTCAGCCTGTATGCCACCGCAAAAAGCCGGGTCCTGCTGGACGGGCGGGATGTGTTGGGCGCGGAAACCCCGGACAAGATTCGTGTGGCGGGTGTCCGCCTTGGTCCGGGCCGCCATGCCCTGGCGCTGAATACCTTGTGGAGCCGGTATCCCAACTGGATCCAGGCGGCTGTGCGCACCCACAGCACCAACATTCTGACGGACACCGGCTGGAAATTGCAATTCAAGCCGGCGGGTGCCTGGAGTTCCCCGGAGTATGATGATTCGCAGTGGGAGCGGG
>CAZFSE010000291.1:0-205 GCA_964521805.1 uncultured Verrucomicrobiota bacterium
CTGCCCGAATCTTTGGGCCGCACTCCCAGCAAGAAAGGATGGTGGAGGCCCGGCTTCGTTAGGAAACTACGCCGGGGCAGTTCGCAAGGCGAACTGGTAAAAGGATGGTGGAGGGTAGGAGGTTCGAACTCCCGACCTGCCCGAAGCTTCGGGCCGCACTCCCAGCAAGAAAGGATGGTGGAGGCCCGGCTTCGTTAGGAAACTA
>CAZFSE010000291.1:305-2744 GCA_964521805.1 uncultured Verrucomicrobiota bacterium
CGCCGGGGCAGTTCGCAAAGCGAACTGGTAAAAGGATGGTGGAGGGTAGGAGGTTCGAACTCCCGACCTCCTGAATGCCATTCAGGCGCTCTCCCAACTGAGCTAACCCCCCATCCAGAAATCGGCTTAAACAGAGCGCAGACATTATAGGAGGGGAGCGATGCTGTCAACCCCCGCCGCGCTGTTTTTTCTGTGCCGCCGGTTCGGGCGGGGGAAAGGCTTGCGGGAAGGGGGATTCTGCCGATATAGTCCGCAAAAAGGATGGGCCAACATGAGCGTAAAAATTGTGGTGACGGGCGGAGCGGGGTTTATCGGGCGGAATCTGGTCGCGGCGCTCAACGCGCGCGGCGAGGACGACATTCTGATTGTGGATGACTTGGGAACGGATGAGAAGTGGAAGAATCTCGTGGGCCTGCGCTACGAAGAATTGATGGACAAGGACAGCTTCCGATTCTCGGTTCAGCATGACACGCTTTCAGGCATTGAGACAGTCTTTCATCTGGGCGCGTGCAGTGCCACCACGGAAAAGAATGCCGGCTTCCTGGCGGATAACAACTACCGCTATACCCGCGAGCTTTGCACCTGGGCGCTTCAGAATAACGCCCGCTTCATTTATGCCTCCAGCGCGGCGACCTATGGCGATGGGGCGCTCGGATATTCCGATCAGGATGAGGTGACCCTGAAACTGCGCCCGCTGAACATGTACGGCTACTCGAAGCACATGTTTGACCTCTGGGCGCTGAAGCATGAGCTGTTCGACCGGATTGTCGGGCTGAAATATTTCAATGTCTATGGCCCCCACGAGGACCACAAGGACGACATGCGCTCGGTGATTCACAAGGCCTATGAGCAGATTGTGCAGACGGGCGAGGTGAAGCTCTTCAAGTCGTACCGCCCGGAGTACAAGGACGGGGAGCAGGTCCGGGACTTCATTTATGTGAAGGATGCGGTGGCCGTGACCCTCTTTTTTTACGATCACCGGCGGGCTTCGGGTCTATTCAATTGCGGCACCGGCCAGGCCCGCACGTGGAATGACTTGGTCAAGGCGGTGTTCACGGCAATGGGCAAGCCGCCAAAGATCACGTACATTGACATGCCGGAGACGCTCCGGGCCAAGTACCAGTACCACACGCAGGCGGAGATGGATTTATTGCGAAACGCGGGGTTCAAAGAGTCCATGACATCGCTCGAAGATGGGGTGAAAGAGTACGTGCGGTATCTGCAGTCGCGGGGCTGATTTTTCAGCCCCGGTCTTTCTGGCCTTTGCACCGCCAGAGCCAGCAGGAGAACTGCATGGTGCGCGCAAAGAGGCGGCCCTTGGGCAAAAGGTGCCAGGCGCCGCCACGGTTTTCGATAAAGCCCCGGTCCCGCAACACATCCAGCCGCCGACGAATCATGTCCGCCACGTCGTAGTCCTGCCGAATGCTGTCGAGGTCAGCGCCTTTTTCCTCTCTGCGCAGGATTTCAATCAGGATGCGCAGGGTGACGGCGCGCTCGATGTGGTAGAAGCACTCCACGAAAAGGAAATAGAGTAGCAGGCTGGAGAGGGCGCAGAGGATGAAGCCCATCCAGGCGGATTCCCCTGGCGCAGAAAGGAAGGACAGCCAGGACGCAGGGAGGGTCCAGTAGAGCACGACGAGGACGGGCAGGCTCGCCAGCCAGCACAGGGTCATGGCCTTGGCCCGGTTTTCCGCGGGTCGCCCGTGCATCAGCAGGATATGGCCCAGCATCCAGGCGGCGGAAACCAGCAGGGCGATGAACAGGCCTTTTTCCATGTCAGCCTCCCTCGCCCAGGTTGAGGATGCGTTTCAAGAGGATGGCCACACGGGCCAGCAGGCGGCCTTTGGCGGTCAGGGCCGCCGCGCCGCTGTGTGGGTCCAGGAGCACGTACTTTTTGACCACCAATTGGGGGACGCGCCATGCGTAAATCTTGTCGGTCCCATCCGGGTTGTAATAGCCCTCGATCAGCGTGTCTGTTTGCAGGCCCTGGGGCCCTGTGCGCAGGATTTCCAGCAGGATGGACATGGAGAATCCGCCATTGAAGCCATAGAAGAAATCAAAAAAGCTGTGGCAGTTGAGGGCATAAACAAACCAGCCGAAGGTCATGTCGAGCCAGGGTCTGCTGGCCATCCAGGACGGGGGGAGAACCCAAAGGTCCGCCGGGGTCTTCAGATACAGCACGAAAAAAACGGGCATCCAGGCGAAGATGGGAAAGAGCAATAGACGCCCATGGCGCTGGGGGCGCAGGATGTGGGAGAGGACCATGGTGGATACCACGTATCCCGCAAAAACCATCAAGGATAGTATTAAACCTTTCATAATTCGGCGGGCACTATAGGGGATGCTGGATCGCGCCACAAGCAGGAACCTGAATCAAACCCGTCTGTCATGCTGAGCCGCTAGGGCGCATGCGCGCCCGGCGTGTCGAAGCATCTCCTG
>CAZFSE010000292.1:0-2713 GCA_964521805.1 uncultured Verrucomicrobiota bacterium
CATCTCACGTTCTAGCGTTGCGCCACCTTCCATTGCGGATCGCGAATGCGGCTGAGGGCCGTTTGAATTTGCTCGTTCCGGCCCAGCAGTTTCCAGATCAGCCCCGACCGCGCATTCTCCAGGTGCAGCAGCATCGGCCCTTGGTTGATGGCAAACAGCGTGCGCTGAACCCAAGGCCCGTGCGAGCGGATGCAATGCGCGGGCGCCCGGCCGCGCAGGGCCTCCGCAATCTCGTCGTTGAACGCATCCGGCAGGCCAAAGCGCCCATGCCAGTGGCCACGCGCCCAGCCCCGGCGGACGCTGGACAGCGCACGCTGGCGCAAATCACTTCCGTAGCTGGCCGCACTCAGCATCGCATAGTACGAAACTGTGCCATCCTCCGCGGGCTGAGGATCCACCGCCAGCGGCTGAAGGCCATAGGCATGGTACTCATCCAAAGGCCCCTCGACCGCCGATACGCCCCAGGCATCCGGCCCATACGTCTTGAATCCGGCAGGTCTCCGCGAGGCATGCTGAATCGCGCGCCACATCGCCCGGCGTGAATTGTTGAACCACTGAATGGCTTCCCCGCCCTCGGACGACGGAGAGGCCGTGGTTCGCGTATCCAGAAAGGCATGCAAAAATTGGAACGTGAACAGCGAGCCCGGATAGGAACGAACCAAGCCGCCCTCATCCTGCTGGCGCACCCAGGCCGTCCAGACCGACAGGGGGACATCGCCGCCACCATGCCCCAGGGCCAGCAGGGCCAGCAGGGAGGCTTCATCCGTGTAGTAGTCCAGCGTCATGGGATGGCCAGGCGCACCGGAGTAGCCGCCTTTCCCATCCGCGGAGGGAAGGTCAAAGGCCGGCCCATCCCGGCGCTCGGAAGGTTTCCAGCCCAGATAAAATTGACCGCTCTCCGGCTCGATCATGAAATCCCATTCCACACGATCCACAATGGACTGCGCACGCTGACGAATCTCCGCCTCCACCGGTTCATTGCGGCTGTAGTAACTTTTTGCCGTCAACACACCCATCAACGCCAAGGCTGTGTCTATCGTGGAAAGCTCCACCGTGTTGAGGCTTTCATCTTCCAGCGTATCCTTCTGGTCGGCATTCTGGCGGCGGCGGCCATCCACGCCCAGGTAATGGTAAAACCACCCCTTGTAGCCCAGCCGCCCCACCGGTTCCGGGCCAAACGCATCCGGATTGTCCAGAATCCGCAGGACCGACACCACGCGGCGGGCCGTCTCCTCCCGCTTCATCCAGCCGCGCTCGGCGGCAATCACATGCGCGGGCAGGGCAAACCCCACGCCCCCCACCGTCAGCAAATCGCCAAAGGAGGAACGGTCCTGGGGGATGCCCCGCGACTGGGGTTTGCGACTGCCCCAGTCAAAGAAATACTGCAGGGCGCGCCGCTGGACCAGGTCCAGCAAGGCCTCATCGTTGAGCGGCTGATTTTCCGGACGGTCGCACTCAAACCAAATCCGGTTGAACTCCAGGGACGCTGAATCCGGATTCTGAATGCGGTCGCCTTGATGCCGCCGCTCCACCATGCACGTCAGCATTTTCGCCTGTCTCAAATCCGGAAATCCTCCCAGCTGGCGGCGATGCTTTTCATTCCGGAACGGCCAGGCCACCTTCTGCAGATTGGGACAAGGACTCAGCTTGATCCTCGTGTACATCGCACGGCCCGCCGTGTCTTTTAGTTCCAGGCGGACATGCACCGGGCGCTTGCCATTGTACAGCACCTCAAACCAGATGGCCTTCGCCTTTCGCTCACCCCACGCCTCCGACAAGACGCCATCCAGACGATCCAAGTCCAGGCTGTGCTCATCAAACCGGATCTTGTGTTGAGATATTCCGTCAAACGAAACGTTCGCATCCGAGAGGCCAAACAAAGAAAAGAAAAGTCCCGTGAAGGCAATCTCATCGCTGGTATTGGAGAAATCCCAATCAAACTTCAACGCACTCTTGCGCCCATCCCGCGAGATGATGGAGGTTTTCCCAAACGGAAGGTCGTCCTTGTTGATGACGCCCATATTGCCCGAAAAATCGTTCACGCTGGCATCCTGCAGGGTCACCATGTCGCTGAAATCTTCCAAGACCACCGCCAGCGGCCCCAAGTCGCTGGAAAGCGAACGGGCACCGGCTACAGACCACAGTCCTGCGTGCATCAGCACCGCCACCACCCAGCTCAACTTCTTGAAATTCATCCTCTCTCCTCCAGATCAGTACGGATTGAAAGAGGATTACTGCAGGAGTCATACCAGTTTACGGAAACACCTCAGAATGCTTCATGTAGCAAAAGAGACCGCAACGACAATCCTGGAGGCCACTGAAGGCCACATCCAGTTCACAAACAATCTTTTACCAATAATGACACACGAAGCATTATTGAGAGCGTTTGCAGGATTATTTATTCAAGTGGCAAAGCACTTTTTGATAGAACAACTTACGCAATTACAGCTTTCTAAAAAATGTGACAAATTGCTACATGCGTCATTGTCTCTTTGAAAACGGGTTTTCAACGACTACCCTCACGATTGAACTTGAACCCTTTTGGAGAGCGCCCGGCATGGCATTCCAAATCGAAAAGGCATAGGTCCCCACGCTTTTGAACGCGAACAAGATGCTCCCGCCACCATGGAGACAAAGAGGCGGAGACGTGGACGAAAACTCTTATCTTGCCGGAGCGTCAGCGACCGGCAAGCGGACACCAGGCGGCCTGACT
>CAZFSE010000293.1:0-2635 GCA_964521805.1 uncultured Verrucomicrobiota bacterium
GAATCGCATTGGAGAGCAGTTCCCGCAGGGAGGTGGCGATATCCTGGACTTTTTCAGAGGGCGGCGGGTCTGGGGCGAAATGGTGCAGGAAGGCGAGTATCTTCTGCACATGGGGTTCGATGGCGCGGCGCTCCGACCCAAACACCAGGCTCAGGCAGGTGTCTTCGGGGGCGGGGGCGCAGGGGGTGTCAGGCGCCTGCTCCAGGGCCAGCAGGAGCAGATCATCCTGCAGGGTGGCGGCCTGGTCAAGGCCCAGGTGTTCAACCAGCCGGTTGAGAGCCCGGCTGAGCGGTTTTTCCTGGCGGAGTTTGGCCCAGGCCGTGAGCAGGTCTTGGGTCTCGCACAGCGGTTCAAGGCCATCCGTAAAGAACAGGAGCCGGTCGCCAGGGGCGAGCCGGAAATGAATGGAGTCAAAGGCGGCATGGTCCAGGAGACCGAGCATGGTTCCATCGAGTGCAAGCGGGATGCAGGAAGAGCCGCCGGCCCGCAACAGGGCTCCGTGGGGAAGGCCCGCATTGGCGAGGTGGAAGAGGCCCTGGCCGGGATCCCATCGCATATCCAGCGCACAGATGTGCCGTTGATGCGGCAAATGAATGAGCTTGCCGTTCAGCCGGGCGAGAAAATCCTCCGGCAGGATTCCCGGGCCGGCCAGCGCCTCCATGAGCCCCTTGCACTCGGCGACATGGTAGGAGCTGAGCACGTCATGCCCGGCGGCATCCACCAGGGTCAGGTGGTACTTTCCGGGGCCGAAGGTGGCGCCATACAGGAAGTCGCCGCCGGCATCGGTCAGGGGCCGGTGCCAGAAGGCGAGCTGTTCCCGTTCAAAGAGCGGGCGGGTTCCGTCCGACTGCATCAGGGCCTGCTGGGCCTCGCGCACCCCCTGGCTGGTTTTCAGGGACTCCTCGATGCGCTTGCGGGGGGCGGAGGAGAGAAGAGTTCGAATGCCTTCCATCAGGGCCGCTTGCTGGATCGGCTTGTCCATGTAATCATTCGCGCCCAGTTGAAGCGCCTTGCGGACGGTTTCCTTGTCGTCCCGGCTGGTCAGGACGATCACGGGCAACAGCGGCGACAGCAGGCGCACCGCCCGCAGAAGCTCCAGTCCGTCCATGCCGGGCATGTTGATGTCCGTGATCAGCAGGTCGTATTGGTCCGGATGGTTTTGGAGCGCTTGAAAAGCCGCAAACGGGTCGGAAAACCCATGGGGCGCCATGTGGGCGGAGGCGAGGATGCCCTGGAGCAGGGTGAGGGTGACAAGATCGTCATCCACCGCCATGATGGACGGCGAATTCACGGGTTCATCAGTCCCAGTTTTTTAATCTGTTCCAGCAGGCGGGCTTCATGGATGGGCTTGACGAGATACGCTTCGCACTGGCCCTTGAAGGCCTGCATGATGCTGGCCGGATCCTCGATGGCGGTGGTCATGATGATCTTTGCGCCATCCCCGGGCATGATGCCATGCCCTGATTCCAGGGCCCGGATTCTCTTGAGCGTCTCCTGCCCGTCCAAGTCGGGCAGTTTGATGTCCAGGCAGATCAGGTCATAAGGCTGATTTTCCTTGAAGGACAGCTCGACGGCCAGCAGGGCTTCCGTGGCATCCTTGGCCGCCTGGCAGAGGCCCAGCGGATGTAAGAAAGCCAGCAATAATTTGCGGCTGATGAACTCATCTTCCACCACCAACATGCGCAAGGATTTCATGTTTCCGGCCTCCAGTGCATTTCCATATTTTGGGTATCCGGCGCACAGTATACCCCTGCGAGGGAGAGTTAGAAAGAGGGAAAGTTCTGTTGCTCATGCCGGATCCCAACGCGAAGCCGCCTCGGCGGGCCGGGCCAGCGGCACAAGGCCGCCGGGGTCTGGCCACCGGTCAGGATTCCCGGCGGGTTTCCTTTTTCCAGTCCTCCTCCTGCAGTTTTGCGGCAAAGAGCTGGCGCACTTCTTCCAGGCGCTGAAACGCGGCGTCCAGGCCGTCCATCTTTGCTTGTTTGCCCTGGTCTTCGATGATCCGGGCGTGATGGGCCAGGAGTTCGCCGCCGAGGTTGAGGGCGGCGCCTTTGATGGTGTGGGCCACCCGGTAGATGCGGTCGGCATGGCGCTCGGCAATGGCCTTGCGCAGTTGCTCCACTTGTTGCTGGCTGTCCCGCAAGAAAACCTCGATGACCTCCTGGAGCAGTTCGGGGCGCTCGCGTCCAAAAGACAGCGGCTGTTCAACATTGATCAGAGGGGGCTCTGATTTGAAGAAGCCGGCCTCCGGTGGAGGCGCCGGGGCGCGGCCCCCTTTGCCCGCCAGGTGGCGCCGGAGCACCTCGAGCAGGGCGGTCTTGTTGATGGGCTTGCTGATGAAGTCATCCATGCCGGCGGCCAGGCATTGGGCCCGGTCATCCGGCATGGCGCGCGCCGTCATGGCGACGATGGGCAGTCGTTTATGGCTCGCCGCAAGCCCCTGTTCCCATTGGCGGATGTTCTGGGTGGCTTCGTAGCCATCCATAATGGGCATGGCGCAGTCCATGAAAACGAGGTCATAGCCGTTGTGCTGAACCTGATCCACGGCGTCGCGCCCATTGGGGGCGATGGTCACCTGGCACTGCAGGGTGTCCAGCAGGCCGCGGGCGACCATCTGGTTGACCTGGTTGTCTTC
>CAZFSE010000294.1:0-2587 GCA_964521805.1 uncultured Verrucomicrobiota bacterium
GGGGGCTCTATGGCGGACGCCTCCAACGGGCGGGGTTTGAGACGCATTTCCTGCTGAACAGCGATTATGCCCATGTGAAGAAGTTGGGGCTGAAGGTGGAGTCTCCGGAGGGAGGGTTTCATCTGCGGAACGTGCATGCTTGGCGGGATCCACGCGACCTGCCGGCCTGTGATGTGGCGCTGGTGGCGCTGAAGGCTGGCGCGAATGTCTGCCTCAAAAAGATTCTCCCGCGGGTGGTGCGTCCGGGGGGGACGGTGGTGCTTCTCCAGAATGGGTTTGATGCGGAGCGGGAAGTCGCCCGGTGGGCGCCGGGGCGCACGATCTTGGGCGGCATGAGCTTCCTGTGTGCGAACAAAATCGGCCCTGGACATATCCGCCACTTGGACTATGGCCTGATCTCCATGGCCCGCTACCGGGCGGGCTATCGCTGGGGGGGCATCACGCCCGTCATGGAGGCCATTGCCGAAGATTTGCGGAAGACTGGAACGCCTGTACAACTGCTGGAGGATCTGGTCCTGGCCCGCTGGAAGAAGCTGGTTTGGAATATCCCTTACAATGGGCTTTCCGTGGTGATGAGGGCTTCCACACGGGACATGATGCGCCACCCGCCTCTGCGGAAACTGATCCGATGCCTGATGGAGGAGGTGGTGCAGGGTGCGGCGGCTTTGGGGCGCGTCATCCCGGAGGCTTTTGTGAAGAAAATGCTGAGGGACACCGACCGCATGGCGCCGTATCAGACCAGCATGAAGCTGGATTATGACCACGGGCGTCCGATGGAGCTGGAGGCCATATATGGCCGCCCTTTGCGCGCTGTACAGCGCAAGGGTTTATCCCTGCCACGCACGGAGATGCTGTATCAGCAACTGAGCTTGTTGGAGAAGCAGAATCAGGAAAAGGGTCGATCGAAATCACGCCTGCCGGGGCAGGCCAGGGATTAAAAGATCAGCAGGCCGGCCAGGCCGCCCCCCAGGATCACCCACAGGGGATGGGCGCGGCCCTCCAGAAGAACCAGCAGGAGCAGAGCCGCCACGGCCAGCATAAGTTCCTGCACGCTATGGATGGCCGAGGCGCCATACGCCCAGATGGCAAAAAGAATCAGGCTCAACACCCCCAGTTGAATTCCCATGCGCAATCGCTGTGTGTGGGCATTGTTCCGGATGCGGTCCAGGAATGGCGCCAACCCGGCCGCCAGCAGAAGGCCGGGCAAGATGACGGCCAGCGTGGCGGCGCTTGCGCCCGCCAGCCCGCTCATTTTCCACCCGACAAAGGTGGCGGCATTGATCGCGATGGGCCCGGGCGTCATCTGGGCCAGGGCGACGACCTGAGACATCTCCTGGAAAGTCAGCCAGTGGCGGATATTGACCAATTCATGCTGAATGAGGGGAATGGTTACGAGCCCGCCGCCATAGGCGCCCAGGCCGATCAGCAGAAAGCTCACGAATAGTTGGAGGAGGGCGTTCATTCCATGACTTTTTGGGATGGGGGGCCATTTGCCTGATGGTGGGGGCAGATCCAGTATCCCAGAAGGCCTGCCACCACCACGGCCCAAATGGGGTGCCAGTGCAAAGCCCCCGCCACCAACAGGCCGGTTGCGCAGACCAGGATGTTGCGCCAATGGCGCAGGGGTTTTCGTCCAAAGGTGAAGCCCACGAACGCCAGTTGGCCGGCCACCGCCAGCGCACAACCGCGAAAAAAGGCGGCGACGCGCGGATGGCTCATGTACGGCAAGGCAAACATGGCCATCAGCAGGATGATGCAAAAGGAGGGCAAGACCACACCCAACACGGCGGCCGCCGAACCGGTCCCTCCCCGCAGGCGGCGCCCCTGCAAATAGGCGAGGTTGACGGCAATGGGTCCGGGGAGCAGGGCCGTGGTGGACAGTTCAGCCAGGAATTCCTCGTCATTCATCCAGCGCCGCCGATGGACCAGTTCATGCCGCATGACGGCGGCCATTGCCAGGCCGCCCCCAAGCGTCAGCGCACCAATGCGAAGAAAGGTCCAGAAGAGTTCGAGGAGGCCGGCTTTTTCACGGGCCGCATTCCTTTCACGATCTGGAAGATAATTGGACGACATGCCGCGTCCTCTTTTGTTGTTAGAATTCATCGGCTGGGCGGTGATCCGGTTCACGGGAGACGCTCCAGAGCCGGTAATCACGGCGGCGGCGGATGATGCGCCCCAGATAGACCATCATGGCGCTGACGATGACCAAGATGGCCAGAATCCAGACCAGCAGGAGGAGCGGATCCGTATCGGTTCCATAGGGGGCGCTTTGGGAAATGATGGCGCGGCTGAGCACATGGGCAATGACCATGGCCAGGAGGATGACGGTCGTCATGCGGCATAGATTATCGGTGATATCCAGGCGCGGCGGAGGATCTGTTCCTGCCAATTCACGGATGAATCGTCCGATGGGCAGGAGAATCACATAGGCGGTGAACGCCAGGTGATGCCAGGCCGTGGACGGGAAGCCCAGCTCGGTCAGGGCAATCCAGAGGACGGAAAGCCCGATGGCGATAAAGCCGTATTTGGCGAAAAACAGAAAGAAGGGGAACCAGAGGTCATGCATTTCGATGAGATAGGCTCCCCA